>JAGAWN010000119.1 GCA_017941355.1 Ruminiclostridium sp. | reverse complement strand
GTTTTAAATCTCCATTATAATGAGAGACCTTTTATCGGGCGGTCGATTTCTGAATTGCGGGAACTACGGGATAGGCGAAAAATGCACAAAGGAACGGCTCGCTAAAGTCCTTTACTCAGCATCTTGCACGAACTTTCAAATAATTTGCAAAAAGCCTATGCTAACTGCCTTTAAAAATCGCAATTTATTTTCCCTATTTATGAGAGGTGTTTTTCGGATCACTATAATTTAATCTTAGAAGTGCAGGGAAGAGGCAAAACTACCAACCTCCACAGACTGAAAAAGCCTTAACCTGTCTATTCTTACGAATTATCTGAAAGATCAGAAATGCAGCGGTTTTAGCCTTTACATTTCGTCTTATAATGTCCTTTATTATGAAGGGTGATTATGAGTGTTCCGCGCATTACATCAGGACTTGCATACTTGGTGAGATCGTGTTGGGCGAGATAAACAAGCTTCTCAGTGCTGTCCACGACGATGAGGATGCATTTGTTCAGCGATCAATGGAGCAGTCAGCAGCTTCTCACCTCGATGAAGTCAAGAAAGCAAAGCGGCTTCTCTCAAAGGACGAACGGCGTATTGAAGAACTTGACAAGCTGTTCACACGGCTCTATGAGGACAATGTTCTCGGCAAGATCAACGATGAGCGGTTTGCTCAGATGTCGGCATGCTACACCGACGAGCAGAATAAGCTGAAAGCGGAAGTCGTGAAACTCCGTGAATTTATCTAAGCCAAAGAGCAGAAAAGCAGCGACATTTCCCACTTCCTTCAGATCGTTCGCAAGCATGAGCATATTTCGGAGCTTACACCGAAGCTGATGCACGAATTTGTTGAAAAGATCATCGTTCATAAAGCAGACAAGTCAAATGGCTACCGTGAGCAGGAAGTCGAGATTTGCTTCCGTTTCGGCGTGTATGTCGTCACTGCGACCGTTGACAGCAGAGATTACAACAAAAAGGCAGCGTGAGAACCCGCGCTGCCAAAGGAAATATGGAAAGTTCTTTATGGGTGGTTAGCTCCCGTTTCACCCCCGCCAGCGTGACCCTGCACCCATGCCGTTTCACGGAGATCCGGTCATCTCCTAAAAGCTACTCGTCTGTGCAGCGGGCAGAGTACATTGCGCACATCTGTGCCGATATTCTGCGGAGAAGTCAGTGTTACTTATTCGCTCTCTGCCTATTGATTTTTCCGACGGTTTGTGCTATAATACTTTTTAGATCGTTTTACGAAAGGATGTTCTCTATGACTTACAAAGAAAGTTTCATCAAGTTTATGGCAGACTGCGGCGTCCTCACCTTCGGTGACTTTACCCTCAAAAGCGGCAGAAAAGCCCCCTATTTCGTCAACACCGGCAACTACAAGACCGGCGCGCATCTCTCTCAGCTCGGCAAGTACTACGCCGAGTGCATCAAAGAAAACGGCATCGAAGCCGATACCCTCTTCGGACCCGCTTATAAAGGGATCCCCCTTTCAGTAAGCGCCGCCGTTGCCCTCTACGATAAGTTCGGCGTTGAGGTCAATTATTGCTTTGACCGCAAAGAAGCCAAAGATCACGGCGAGGGCGGCGTTTTCGTCGGTAAACAACTAACCGACGGTGAAAAAGTCGTTATCATCGAGGATGTTATGACCTCCGGAAAAGCTCTCCGTGAAGTCCTCCCAAAACTCAAAGATGCCGCCGATGTCAATATCACCGGTATGGTCATAACCGTTGACCGTATGGAAAAAGCGCTCGACAGCGATATGAGCGCCGTTCAGTCCGCTTATAAGGAGTTCGGAGTAAAGGTTTATTCCATAGTCACCATAAACGATATCATAGACGCTATCGAAAACGGTGTGGTCGAGGGGAAGCAGTACCTCGACGCTATGAAAGCATACCGTGCGCTGTACGGAGTTGAATACTGATATCGTTTAGGCAATACCGCACAAAGAGCGTGCGTCTATTTGTGCGGTATTGCCTTTATACAACATCTATAAAATTCCCCGCCGCCGCAGGGGAATTTTTTTTGCAAAAACCAATAAAAAATCTTGCAATTTTCAGCATAATATGATATTATATATTAGTATGTAATTTGTATATCATGAACGGGGGAATGGCTTATGCCAAAAAGACAGGACATCAACAAAATTATGATAATCGGTTCGGGACCAATTATCATAGGACAGGCTTGCGAGTTCGACTATTCCGGCACTCAGGCGTGTAAGGCGCTAAGAAAGCTCGGATATGAAATTGTTCTCGTAAACTCAAATCCCGCTACAATTATGACAGATCCGGACGTTGCGGATATTACCTACATCGAGCCGCTCAACCTCGCGCGTCTGACACAGATAATCGAGAAAGAGCGCCCCGATGCGCTTCTGCCGAACCTCGGCGGTCAGTCGGGACTCAACCTTTGCTCCGAACTTTCAAAAGCCGGCGTTCTCGACAAGTACGGCGTTGAAGTCATCGGTGTGCAGGTTGACGCTATCGAGCGCGGCGAGGACAGGATCGAGTTCAAGCACACCATGCAGAAACTCGGTATCGAAATGCCGAGAAGCGAAGTGGCATATTCCGTGGAGGAAGCTGTCGCTATCGCGGATAAACTGCGCTATCCCGTGGTTCTGCGCCCGGCTTATACAATGGGCGGCGCAGGCGGCGGTCTTGTGTATAACGTAGATGAACTGAAAGTTGTCTGCGCACGCGGCTTGCAGGCAAGTCTCGTCGGTCAGGTGCTTGTGGAGGAGTCCATAAGCGGCTGGGAGGAGCTTGAACTTGAAGTCGTCCGCGACGCGGAAGATAACGTCATCACCGTATGCTTCATCGAGAACATCGACCCTATCGGCGTTCATACCGGCGACTCTTTCTGTTCCGCACCTATGCTGACCATACCCGAGGACGTGCAGAAGCAGTTACAGGAGTATTCATACAGGATAGTAAGGTCTGTCGAGGTCATAGGCGGCTGCAACTGTCAGTTCGCGCGCGATCCCGAGAGCGGACGTATCGTGGTCATCGAGATAAACCCGCGTACATCGCGTTCCTCCGCACTTGCTTCAAAGGCGACAGGTTTCCCGATAGCGCTCGTTTCCGCAATGCTCGCCTGCGGTCTTACACTGCACGATATCCCCTGCGGCAAGTACGGAACGCTTGATAAGTACGTTCCCGGCGGCGACTATGTCGTTATTAAGTTCGCGCGCTGGGCATTTGAGAAGTTCAAAGGTGCCGAGGACAAGCTCGGAACTCAGATGCGCGCTGTCGGTGAGGTAATGAGTATCGGCAAGACCTACAAGGAAGCCTTCCAGAAAGCTATCCGCAGCCTCGAAACAGGCCGCTACGGTCTCGGCTTCGCTAAAAACTTCCACGATCTCAGCAAGGAAGAACTGCTCCGCAAGCTTACCTATCCAACCAGCGAGCGGCAGTTCGTCATGTATGAGGCTCTGCGCAAGGGCGCGACAGTCGATGAACTGCATGACCTCACAAAGATAAAGAAGTGGTTCATCGAGCAGATGAAGGAACTTGTTGATGAGGAAGAAAAACTGCTCACCGGCAAGGGAAGTCTCCCGGCTCCCGATGTGCTGAAGCAGGCTAAGCTTGACGGTTTCAGCGACCGCTACCTCTCGCAGCTCCTCGGTGTGAAAGAGGACGATATCCGTGCCGAGAGAAACAGGCTCGGTATAAAGGAAGCGTGGGAGGGCATTCATGTAAGCGGCACCGAGAACAGCGCTTACTACTACTCCACCTACCACCTCGACAAGGACGAAAGTCCCGTAAATACCGACAAACAGAAGATAATGATACTCGGCGGAGGTCCCAACCGCATAGGGCAGGGCATCGAGTTCGACTACTGCTGCGTTCACGCGGCTCTGGCACTCAAAAAGCTGGGATTTGAGTCGATAATCGTCAACTGCAACCCCGAAACCGTCTCCACCGACTACGATACATCGGATAAGCTGTACTTCGAGCCGCTTACCCTCGAAGATGTACTGAGCATCTACGAGAAGGAGAAGCCTGTGGGAGTCATTGCTCAGTTCGGCGGTCAGACTCCTCTCAACCTCGCGGCAGACCTGAAAAAGAACGGTGTGCGCATACTCGGCACTTCCCCCGAAACCATCGACCTTGCGGAGGACAGAGATCACTTCCGCGCTATGATGGACAAGCTTGGCATTCCTATGCCGGAATCCGGAATGGCAGTCACCGTTGATGATGCGCTTGCAATAGCGAACAAGATAGGCTACCCGGTCATGGTGCGCCCGTCCTACGTTCTCGGCGGCAGAGGCATGGAGATAGTGCATGACGACGAGATGATGAGAGTGTATATGTCGGCTGCGGTAGGTGTTACCCCCGACAGACCGATACTGATCGACCGTTTCCTGCACAACGCCACCGAGTGCGAAGCGGACGCGATATCCGACGGCAAGCACTGCTTTGTACCGGCGGTCATGGAGCATATCGAGCTTGCGGGCGTTCATTCCGGCGACTCTGCGTGCATACTCCCGTCGAAGAATCTCAGTCAGAAGCACATCGACACTATCAAGGACTACACCCGCAAGATAGCGGTTGAGATGAATGTCTGCGGTCTGATGAATATGCAGTACGCTATCGAGGACGACACGGTTTATGTGCTTGAAGCCAATCCCCGTGCTTCCCGCACCGTTCCGCTGGTATCAAAGGTGTGCAGTATAAACATGGTGCGCATAGCTACCGAGATAATGACCTCTGAACTTACCGGAAAACCCTCTCCCGTACCGGAACTCAAAGACCGTGATATCCCGCACTACGGTGTAAAGGAAGCTGTATTCCCGTTCAATATGTTCCAGGAAGTCGATCCGGTTCTCGGACCCGAGATGCGCTCTACGGGCGAAGTCCTCGGTATCTCGAAGTCATTCGGTGAAGCGTACTACAAGGCCGAGGAAGCTACTCAGACACGTCTGCCCTCGGAGGGAACGGTGCTGCTCAGCGTGTGTGACCGCGACAAGGGCGACCTTATCGAGATAGCGAAAGCGTTCGACGAACTCGGATTCCGTATTCTCGCCACCGGCAAGACCTACGAGATGATCGTCGGCGCAGGCATCAAAGCAGAGCGCGTGAACAAGCTCTACGAGGGCAGACCCAACATCACCGACTGCATCACAAACGGCGAGATACAGCTGATAATCAACACTCCCGCGGGCAAGACCAGTGCCCACAATGACAGCTATATCCGCCAGTCGGCGATAAAGCACCGCATACCCTACATCACCACAATGGCAGCCGCAAAGGCGAGCGCCGAGGGTATCCGCGCTGTCAGAACCAACACCCATATCGGTGTGAAGTCCCTCCAGGATTATCACGCAGAGATAAAGTAAACTCCTGCGCTGCGCGTCAGTAATAGAAAAGACCTGCTGTGAAGCAGGTCTTTCTGTTTGTCAATAAAGCTGTATCGGGTGTTCTGTTTGCAGAGTTACGAATCTCCGTGAAACGGCATGGGTCCAGCGTCACGCTGGCGCGGTCCAGCCGCGTAGGCTGGCGCTGTCCGCGTAGGACGTCTGTCGAAAAAGGAACTTTTTCGACAGACTGAAAGACCTGCTGTGAAGCAGGTCTTTTCCGTCATATCAGCTGCACTCTTTCGAGAAGAAATCCGTGATACTGTCAAGTACCTTGCCGTCTTTGGGTATAAAGCCGAAACCGCGCAGTCTGTAAAGCTGGCGCTCGTCGGTGATGTCGAACACGGCGCGGTCAACACCGCGCATATTTGCGTAAGCGAGTACGGTACGGCAAAGTCCGTCGTAATACAGCTCGAGTTCGCTGTCAAGGGCAGTTATGAGAAGATCTCCGTCATTGGTGAGCTTCGCGGTAATGCCGCCGACCCGTCTGCCGTCCTCTTCCATATTGAAAACAAGCTTGTCGGCAATTTCGGTATCTCTGAGAATAGTTACCATCAGCGTTTTCCTCCTGTCCTGCGGCTTTTGCTGCCGCCGTATTCCGTCTTTGCCGAAACTCCCATTGCGCTGCGGAGATTCTGCATTTCCTGCTTTGTGAGATCCGCGTATTCGCCGGGTTTTAGCATACCAAGCTTCACACCGCCTATGTTCACTCTGCGCAGCCGTCTGACCGTAAGCTGCACAGCCTCGCACATACGGCGTATCTGTCGGTTCTTGCCCTCGTAGATCGTGAATTGCAGTACGGTGCGTTCCTGCTCCTCGGTAACGACCGTTACTTCACAGGGCGCCGTCATCACGTTTTCTTCGATCTCCACGCCGGTCATCAGCCTGTTGATAACGTCCTCCGTCACCTTTTCGGCAACGGTCACGCGGTAGGTCTTGGGGATATGCTTCCGTGGGTGCATGATGTCGTTTGCAAAGTTACCGTCGTTGGTCAGCAGAAGCAGTCCCTCGGAGTTGCGGTCAAGCCGCCCCACCGGGTAAACCCGCTCCTCGATACCGTCCAGCAGTTCCGTGACGCTTTTGCGCCCCTGCTCGTCCTGCATTGTGGTGACGTAGCCCCGCGGCTTGTACAGCTTTATGTAGCGCAGGGTGACACCCCCTGCTTTTATGCGCTCGCCGCCTACCGTGATGATGTCGGTTTTCGGATCGGCTTTGTCACCGAGTTTTACCGGGTGACCGTTGAGTTTTACATGACCGTCGGCGATAAGCTGTTCGGCTTTGCGGCGCGAGCAGTAACCGCTGTCGGATATGATCTTCTGTATTCTTACTTTTTCCATATTTGTTACCTAATCAAATTTCAGCACTCCGCCGGAGAACAGTCCGATAAGCCAGCCGAGAGCAGTCTGCGGCTTTTTCCGCGAAACGTTCTCCGAAGCTATCATTTCCACCCGGCGCAGCAGCCTGTCATTCAGCCGTACTTCCGCGTAGCCGAGAACATCGCCTTCCGTTATATCCGCATATACGAACTCCGGTACTGCGCAGCGTACAAGCAGGTTCTTCCGTTCGCTTTCCGTGAATCCCATAGTCACGTCCTCTGCGGGAACGATAGTGATGCTGTCCGCACTTCCGCCGACGACTTCCGCAGAGAAAGCGCCGATACGCACATCGTAGGGCTTCACCCGCTCAAAACCGAGATCCAGCAGCTTCCTGTGATCGTTCCAGTCGTCCGGCGCGTTCAGCGTTACCGCGATAAGGGTGCAGCCGTCCCGTTCTGCCGCCGAAACAAGACACCGCCTTGCATTGTCGGTAAAGCCGGTTTTCACGCCGATACAGCCGTCGTACAGCTTCAGCAGCTTGTTGGAGTTGTACAGAGTGCGCGGAACGGGAGGATCTCCGAATTCCGTCTTTGCCGACTGCAACCCGCATATACTGCGGAAATCCTCGTTTTTCAGCGCTTCCGCGGTCAGCAGAGCCATATCGTAGGCGGTGGTATAGTGTCCCGGCGCGTCCAGACCGGAGGGAGTCACAAAATGCGTGTCATTCATGCCTATCTGCGCGGCTCGTTTGTTCATAAGCTCCGCAAAAGCCGTGAGACTGCCGGAAACGCTCACTGCCGCAGCATTCGCGGCGTCGTTCCCGGAGGGCAGCAGCATACCGTAAACCAGCGCTCTGCGGGTCACGATATCGCCCTCCCGCAGTCCCATTGAAGTTCCCTCTACCCGTATCGCCATGCTGTCGGCAGTGAACGAGCGGTCAAGGTCTCCGGCTTCAAGCGTCAGCAGCGCGGTCATGATCTTCGTGGTACTCGCCATAGCGCGGCGCTTCGACTCGTCAAATCCGTACAGCACACCGAGAGTATCGGCATTCATCACGACCGCACATTCCGCCGAAAGCTCCGGCGGCGCGGGAAGAGCTGTTTCCTCGGCGCGGACTGATACCGGGAATGAGAGCAAAGCGGCGAATGCTGCCGCAATAACGTGTTTAAGCTTCATTTATGTTCACCTCACCGGTATTCTGCACAGAAAGAGCGCGGAATATACGGCGGGTGAGCAGTATTATTATTCTGCTTCGGCGTCGTCGGAGTCATCGGAGTCGGCGTCCGATTCATCGCCGGACTTCTTTCCGAACATTTCCTTTACCTTGTTGAGCAGGGCAGGGGCGTTGTCGATAAGACCGTCGATCGGGCTTTGTTTTCCGCCGAGTTCGAGAATTTTGGCTTCACCTGACTTGTTTATAACGATGAAAGCCTGGGGCTTGATCGTGATGCCGGCTCCCGCTCCGCCCGCGAAAACGTCTTTCGGAACGCTGGAGGGGATATCCGAGCCGCCGGAAACGAATCCGAACGAAACTTTCGAGATCGGAATGATAGTCGAGCCGTCCGGAGAGGAGATCGGATTGCCGATGATCGTGTTGACATCGACAAGGTCGCGGATCTTCTCCATTGAGGTGTTCATAAGTCCTTCAAGATGCTGTGCCATGTCTGTTTTCCTTTCGTTACGCTCTTGCGCGTCTGCGGCGCGGAGCGGCTTTTGTCTGCTTTCCGTTGTATCTGAGGTAGGTTTTCAGTACCCTCACCGCAAGCCACATCACACAGCCTACCGCTGTGCTGATACGAAGCTTGAGAGTGATGTACGCGAAAATATCGTCCTTTTCGGCTTCAAAATCGGCTTCAATGTTCACCTCGCGGATCTTCACACTGAAAAAAGCTTTGAGAAATTCCAGCAGCGAGTATATCGCCGCGCATATCCCGCCGTATTTGAGAGCGGTAGCAGCCGCGTCCTCCGAGCCGATAACCCAGTCTATATAGAGGTCTGTTATCCTGATCTTTTTGAAAAGCCGTTTTATAGGCGGTGAAGCGCTGTTGATATAATCCCTTATCATGTCGAAACTGATATCGGGAAGCTTGCTTTTCTTCTTCGGAGGCTTTTCTTTGGAGGCTTTGGCTGCCTTTGTCTTTTGGGGAGCCGTATCTTCCTGCTTTTCCTTGTCAGGCTCTTTGGCGGTATCCCCGCTGTCGGTATTGCCGTCAGCCGCTTTGTTTTCCTCTTCCGCAAGTTCAAGAAGTCTGTGATTCGCGCCGTTGTGAGTCTTTTGGTACTCTTTGTACTGCTTTTTGGCTTCTTTGCGTGCTTTCGCGGCTTCCTTACGGGCTTTCTTCTCAGCCTTTCGCCTCTGCTTTTCGGGATCCGGCGGAACTTTCACCAGTGTGAAACATAGGATCCTTATGCGCAGTTCCGGGTTTTTGTCGTAAATACCCGTGATCGTCACCGAGCGGGTGAATATCCAGATCAGGACAAGCAGGACGATTCCGAAAATGATCCAGCCTGTCATATATTGTTTGCCTTTCGGTTGTTGTCGTCGGTTTCTTCGTCTGCGGGAGCGGCGGTATCCGGTTCGTCGTCAAGTCCCTCAATATCAGCGGCGGTGATCTCCGTATCGTCATCGTAAGCGGAGTTGTCGGCACTGTCGGGGTATTCAAGCTCCCGTTCCTTTTCCATTTCCGCAAGTTCGTCGAAGTCAAGCTGACCCTCTCTGTCCGGCAGCGGCGGCAGTTCCTCGATCCTGCTCAGTCCGAAGCATCGCAGGAAGGTGTCCGTGGTGCGGTAGGAGATAGGACGTCCGGGGAGATCGAGTCGTCCGGCTTCTTCGAGAAGTCCGCGCTCCACGAGGTTGCGCATGACGCTGCTGCTGTCTATGCCGCGCACCTGCTCAACGAAGCCGTTGGTGACCGGCTGGTTGTAAGCGACTATCGCGAGAGTCTCCATTGCAGCCTGTGAAAGCGGCTGCTGGCGTTTTGTCTCCAGTGCTTTTTTGATGTTGTCGGCAAACTCGGAGCGCGCTGCTATCTGAAAGCCGTTGTTTATGCGCAGCACACGCAGTCCGCTCTCACGGACATTGTACTGCTGTTCGAGCCTGTCCACAAGCTTTGCGCAGGTCTCCGCGTCTATTCCCGAAGCCTCGGAAAGCTTGTCTATGGTTATGGGGTCACCGTGGGCGAACATCACCGCTTCCACCACGGCAATACCCTCCGCAAGTGTCATTCGCCGCTCACCTCCGTTGCTTCATTTTCCGCTGCGTGCGCGGTTACATCGTTTCCGCCGTTTTCTTCACTGCCGTCCGCTCCCGGAACGCTTGCCGCGCCGGGACGTGTCAGCGTCACAGTCTCGCCGTCCTCCGAAAACTCCACTCTGCCGCGCTTTGAAAGCTCCAGCAGCGCGAGGAACACGGCTACCTGCGCCGAACGGGTCTGTCCCTTGTACAGCGAGCGCACGCTTATGTTCTCGCCGGAGCGCAGCTTGCGCACAACGAGGATAAGCCGTGAGAACACGCTGACATACGACTGCGCCACAATTGGCTGGAACACCTGCTTCGCGTCCCGTTTGAGTTTCTCTGTCTTTGTGCTGACAGCGGTGTAGCAGTCCAGCAGTTCATAGCGGTCATGCCGCAGCCGGTAGGTCATATCCACCGGGATATCCAGCGGTTCCCGAACGAACACGGTATCGCCGCACCAGTGCCGTCTTAGTCTCTCCGCGGCAGCCTTGCACATTGCGTACTCGATGAGCCGTCCGGAGAGTTCTTTTTTTAGCTGCTCGACTTCGTGCTTAGGCAGAAGTTCAGCCGTTTTTATGAATATGAGGTGCGCCGCCATCTCGACGAATTCTCCGGCAACGTCGATATCCGCCTCCTGCATTTTATCCAGGTAGTCCAGAAACTGATCCAGCAGTACGGATATTTCGATATCGCGGATATTCAGCTTATGCTTTGAGATAAGGTTCAGCATAAGGTCGAGCGGTCCCTCGAATATCTCCAGCTTGAAGCTTAATTCTTCCATATCAGCAGATGAACTTTGTGATAAGATCGAGGAATGAGTAGAGCGCGCTCGATAGGAAGCTGAACGGGATAGAGAGTATGCCCGTGTACATGAGTATCAGCAGTCCGTACATGATGAACTGCTCATACCTCATTATCTTGAAGTAGTATTTCTCAGGCAGGAACGCGAGGAACACACGGGAGCCGTCAAAGGGCGGTATCGGCAGCAGGTTGAACACGCCGTTGTACAGGTCTATGGAGATTATCATTTCCAGAGCCATGAGGACATAGTAGAGCATATCCGAACTTGGGCAGGTGACCATGAGTATCTTCTCGATTATCATAAACACCAGCGACGAAACAATGTTAGCCATAGGACCCGCTGCGGCGACTATCGCCATAGCGGCTTTCTGACTGCGGATCTTCCGGCAGCGTGCGGTATTCACCGGCACCGGCTTTGCCCAGCCCACGCGGAACAGCACGATACCGATAGTACCGATTATGTCGAGGTGAGCAAAGGGATTGAGGGTTATGCGCCCCATGTGATCCGCGGTATCGTCGCCGAGAAGCTTTGCGGCAAGCGCATGGGAGCTTTCATGCACCGGGAATACAACAAACAGCATAACGAGTATCGAAAACGCGGTGAGAACTATGGTTACCATGTTCCCGGACATCAATGCACTTATCATAGTTTACCTCTATTCTTTCAGACAGCAATATCTTTCTATATTATACTATATCTTCAAATATTTTGCAAGTGTTTTTTTTGATTTATACTGATATATAGGTTCAAAAAGCGAAAACCCGCACGTTCAGGTGCGGGTCTGTCTGCTGATAAAGGTTTTCTTTACACGATTCTCAGATCTTCTCAAAAGCCTGTCTGAGATCGTCAAGGATATCTTCGACGTTTTCGAGTCCGACTGAGAAGCGTATCATACCGCCGTCAATGCCCGCAGCCGCAAGCTGTTCGTCGGAAAGCTGGCGGTGGGTAGCCGAAGCCGGGTGAAGAACGCAGGTGCGGATATCCGCAACGTGTACCTCGTTTGAAGCGAGTTTCAGACTGTCCATGAACTTCACGGCAGTGCTGCGTCCGCCCTTGATCGTGAACGATATGACGCCGGAGCAGCCCAGCGGCAGGTATTTCTGAACCAGCGGGTAGTATTTGTTGCCCTCAAGTCCGGGGTAGAATACCGATTCCACCTTGTCGTTGCCGGCGAGATACTCTGCCACGATCTTTGCGTTCTCGACGTACTGCTTCATACGCACAGGGAGAGTTTCAAGACCTAAATTCAGCAGGAATGAGGAGTTCGCCGCGGGATAGCAGCCGAAATCACGCATTATCTGCATTCTCGCCTTTGTGATATAGGGAGCGGCGGGGTATTTCTCGGTATAGACCGTGCCGTGGTAGCTCTCGTCCGGCTCTGTCATGCAGGGGAATTTTCCGCTCGCAGCCCAGTCGAACTTGCCGGAATCTACGATAACGCCGCCTACCTGTACTGCGTGACCGTCCATGTACTTCGATGTAGAGTGGATAACGATGTCCGCGCCCCACTCGATAGGTCTGCACAGATACGGAGTAGCAAAGGTGTTATCCACGATAAGCGGGACTCCGTGAGAATGTGCGGCTTTCGCAAACTTCTCGATGTCAAGCACAGTAAGCGCGGGATTTGCTATCGTCTCACCGAACACAAGCTTTGTGTTGTCCTTGAAAGCCGCGTTCAGTTCCTCTTCGGTGCAGTCCGGGTCAACGAAGATGCACTCGATGCCGAGTCTCTTCATTGTGATGTTGAACAGGTTTATGGTTCCGCCGTAGATCGAAGTCGAGGAGATTATGCTGTCGCCGGAGCTGCATATATTCAGCACGCTGACCAGTGTTGCAGCCTGTCCGGAGGAGGTACACATAGCCGCCGCGCCGCCCTCGAGAGCAGCGATCTTCTTTTCCACGGCATCGGTGGTGGGGTTCTCGAAGCGCGAATAGATAAGGCTTTTCGTCGGGTCGTCGAATACCGCCGCTACCTCGTCGGTGGAGTCGTAAACGTAAGTCGTGCTTTGTACGATCGGCACTACGCGGGGTTCGCCGTTTTTGGGAGTGTATCCCTCGTGCAGGCACTTTGTTTCTATCTTCATCTTGATCTTCCTTTCGCTTGTGCGGAGTTGCCGCTTTTTGCAACATTATACCATATCCGGCGGTATATGTCAACCGCTGCGGGAACGGATAAAGTTTAAGTTTCCCCAAAATTTCCCGCAACAGCTCTAAAAGCGTTTATTCATGCGGTTTTAAAAATAAATGGGATTTTCAATTTGTCAGCGCTTACAAATAGTGTGTTTAAGGCGTTTAGTCGAGTTTTACGTTCAATTTTTGGGGAAACTTAAAGATAAAGACATTGCCGTGTCAGGACTTCGGCGATTTTGTAACCCTAATGTCAGGCCGCAAGCGTCGGTTTGTACAAAAATACCGCAAAACGTGCAGAAATTTTGTTCACTTCGCTTGACACAGGCACCTGAAATATGGTATAATAAACATATATATTAATAGTAATGATATGCAGGGTCACTTCGCCCGGACTGCACAGAAAAGATACCGCAGTCGGAGGAGTATGCCGTATGAAGCGGCATAAGGGGGGAATGCTATGGACGCATCGTATCTTAATCAGAATGACTATACTCCCGTCGGGGATATTATGACTATGGCTCTGTGCTTTGTGGCAGGGCTTGTCCTGATGCTCAACAGCGTAAACAGAAATGACCGCAACTACCGGCTCATGCTTTCAATGGTGATATCGGTTCTGTTTGCGGCGTTTACGGGGCTTTTCTTTCATGTGATGCTCGGCGCGGAAACACTGAATACCCCCGCGATATATGCTCTGAGGATCCTTAACCGCACATTCCTCAGCTTCGTTCAGGTGCAGTATGTCATCTATCTGCGCGAACCGCTGTGGATGAAAGCCGACGGCTACAAAAGGTTTATAGCCGCGATCTCGGTAATAGCTTTCGCTCCCATTATCATAGACATCATCGGTATCGTCAATCATTTCGGCTTCTACATTTACGGCAACAGCATCTATTCCGGATTCACGATCTACCCGTTCGGATACGCGGCGTTCGAGCTTGTTATCTTCTACCTGATCATACGCTACCGGAGCCGTATGATAAAACAGATATTCCGCTGCCTTATAACGGTGAACGTGCTGTCACTGCTTCTTACCGCCATACAGGGAACTCACCACCAGACCTCATTTACCTCGTTCGCGTATTTCATTCCGGTCATCGGGCTGATGTTCATGTTCCACGCGAATCCTTACGATCAGGATACAGGCTCTGCAAACGATATCAGCTTCACCCACGAACTGAAAACCTGTATCGAGAAGAACAGACCGCTGATAATGATATGCTGCTCGATCAATGATTTCTACAACAAAATGCAGGAATCGCCCGAACTGAAAGCCGAGTTCTTCCGCTTTTTCAGACAGAACATCAAGCACGGCGTTCTATACAGATTTACGGACGGCAAGTTTGTCCTTACACTCAGAAAGCAGAAAAAAGGCAACTTTGACCGTGCGGTCGGCAGAATGCTAAATGACTTCTACAGCAGTCACGAGATTTTCGGCATCGACTATAAACTGATCGTTGCTGAAACCGTTCCCGAGATCACCAGTCCTGCCGATTATATCCGCCTGTTCGAGTTCATGGAGGACGAGGTAGGTATCAACGAGACACACCGGGTCACAGAAAGTGACGTGAAGCTGTTCCTCAATTCAAGCTACATACTCTCAGAGCTGCGGGACATATCGAGCAGACGCGATATTGACGACGAGCGTGTTCTTGTGTATTGCCAGCCGGTATTCAACATCGTGACCGGGACTTACGATACCGCGGAAGCCCTCATGCGGCTGAAACTTCCCGAAACGGGACTTGTGTTCCCGGATAAGTTTATCCCTATCGCGGAAAAAAACGGGCTTATCCACCAGCTGACCCTTACCATTCTCAACAAGACCTGCCGCGAGATACACGATCTTCTTGCCGAAGGCTATCACCTCAACCGTATCTCCGTCAACTTTTCGACGCTCGATCTGCGGCAGGAGCTGTTCTGCGAGGAAGTGCAGGATATCATAATCAGAAACGATATCCCTTATGAAAAGGTGGCTGTCGAGATCACCGAAAGCAGGGGAGAGGTGGAGTTCAACTGCCTCAAATCCAAAGTTACGGAACTTCAGGAACTTGGGATCAAGTTCTACCTCGACGATTTCGGCACCGGTTACTCCAACTTTGAGCGAATAATGGAACTGCCGTTCGATATCATCAAGTTTGACCGTTCTCTGCTGATCGAGTCGGTCAAGAACGATTCGTCACGCTATATGGTATCCACGTTCGCGAGTATGTTCAACGATCTCAATTACTCCGTGCTTTTCGAGGGTGTTGAGGACGAGCGCGACGAGGAACATTGCAGATGTATGTTCGCAAAATATTTGCAGGGCTATAAGTATTCAAAGCCTATCCCGATCGGGAACCTGCGGGATTTCCTGCAAAAGACCGCGTAAAACCAAAGACCTGCCGACGGTATCATGCTGCCGGCAGGTCTTTTTCGGAGAGAGGACGTTGTGCGGGCAGAATCCTGCCGCTCAGGAAAGCCCGTCACCCTCTCCGCATAAGTGCGCGTATTTTCTTTTTGTGGCAAGACCGCCGCGGATATGACGCTCCTGCTTATTGAGTTCCAGTATCTCCCGCACCTGCCTGTGAAGCTCGGGATTTACGCGTTCGAGTCTCACGGTGATATCCTGGTGAACGGTGGATTTGCTTATTCCGAACGCTTTTCCCGCGTTGCGGACGGTAGCTTTGTTGTCGATTATGTACTGTGCGAGGCTTACACATCTTTCCTGTTTCGTTCCGCGGACGGCTGCCGCCGCCCCATTGTTGATGCTGTTTGACATGGTATCGCCCCTTTGAAATTTTTTATCTACCAATTTATATGCGGGGGGACGGCTGTATATGTTTTGTGCGTTATGCACAACGAACGTGCGATAATTTTGTTGGTTTGCACAACATTTCGGGATATATATTGATTATTCCGACTTTTTTGTATATAATATATAGTATATGCCCACAGAAAGGATTGTTGAGATGTATAAAGAACGAGAAACCGATAAGGAGATAATTAATCCCAAAGAGGACGAGAAGAAACTGCTTGAAGAACTGTACGATTCCTGCCTCAGTGAAGGCAAGATAGATCCGTCGCTGTATGTTGAGTACGATGTGAAGCGCGGGCTGCGTGACAGCAACGGTAAGGGCGTGCTTACCGGACTTACCGAGATATCCGATGTCGTTTCCTACGATATAATCGACGGCAAGAAGATACCCTGCGACGGCAGACTCTACTACCACAATTACAACATCGTGGATATCGTCAAGGGATTTGAGGGCAGACGGCATAACTTCGAGGAAACAACATACCTGCTGCTGTTCGGCTCGCTTCCGGACGCGGAGCAGTTAAAGCGCTTCGACGAACTTATAAGCGCGTATCAGAACCTTTCCAACAACTTCACCCGCGACGTTATAATGAAAGCTCCCAGCTCCAACATAATGAACGCTCTGCAGAAGAGCATACTGACGCTGTATTCCTACGACGAGAACCCGGAGGATATCTCTGCGCGCAACGTGCTTAGACAGTCGATACAGATAATAGCCAAAATGCCGCTGATCTCCGTGTACGCATTCTGCGCGTACCGGCATTTCAAGCTGCATGAGAGCCTTATGATAAGAAACCCTCTGCCGGAGTATTCCACGGCGGAGAATATACTGTATATGCTCCGCGACAACGGCGAGTTCACCGAGCTTGAAGCCGCGGTGCTGGACATCGCCCTGGTTATCCACGCCGAACACGGCGGCGGAAATAACTCCACATTCACCACTCACGTCGTTACCTCCTCCGGCACCGATACATACTCGGCTGTCGCGGCGGCGATAGCGTCGCTGAAAGGATTCCGCCACGGCGGCGCCAACCTCAAAGCCAAGCATATGCTCGAAGATATCAAGACACACGTTCTCGACTGGAACAGCGATCTTGCTATCCGCGAATACCTCGAAAAAATCGTGGATAAGAAAGCTTTCGATGAGACCGGGCTTGTTTACGGCATAGGACACGCGGTATATACCCGCTCGGATCCCCGTGAACTGATACTCAAGGAGTACGCGAAAAAGCTTGCCGCGGAAAAGGGAAGGATGTCGGAGTTCAAGTTCTATGACCGTGTGGAGCGCATAGCGAAAGAAGTCATCGCGGAAAAGCGGCACCTGTTCAAGCCTATCTGCGCTAACGTGGACTTCTACAGCGGCTTCGTTTATGATATGCTGCGTATCCCGGAGGAACTGTTCACGCCTATATTCGCTATCTCCCGCATTTCCGGCTGGTCTGCGCACCGCCTTGAGGAGATTATCAACAACGGCAAGATAATCCGTCCCGCGTACAAGTACGTTGCCGAGCATCTCGACTATGTCCCGCTGGAAGAAAGATAACAGATGAACTATATTATATTTGACCTTGAATGGAACCAGCCGGTCAATTCCGGCAAGTCCTCCGAGATGCCGCACGGGGAGATAATACAGATAGGCTTTGTCGCGGTGAGCGAAGAAATGGAGATCACCCACCGCGAGGAGCTTATGATAAAGCCGGTCATTTACCGGGTGATGAACCCTTATGTCAGTACTCTGACCGGTATCACCCAGGCGGACATAGACCGGGGAATGTCGCTTCCGGAAGCAATGGAGATAATGTCGCGCTACTTCGGCGCGGAGACTGTGCTGATGACATGGGGGGACGACGATATGCCGATACTGCGGGAAAACCTGTCGTACCACGGCATAGGCAGCGATATGCTCCCTGCGCATTACAACCTCCAGCGCATTTTCGCCGCGCAGACGGAATCGCACCTGCGGCAGACGGGGCTGAAAACAGCGCTTGAAATACTCGGCATAACAGACGAGATAAAGGCGCATGACGCTCTGAACGACGCTTATATGACCTACCTTATCGCCAAAAAGCTTGATCTGGCACAGGGGATAGGAAACTATGCGGGTATTTCCGAGAAAACGGCTGTTAAGCGCCCGCTGTGGGAAACGCAGAAGCCTGTTTTCGTGGTGAGAAGTGTGTTTTCCGGAAATCCCAGCGGAATGGCTGCGAAATGCCGCGGTCTGCATTTCTGCTGCCCGCAGTGCGGCAAGGACTTTTTCGGTACCGAGCCTGTCCGGCTGGGGAAGAACTCCTTTATCGCCGCGGGGGAATGTCCCGATCTCGGCGGACTGTTCTTCCGGTTCTCGCTGAAAGAGGGTTATATCTCGGCGGCGGGATTCAGAATGAACGACGAACTTGACGGCATTTACAAGGCGCGTCTGAGCAGCCGCGAGAAGCGTGAAAAGCGCCGCGAGATGTTCCGTGACGCTGCCCGTATGAAGAGAAAAAGCAAGAAAAACGATGAATAGTATCTACGGCTTTACATACGAAGGACTTAAAGCGGCACTTTCACAAATGGGAGAGAAGCCGTCCCGCGCGGATATCATTTTTCCTGCGGTTTACGGGGATATGGCGGAGGGTCTTGAAAGCCTGCCGCTGAAACGTGAGACTCTTGACCGGCTTGCGGAGAACTTCTCGTTTGAAGCGCCCGAATGTGTTGCTGTGCAGCAGTCT
Organism: Ruminiclostridium sp.; assembly: GCA_017941355.1. Lineage (GTDB taxonomy): Bacteria > Bacillota > Clostridia > Oscillospirales > Ruminococcaceae > Ruminiclostridium_E. Next base: position 7,767 of record JAGAWN010000119.1, on the reverse strand, counting down.
GAGACTGCGGACAAGTATCTGTTCCGGCTTTCGGACGGCTGCACGGTGGAATCAGTGCTTATGAAGCACGAATTCGGGAACAATGTATGTGTATCCACGCAGGTCGGCTGCAATATGGGCTGTAAATTCTGCATGAGCGGACGGCTTAAATGCCGCCGTAATCTTACGGTGTCAGAGCTTGTGGGGCAGCTTGTGCAGGTGCGCAGACATTCCGGCTGCCGTATCGGCGGCATATCGGTCATGGGGATAGGCGAACCAACCGAGAATCTTGCGAACGTGCTTGATTTTATCGGCATTATGATGTATCAGAAAGGCTTTGACATAGGACTGAAACACATCACGCTTTCCACCTGCGGGATAGTTCCGGGGATATACGCTCTTATGGAAAGCGCGTACCCGGTGAATCTTGCCATAAGCCTGCACGCGCCGGAGGACGGGCTTCGTGAGAAGCTTATGCCGGTGACGCGCAAATACCCGCTCGCGCAGGTGATGAGGGCGGCGCGGGACTATTCCGGGCGGCTGAACAGGCGCATTACGCTTGAATATGTCATGCTGGACGGGGTGAACGACTCTGACGAGTGCGCGGAGAAGCTTTCCGCGCTCATAGGCGGCATGAATGCTTATGTGAATCTGATACGCTACAACGAGGTGGAGGGCAGCGGCTTTTCGTGCAGTCCCCACGAGCGGATAATGAGCTTTTACGATGTCCTGAAAAAGCACGGTACCGGCGTTACAATGCGGCGTTCGCTGGGAGATTCGATAGACGCGGCGTGCGGGCAGCTGAGTGCGGGCGCCGAACCGACGCGGGAGGGAAAACCGAATGGATAGAACTGTTCACATACGCTTTACGGGATTCGTTTCCGTGCTGCTTGCGGTAATTATTGCTTTCGGAACGTTCGGGACATTCGGCACTGTCACCGCAGCTGCAGCCGGAACTATAAAGGTCACCGCCTCGCACAGCTCCGGAGCGTATCTGCGGGCATTCAGCATGAAGCTGAGCGCGGAAAGCGATGTGGCTCTGTACTACACGCTCAACGGCAAAAAGCCCACCGAAAGTTCAAAACCGTTCCCGGAAAAGGGACTTGCGATAACCAAAGACCGCACCGTCCGGGTACTCGCGGAGCGCGGCGGTACAAAGAAGTACCTGAGATTCACCTACCGGATAGTGGGAACGGGGAATCTTGACGACAAGACGAAGAAATACTACTACAACTTCCTCCGCAACAAGGAGAAGAAAGTATATAACGCTTTGCTGGAAGCCGTTACCGCACAGGCTGACGAGGTGAAGCTGTACGAACTGAACGCAACGAACGACGAGTGGGCGATGGCAATTGACGCGTTCTACTGGGACAACCCCGATCTGAAATCCGTGTGGGACAACGAAAAATCGAAGTTCTATTCCTACTCGGAGGTTGACAGAATGGCGGATTCCATACTCGCGTACTACACGGATTCGCGCAAGGCTTCAAAGAAGCGCATTGCTCAGCTTGAAGCAGCGGCTGCGGAGATAGCGGCTGCCGCAAAGGAACTGCCGGACGACGCTTCAAAGGTCAGATATGTCACCGACTGGCTGGTATATAACACAGTGTACGACGACACCGATCCCGAGACTATGTACACCGCATACGGCGCGCTGGTGGAACACAGGGCTGTGTGCAAGGGCTACTCGGACGCGTTCACCTACCTCATGCAGATACTTGGGATACCGGCAATGGGATTCGGAGTTTACATAAACGGCGATCCGAACCGCTACCATGCCGGGAATATGGTGCAGATAGACGGGAAGTGGTGCAATATCGACGTAACGTGGACTGACAATGAAAGCGATATGTTCGAGTTCGGCTACTATCTTGTGGGAGACAGGACGTTTGAAAAGACACATACTAAAGTGATCGACGGCTCCGATCTGATACCGCCGCTGCCGCAGGGCGCGACAAACAGCTATAACAAGGCTGCTGCGGCGGAGGATGAGCTGCGGTGGAGCTTCCGGTACGCGAAAACCTCCGCGAGCAAGGCGTACATTGATACAAAGAGTACATACGGGAACGCGCCGTATTCGTTCCGGCTGACGAACGAGGAAAACGATGTTACCTACATCAGACGGCAGTTCGGTACGGAGCCGCGGACGAAATACCGGTTCTCCGCAATGTGCGCATATACCGGGAACGGCGGCGTCTGCATAGGAGAAGCGTTTTCGTACAGCTGCACGGAGTTGTATTCCGGGAACAGGTGGAAGCGGCTGACCTATGAATTCACCACGGCGGATTCGCAGAACAGCATTGAACTGGCACTGTACAACGGCTTCTGGAAGAACGAGAGCAGCGGTTCCGCGTATTTCACCGATCTGAAGCTTGAAAAGTATGAAAGCGGGAAGTGGGTGACGGTCAGCGCGGATATGGCGGCAGGTTCCGGCTTCACGAATATCTTTGACGCTATGAGACCCGTTTCGTCGCTGACGATAGCGGATATTGCGGACAGGAAATATACGGGAAAGCGCATACGGCCGAAGATAACCATAACCGACGGTGATTACACGCTGGTTAAGGACATTGACTACACGGTTTCGTACAGCGGCAACAAGAAGCCCGGAACAGCCGCGGTAACTGTTGTCGGAAAGGGAATATACACCGGAACTGTGAAGCTGAGCTTTGAGATAGTACAGGTGTGAGTATTTTCATCGGCGTTTGCCGGTGTACCATAAAATGAACAGGCAGAGTAAGGAGAGACAATATGCTTGAACTTAAAAACGTATCGTTCGACGCGCAGAGCGGCGGCGAAAAAGTGGAGATCGTCCGCGACATAAGCCTGACGATCCCGGACAACAGATTCATTGTGATAACCGGCCCCAACGGCGGCGGAAAATCCACGCTGGCAAAGCTTATCGCGGGTATCGAGAAGAACACCGCCGGAAGCATAGTCTGGAACGGCACCGACATCACCGGAATGAGCATTACCGAGCGCGCAAAACTCGGCATAGGCTTTGCTTTCCAGCAGCCTGTGCGCTTCAAGGGTCTTACCGTGCTTGACCTGCTCCGTATCGCGGCGGGCAAGCCTATCAAGATCGACAAAGCCTGCGAGTACCTGTCGGAAGTGGGGCTGTGTGCGAAGGACTACATCAACCGCGAGGTGAATGCGTCGCTGTCCGGCGGCGAACTGAAACGTATCGAGATCGCAACGGTAATAGCCCGCGACGTGAAGCTTGCGCTGTTCGACGAGCCGGAGGCGGGTATAGACCTCTGGAGCTTCAACAATCTTATCCGCATTTTCGAGAATATGCAGGGCGAGGACAAGCAGCGCACCATAGTTGTCATATCGCACCAGGAGCGCATACTCAACATCGCGGACGAGATCATAGTTCTTGCTGACGGCAAGGTCATAAAGCAGGGCAGCAGGGAAGAGATACTTCCCGACATAATCGGCACGAAGTACGCCGCGGGAGCCTGCTATAAGCTGACGGAGGGGGAGAAGAACAATGCTTAAAATGGACGCAATACAGATGCAGCTTATCCGTGAGATCGCGGATCTGCACGATGTTCCCGAGGGAGCGTACAATTTCCGTGCAAACGGCAAGGCTGTGGGCAGACAGACCACTGCCAACATCGACATCACTCCCAAGACCGAGGGCAGCGGCATTGATATCCGCATAAAGGACGGCACGAAGAACGAGAGTGTGCATATCCCGGTCGTTCTCAGCGAGAGCGGACTCAAGGAAACGGTATATAACGATTTCTACATCGGTGAGGACTGCGACGTGCTTATCGTTGCGGGCTGCGGCATCGACAACTGCGGACAGCAGGATTCCGAGCATGACGGCATACACCGCTTTTACGTCGGGAAGAACTCGAAAGTGCGCTATGTGGAGAAGCACTACGGCTCCGGTGACGGCAACGGCAAGCGGATCCTCAATCCCGTGACCGAGGTGTATATGGAAGAGGGCAGCTCGATGGAGATGGAAATGGCGCAGATAAAGGGCGTAGATTCCACCGAACGCTCCACTATAGCGGAGCTTAAAAAGGACGCGAAGCTGGTTGTACGCGAGCGCCTTATGACCCACGGAAGCCAGACGGCGGTAAGCACCTACAAGGTATCGCTGAACGAGGACGGGTCCAGCGCGGACGTAGTTTCCCGTTCGGTCGCCCGTGACACGTCGTATCAGAAGTTTGACGCGTGCATAATCGGAAACGCCGCGTGCAGCGGTCATACCGAGTGCGACTCGATAATAATGGACAAGGGACGTATCCTGGCACTCCCCGCGCTGGAAGCGAACAGTGTTGACGCGGCGCTCGTCCATGAAGCGGCAATAGGCAAGATCGCCGGTGAGCAGCTTATAAAGCTGATGACTCTCGGACTTACGGAAGCAGAAGCGGAGGAGCAGATAATCAACGGGTTCCTCAAATAATTGACCTGTCCGGGCTTTGACAGCCCCGCTCCCGGACTTTAACGGGAAGCCGCCATACCAACTGAAAGGGAAGTGTTACAATGAAAGAGATCTACGATGTCGCCGTTATTGGTGCCGGCGTGACCGGCTGTGCCGCGGCGCGGGAACTTTCCCGCTATGACCTGTCGGTTGCCGTGATCGAAAAGGAATCCGATGTCTGCGAGGGAACCAGCAAAGCCAACAGCGCGATAATCCATGCCGGATTCGACGCAAAGCCGGGAACTCTCAAAGCACGGCTCAACGTTCGCGGAAACGCGCTCATGGATAAGCTTGCGGAGCAGCTCCGGATCCCGTTCCGCCGCAACGGTGCGTTCGTTGTCTGCCGTGAGGGATCCGAAGTACCGAAGCTTGAAGAGCTTCTCCGCCGGGGCGAGGAGAACGGTGTCACAGGACTCCGTATTCTTTCCCGCGAGGAAGCGCGCGAAATGGAGCCGAACCTTGACGACGGGGTTTTCGCCGCGCTATACGCTCCCACCTCCGGCATAGTCTGTCCGTTTGAAATGACTATCGCGCTTGCGGAAAACGCTTGTGCGAACGGAGCGGAGTTCATGCTCTCCACAGAAGTCACGGGGATTTCCAAAGCCGGCGACGGAGCATTCGATATCTCCACAGACAAGGGTGCAGTCCGCGCTAAGTGCGTTATCAACTGCGCCGGGGTATATGCGGACAGGATACATGACATGATATGCGAACCGGATTTCCGTATCACGGCACGCCGCGGAGAGTATATGCTGCTCGATACATGGGCGGGAAACACGGTTGACAGAACGATCTTCCAGCTCCCGACAAAAATGGGAAAGGGAGTTCTTGTTACTCCGACTGTTCATGGCAATCTGCTTGTGGGACCCACTGCCGACGACATCGAGGACAAGGAGGACACCGCTACCACCCGTGACGGGCTTGCGAATGTGCGCAGACAGAGCGCTCTCTCGGTGAAGAACATACCCTACGGAATGGTGATAACCTCTTTCTCCGGACTGCGCGCGGCAGCCGACACCGGGGATTTCATAATCCGCGAGGACAGCGGTGTAAAGGGCTTTATAGACGCTGCGGGCATAGAATCCCCAGGACTTACCAGTGCGCCGGCAATTGCCGAGTATCTGCGGGATATCGTGGCGGGGCTGATGCCGCTGAACGAGAAGAAAGATTTCGTTCCCGCCCGCGAGGGGATAGTCCGCGCAGCCTATCTGCCGGCGGAGGAACGTGCCGCACTGATCGCAGAACACCCTGAGTACGGGCAGATCGTCTGCCGCTGCTCACAGGTAAGCGAGGGCGAGATAGCGGACGCTATAAACCGTCCGCTCGGCGCGACTACCATAGACGGCGTGAAGCGCAGGACGGGAGCCTGCATGGGCAGATGCCAGGGCGGTTTCTGCTCCCCGAAGATAATGACTATGCTTGCGGAGAAGCAGGGAATTTCATTGAGCGAGGTGAAGAAGAATGGCTGAGCATATTTCACTTGCGGTGATAGGCGGAGGCCCCGCCGGGCTTGCTGCCGCGATAGCCGCCTATGACAGCGGCATTACCGATGTTACTGTGTTCGAGCGTGACAGCGAACTTGGCGGTATCCTCAACCAGTGTATCCACAACGGATTCGGGCTGCACACGTTCAAGGAGGAGCTTACGGGTCCCGAATACGCGGGACGCTTCATAGCGCAGGCACGGGAGCGCGGCATAAACTGCGAGACAGGGAGCATGGTGCTTTCCCTGACTCCGGAACGCGAGATCACGGTGGTGAGCCGTGACAAGGGACTGCGCGTGATACAGGCGGAAGCCGTGATACTCGCTATGGGCTGCCGTGAACGTCCGCGGGGAGCGCTGAATATACCGGGGACGCGTCCGCAGGGCATCTATTCCGCAGGAACGGCGCAGAAGCTTGTGAACTGCGAGGGCGTTCTACCGGGAAAGGAAGTCGTTATCTTAGGCTCCGGAGATATCGGGCTGATAATGGCGCGCCGCATGACTCTTGAGGGTGCGCACGTCAAGGCTGTGGCAGAGCTTATGCCGTATTCCGGCGGACTCAAACGAAATATAGTACAGTGCCTTGACGACTACGGCATACCGCTGCTGCTCAGTCATACCGTCGTTGACATCAAGGGTAAACGGAAGCTTGAGGGCGTGACAATAGCGGAGGTCGATTCCACCGGCACACCGATACCGGGAACCGAGAAATACTACGAGTGCGACACGCTCCTGCTTTCCTGCGGACTGATACCGGAGAACGAGCTTTCTCTGACGGCGGGGATAAGGATAAACGGCATGACAAACGGTCCTGCGGCGGACGACAGGCTCGGAACGAGTATAGACGGCGTATTCGCCTGCGGAAACGTGCTTCATGTGCATGACCTGGTTGACTTCGTTTCCGAGGAAGCCGGACGCGCGGGCAGGAACGCGGCGCGGTATATCCGGGAGCGCGGAAAAAAGAACGAACCCCGCGTGATCGGCGTTACTGCGGGAAACGGGATCCGCTACACTGTTCCGTGTACCATAGACGCTGCGAACGCGGACGAGGATATCCACCTGAGATTCCGGGTGCGCAATGTGTACAAGGGCTGCACGATCAGCGTGAGCAGCGGTGACAGGGAACTGCTCGCAAAGAAGAAGCGTATAACTGTCCCCAGCGAAATGGAGGACATAATACTGAGCAAAGACGTGATATCCGGTCTGACAGGCGGTATTACAGTCGAGATCAAGGAGGGCGGCGTATGACACGGAATATGATATGTATAGGCTGTCCTATGGGCTGCGAGCTTACGGTGGAAGTCGAGGACGGCAAGGCTGTGAGCGTGACAGGCAACACCTGCGGGATAGGCAAAAAGTACGCGGAAACGGAAGTCTCCGCTCCCACAAGAATGGTGACATCCACGGTAATGTCCGAAGCGGGGATCCCCGTTCCCGTCAAGACCCGGACAGCCGTTCCGAAAGACAGGATCTTCGATGTGATGAAAGATATCAAGAACGCAAGACTCCCGCTTCCCGCAAGGATAGGCGATGTTGCGATAACTGACGCAGCCGGCACAGGCGTGGCAGTTGTGGTAACGAAAGACGTAGGGTGAGGGCAGACCGCAGCTTTCGTGAAAACCAAAAACAGCAGACTCGATTGTTGAGTCTGCTGTTTTGCTGTTTATTTAATGTCTGCTCATCAACCGCGAAAAGTCTTCATAGCGCAGCTTGAATGCTTTTCACGGTTGCAAAAGTGCAAGGAAAATTCCCCATTTTTAAAATTTTCCTTGCACTTTTGTTCGTCCGAAGGACGAAATGAGCTTGACATCAAGGAATGTGTCCGTTGTTCCAATGCGCCGCAGGTGCATTGGAACAACATCTGAAAG
>JAGAWN010000118.1 GCA_017941355.1 Ruminiclostridium sp. | reverse complement strand
GCTTATGGGAGTTCCCGGGGCGACAATTGCGGACATAAAGACCGTATGCTCCCACGCGCAGGGAATAAAACAGTCCGAACAATGGAGAAAAGAGAATATGCCCGGCGCCGTCACCGAGGAAATGGGAAGCACAGCCGCCGCAGCCGCTTATGTTGCGGAGCAGGGCGATAAAACGATAGCCGCGGTCGCAGCTCCGGGAGCCGCAAGTCTGTACGGTCTCGAAGTACTCGCGGAGAATGTACAGATAACAGACGCGAACAAAACGCGCTTCTATGTACTGTCAAAGGAGCGCATGACCGGCGGCACTAACGCTGTATTTGCCGCAACCTGCGAAGCAAATATGATAGACGACATAATCGTTGAGATCCACAATTCCGGTCTTGAGCTTGTCACGATACACGATCGCCCCGAAGGCAGCAAGCTCGGGAAATACAACTATATCATAGAGGCCGAAGTCCCCGGCGGCATCACCGATAAGCAGATAGAAAAGGTTTGCGCGAACAGCATCATTCGATTCTGCGGCAGCTTCAACGCTGTCTCAAAATAAAAGATGATCTTTCGATCTTCTTAACAACTATCAACCTTTAAGAACGAAAGGAGCAAACTGCCATGGCAAAAAATCCCGATGCATACCTGCTTTACGAGTATATGGAAAAAGTGCCTTATACCGTAAGAATAAAGGTAAGACTCAGCGAAAATATCGATGCAAAGCTGCTTTATGAAGCGGCTCAGGAGGCTGTAAAGAGGCTTCCGTATTTCAGCGTAAAGGTCGAGCTTGACAAGGAGCAGAATTACACTGTTGTACACAACGACACACCGATCACTGTAAATCCCGAAAAAGACGAAAGGCTCGTTCTCGGCTCGGATAAGGTGAACAGACATCTGTTTGCGATAACCTATCGTGAAGATGTGATATGGTTCAGCTTTTCTCACAGCGTATGCGGCGGAGCCGGTTCAATGTTCTGGGTCAAGACCACACTATACGCCTACCTGACAAAAAAATACGGTCATATCGAGCCGCCGGAGGATATAAAGCTGCCCGGCACTCCCATTGATCCCGAGGAACTGGCGCTGCCCGAAGCGGACAGTCTGCCCGACGACAAGCCTGTTACAAGATATAACGGCGGAAATTCAAATGTTGCGCTGATGCGGTTCATCAAATACCTTATCAACCCGTTTGCAAAGGATAATTACTATTATCAGCTCATTATACCGGCGGATAAGCTTATGGAATACGCCCGGAATATCGACGAAAGCCCGAACACCCTTCTGTCCGCGTTATTTTTTAAATCGAATGTGTCATATTTCAAGGAGAAGAAGGACACACATCTCTCCGTGCGTATCGCGGACGATTACAGGAACGATATCGGTGCCGAAAAGTCATACCGCGACTTCGTTCGTTTGCTGCATATAAAATATGACTGGAATACTCGGGATGAATCTGTCGAAAAGCTCAATATGCGTGCAAGGGGCGCGATAATCGGTCAGAGCCAGCCGGAGCTGAGCTATGAACGGTACAAAAACATTGAAGCAATCCACAAGGGTATTGATGAACAGCCTACGCTCAAGGAAAAGAAAAAGTACGCCACCCAAAACAGCACATTCCGCAGCGACACCCGCGACACCTTTACCATAAGCTACACCAAGCCTACCGATTGGGGCGAGATGAACAAATATATCGAGGAATTTTACATAATAACGGACGGCGACCTTATGCTGGAGGTCATCGCCCTTAAAGAAAAATTCTGCATCTCGTTCCAGCTCATCAATAAGGATCGCACCCCGTTTGACCTCTTATGCAGGCTCCTTGACACGGAGAAGATACCGTATGAGGCTTCGGAGCAGAAAAAGAGACTTCTTCCGAAGATAGAACTGTCGAAGTGATGTAAATAACATAACAAGGAGAAACACGCTTATAAGTGTGAACTATTAAAATGGTTGAAAGAGAAAATACTAAAATATTTCAGGTCTCGACCCTGCAGGCGCTTGCGCTGGGTTATTCGCGTGCAGTCATAACCGTAGGCGAACTGATGCAGCACGGAGACATCGGACTCGGTACATTTGAGGACGTGAACGGCGAGATGATTGTTGTTGACGGACATTGCTACAGAGCCGATGAAAAGGGTGATGTCATCGAGGCAGACAGCGAGATCGGGGTGCCGTTCTCGTCTGTGACAATCTTCAAGTCAGACAGAAATTGCGAGCTTGAAAGTGTAGGCAGCATCGAAAAACTCAAGGAACTCCTCGATCTTCGTATCGAAGAACAATTTGGGCTGAACAGTATGCACATAGTCCGCATCGATGGCAGCTTCAAAAGTGTCTGCGCTCGTAGCGAATCGGGCTACAGAGCGCATCATGTGACGCTTAAGGACGCATTGAGCGAAACTCAGAAGGATTTCCGCTTTGATGATATAAGCGGCACGCTGGTATGTGTTTATTACCCCGATTATATGGACGGCATAAACGCCTCCGGGTGGCATCTGCACTTCATTTCAGAGGACAGGAAAAAGGGCGGTCATGTTTTCGATTTATCGTTAGAAAACGGAACGGCATACTTTGATACGATCACAAATATTGAACTCACCTTGCCGCACGGACCGGCTTTTGACACTTATGCACTAAAGGGCGCTTCAAAGGACGAGATAAAGAGTGTTGAGCAAGGTAAAAAGGAAGCTTAAGGCAAAATATGTGATTTGCCATATCAAAATCAAACAAAAGGAGTATATCAATCATTATGAGTGCACTCAGCGTAACAAAAACAAAGGATAACGAGACCCTGACAGCGGTAATTTCGGGACGTATCGACACGACTACTTCCCCCGAGCTTGACAATGAGATAAAAGGCTCTCTCGACGGTATCAGCAAGCTGGTACTTGATTTCGCTAAGGTAGAGTACATCTCTTCTTCGGGACTTCGCGTGCTGCTTTCTCTGCACAAGTCAATGATTGCAAACAAAGGCGAGCTTATTATCAGCAAGCCTACCGAAATGGTGCTTGAGGTATTTGAGGTCACAGGCTTTGCGGATATGCTCAATATTGAGCAATAATGCTCTGACAACACAAAAACAAGCTCCCTTTGAATGTGTTTCAAGGGGAGCTTCCTTCATATCAAGAAACGAAATATCTGTCAATACGATCCTTCGCCTCGGTCAGGAGCATTTCCGTATCTGCTCCGTATATATCAAGCCCCTCGGCTTTGAAGCAGACAGTCTCTCCGATACCGTAAAAGCCTTCCGCAAGCGCCTTGACATATCCGTAACCGTATTCATAGTTAAATATCTTTCCGCCTGCCGTTGTGACATAGAACAGCTTTTTTGCTTTGCAGAGCCCCACGGGTCTGCCGTCGTCGGAGTATGCAAAAGTCAGTCCGACAACATTTATCTGCTCAAAATACTGTTTCAGAGCCGAAGG
>JAGAWN010000117.1 GCA_017941355.1 Ruminiclostridium sp. | reverse complement strand
GAGAAAAGATGTAACTGTACCGCTGGTATTTATGACTTACGCGAACGTTGTCTTTTCATACGGCATCGAGCGCTTTGTGAAGACCTGCGCCGAGGTGGGGATCGACGGTATTATCCTGCCCGATGTGCCGTTTGAGGAGAAGGAAGAATTTGCTCCGACGTGCAGACAGTACGGTGTGGACTTCATCTCGCTGATCGCCCCGACCTCGGAGAACCGAATCGAGACTATAGCCGGTGCAGCAGAGGGTTTCCTGTACATCGTATCGAGTCTCGGCGTGACAGGCGTACGCAGCGAGATCAAGACGGATATCGGCTCAATGACAGAGCTTGTCCGCAAGTACAGCAAGGTTCCCTGCGCTGTGGGATTCGGTATCTCCCGACCGGAGCAGGCGAAGAGAATGGCGGCACTGTCAGACGGCTGCATCGTAGGCTCGGCTATCATGAAGATCATAGCGGAGCATGGCAGAGAATCGGCACCGTTTGTCGGCGAATATGTAAAGAGTATGAAAGAAGCAGCTGCGTCTGCGTGATCAGTCATAGATCAAACCCCGCTTTTCCGGGATTCCGGCAAAAGCGGGGTTTTTCTATTGACAATAATGGATTTCTGTGATATAATAACGTATGTTATAAGGAGCAAAACGTTTGTTATTGAGTGGAAAACGGCTGTTTTATGGAGGTTCTGTATGTCTGCAAAAGTTAAAATCACAAAGGACGTAATCATAGACGCAGGATTTGAAATAGTACGGGAGGAGGGCGAAGAGAAGCTGAGTGTGCGGAATATTGCCAAACGGCTTGGCTGCTCAACTCAGCCGATCATGTACTGTTATCCGAAAACAGACGTGCTGCGCTCCGACATTCTCGAAAAAGCGAACGCGTATCACACGAAGTTTCTTGCGCGGAGCAATGAGGACAACGAGAATATCCTTATTTACATAGGCATGAACTATATACGTTTTGCCGAGGAGGAAAAAAATCTTTTCAGATTCATTTTTCTATCGGACAAGAACGAAGGCTCCGGAATGGCGGATATCATCAATAACGAAGATATCCTGAAGCTGGTAGCGGGAAGATCCGGCATAAGACCGGAACAGGCAAAAGATGTGTTTGAAAGCCTTTTTGTAAGCTTCCACGGCTATGCGACAATGATTGCTTATAAGATGATAGAATTCGATGAAAAACACTGTCGGAAACAGCTTAACAGAATATACATCGGCACTGTCAAATGTATAAAGACAGAGGACACGACGATAATAATGAGCTGAACCAGAAAAAGTCCGCAAAGGCGCGATAACCTTTGCGGGCTGTTTTTATTTAACAACGATGTTTACAAGCTTTTTCGGTACCGCGATCTTCTTGACGATCGTTTTGCCGTCAACCAGCGGCTTTATCGTTTCGTTTTCAAGCGCGGCTGCTATCATAGTGTCCTGATCGGCATCAGCCGGAACATTCAGCTTTGCGCGGACCTTGCCGTTTATCTGCACTACGATCTCGATCTCATCGTCAACGCACAGTGACTCGTCGTATGTCACCCAACTCTGTTCGGAGAGTATGCCGCCGAAAATGTTGTGGAACATCTCCTCGGTGATGTGCGGCGCAAACGGGTTCAGCATGATGAGCAGCGAACGCAGTTCGCCTTTTGTAATGCTGCCCTTGTCGCTGATCTGATTGAGCAGCGTCATCATTGCTGCGACCGCTGTGTTGAACTTTAACTGTTCTATATCTGCGGAAACCTTTTTGATCGTTCTGTGGAAAGCGGAGGAAAGCTCCTTGCTGTAGTTCTCATCGTCTGTCAGGCAGTCCTGCAATGCCCAGATACGTTCAAGGAAGCGCTTGCAGCCCTTGAGACTGCTCTCGCTCCACGGCGCAGCCTGCTCGTAGTCTCCCATAAAGAGGACATATACCCTCAGAACGTCCGCGCCGTACTCGTCAACCACGTCGTTCGGGTCAACAACGTTACCGCGGGACTTGCTCATTTTAACTCCGTCAGGTCCTAAGATCAGTCCCTGCGCGGTGCGCTTTGCGTAGGGTTCAGCAACAGGAACGACTCCCAGATCATACAGGAAGCGGTGCCAGAAGCGTGAGTAGATAAGGTGGCGGGTAACGTGCTCCATACCGCCGTTGTACCAGTCAACGGGCAGCCAGTATTTCAGTGCTTCCTGTGATGCGAATTCCTTGTCGTTCTGCGGATCGCAGTAGCGCAGGAAGTACCACGAAGAGCCTGCCCACTGAGGCATTGTGTCTGTCTCGCGCTTTGCATCGCCGCCGCATTTCGGGCATTTGCAGTTCACAAAACTGTCTATCTTCGCAAGCGGGCTTTCTCCGTCCTGTCCGGGCTGGAAGTTCTCCACCGGCGGGAGTTTCAGCGGAAGCTCCTCATAAGGAACCGGAACCATTCCGCACTTCGGGCAGTGAACTATCGGGATAGGCTCGCCCCAGTAACGCTGGCGGTTGAAAGCCCAGTCTTTCATCTTGTACTGAACTCCCGCTTCACCTATTCCCTTGCTTTCAAGGAACGTAAGCATCTTTGCGATAGCGTCTTTCTTGTTTGTGATACCGTTAAGATCACCGGAGTTTACCATTTCGCCGTCGCCGGTGTAGGCTTCCTTTGAGATGTCTCCGCCCTTGATGACCTCGATTATCGGGATCCCGAACTTTGCCGCAAACTCGTAGTCGCGGGTGTCATGCGCCGGAACAGCCATGATAGCGCCTGTTCCGTAGCCCATCATTACATAGTCGGAGATATAGATCGGTATTTCGGTGTTGTTTACGGGATTTATCGCAGTCAGACCGTCAATCTTGACACCTGTTTTGTCCTTGACGAGCTGAGTGCGCTCAAATTCGCTCTTCTTTGCGCACTCGTCTTTATATGCGTCGAGTTCAGCAATGTTCCTGATAGAATCACGGTACTTTTCGATCATCGGATGTTCGGGCGCCATTACCATGAATGTCACACCGTACAGCGTATCGGGACGGGTGGTGTATATCTTCAGCTCCTCGCCGTTCTCCTTGATCCTGAACTTAACGAAAGCGCCGGTTGACTTGCCTATCCAGTTTTCCTGCTGAAGCTTGATGTTCGGCAGGAAGTCAACGTCGTCAAGTCCCTGCAGAAGCTTGTCCGCGTATTCGGTAATGCGCAGATACCAGACTTCCTTTTCTTTCTGAACTATGTCGGAATGGCAGATATCGCACTTGCCGCCCTGCGAATCCTCGTTGGAGAGGACGACTTTACAGCTCGGGCAGTAGTTCACAAGCGTTCTGTCGCGGAATACAAGTCCCTTTTCAAACATCTTGAGGAAGATCCACTGAGTCCATTTGTAGTAGCCCTCGTCGGTGGTATCCACAACGCGTGACCAGTCGAACGAGAAACCAACCTTGCGGAGCTGTCCGGTGAACTTCTTGATGTTGTTGTCCGTAACGACACGGGGGTGAACACCTGTTTTGATAGCAGTGTTCTCGGTAGGCAGTCCATAGGCGTCGAATCCTATCGGGAAAAGCACGTTATAGCCTTCCAGTCGGCGCTTTCTGCTTACTACTTCAAGACCGGAATAAGCCTTGATGTGACCGACGTGCATTCCGGCTCCCGACGGATAGGGGAATTCAACGAGGGCGTAGAATTTCGGTTTTTTACTGCCTGTCTCGGCCTTGAAGCTTTCATGCTCGTCCCAGTATTTCTGCCACCTGGGTTCGATCTCTTTAAAATCGTACTTCATTGATTTACATTATCCTTTCTTCTGAACATTATACAAAATGTAAATTCTTACTTTCTTACACCGAACTTGTAGATCGTGGTGAAATTGTACTCCTCGTCCTTTTTGAGTATGCAGCTCGGGAAGTTCGGCTGATTGGGGGAGTCGGGAGCGTACTGGCTTTCAAGGCACAGCGCAGTCTGGATCTTCATCATAGCGCCATCCTTGCCGATCTCGCCCTGCAAGCCGATAGCGGTATAGAACTGAATTGCGGGTTTGTCGGTTGATACTGTCATCTCGCGTCCGGTAACAGGATCGTAAACCACGGCAGCTTCACGCATCACATGGGGTTCACCGAGCATGAAGTTGTGGTCATAGCCGATAAGATCGCTCTTATCGAGATCTGCGCAGATAGCCTTGGGTTTTCTGAAATCGAAAACTGTGCCTTCAACGGAAGCTATCTCGCCTGTAGGGATAAGCACATTGTCAACGGGAGTGTAGGATTCAGCGTTTATCTGAACGATCTGGCTCAGAACCGAGCCGGAGTGGATACCGCCGATGTTGAAGTAGGAGTGGTTGGTCATGTTTAGGATAGTGTCCGCATCGGACTTGCCCTTGTATTCAAGCTTCAGCTCGTTATCCTCTGTGAGTGTGTATTTGCAGGTCACTTTGAGGTTGCCCGGGAAATTCTCTTCGCCGTCGGGGCTGAAATATCCGAAAGTAACACTGTTATCGGTGGTCTCGTCGATCGTCCAGACTCTCTTGTGGTAGCCGACGATACCGCCGTGCAGGCAGTTGGTACCCTCG
The DNA here is from genome assembly GCA_017941355.1 of Ruminiclostridium sp. GTDB lineage: Bacteria > Bacillota > Clostridia > Oscillospirales > Ruminococcaceae > Ruminiclostridium_E. Next base: position 19,924 of record JAGAWN010000117.1, on the reverse strand, counting down.
TTTGCACGGAGCTGTATCTCCTCGCCGTTAAGCGTGAACTTTGCGTTGGCGATGCGGTTTGCGTATCTGCCGACGAGCGCTCCCTGTGTGGAGGTGCCGTTTACATAGCCCTCAAGGTCATCGTAGCCGAGAACAACATCGTCAACGTTGCCGTCCTTGTCGGGAACGAGTATGCTGACGATCGCGCCGCTGTAGTTGGTAAGCTTCACAGTCATGCCGGCATTGTTTTTCAGCGTGAACAGGAAAACCTTGTAGCCGTTTGTCATTCCGAATACTTCTTTTTCAATCATAATAATACCCTTGCCTTTCGTTTTCTTAATATTTGAACCTGCGTCGAGCAGGAAAAAGCCGCAGCTGCATCAGAACTGCCAGTAGAGGAACGGGTTGTTGGTACTGTTTACCAGCAGCAATGTACTTGCTGTCAGAATAAGGAAGTTGCAGACGACCGTAGAAATACCTATCGCGTTCTGCCCGGCAGCGCTGCCCTGGAGCTTCGTGCGGATCCACGGTATGAGCGGAGTACTGAAAACAACAGCCGTTATAACGAGGAATATGTTGTTGACAAGCGAGGTCTGCGTTCCGAGATCCAAAGCGGGATTGCCGTTTGCTCCCACCAGATTGCCGAGGAATGTGCCGAGTGCGGTAAGTCCACCGGAAGCGTCATTGAAGTAGAAAATGCCGAATCCTATCACAATAACGAGTTTTGCGTAGATGTGCATTATTGCGGAGGGAACCTTTCTGAGCCGTTTATTGCCTATGAGTCGTTCAATAAAGATGAAAATGCCGAAGTACAGTCCCCAGATGATGTAGTTCCAGCTCGCGCCGTGCCAGAAGCCGGTGCAGAACCAGACGAGGAACAGGCTTGCGTACTGTCTGCGTTTGCCGAAGATCGGCACATACAGCAGGTAATCACGGAAGAACGTTCCGAGGGAGATGTGCCAGCGCTGCCAGAATTCGGTTATGCTGGAGGATACGAACGGATACCGGAAGTTCTCGTCGAAGTGGAATCCGAAGATACGTCCGAGGCCGATCGCCATATCGGAGTAACCGGAGAAATCGTAGTAAACATAAAGCGCGTAAAGGATCACAGCGTACCATGAACCGGCGACAGAAAGCTGGGATATATCTCCGCCGAGGTACTTTTCGACGATCGCGTAAATGCTGTTCGCGAGGATAACTTTTTTGCCGAAACCGAAAATAAAGCGTGTGATACCGGTGCTGATATCATCGGTGGTTGAGATACGCTTGTCGATCTCGGCAGAAACTGTGTTGTAGCGCACTATCGGCCCCGCAACAAGCTGCGGGAAAAGCGAGATGTACAGGAAAAGCTTGTAAAGCTTCTTCTGCACCGGAACCTTGCCCCAGTAAACGTCCAGAATGTAGGAGATTATCTGGAAAGTGTAGAAGCTGATACCGATCGGCAGTGCTATATGCGGAAGCTTTATATCAAGTCCGAACCAGCTGTTCAGGTTTCCGAGGAAGAAATCTGTGTACTTGAAAACCGCCAGCATACCGAGGCTGAATACAAGCGCTATCGCGACTCCGACTTTTGCGGTCGGAGTGTCCCGATTCCTGTCGATCATCAGACCGAGCAGATAGTTGACAATAACGCTCAGAAGCAAGAGTCCGAGCCACAGTGGGTTGCTCCATGCGTAGAAGATCAGAGAGAACAGGATCAGGACGCAATTCCTGTAGAATGTCTTTTTGCTTATAAAGTAAATGGGGATCAGAGCCGCCATGAATATATAGACAAAAAGCAGGTCTGTAAATTTCATTACTTATCTCCGTCAAATTTGTAATATATCTATTATACATTAATATGGTATAATTTGCAACTATTTTAGAAAAATTTTTCATATTTTTGCTTGCGTAAGGCGTTTTGAGAATATTTTAGGATATTTTGAAATAAAACGGGGATATTTTGATAAAATTTTAGGATATTTCGGGTGATTTTTGCGATATTTTTGAATTTTCGGAGCGAATTTCAGAACGCGGAACAGACTTTTGGGCGAAAATCAGATGATCTGATTTTTGAAATTTAGGTTTTTCTGTGAAAAATCAGATGATCTGATTTTTGCGAAACCGGCGAAGGCAAAACCGGACGCGGCAGAAAACCGAGTCTGCATTGAAGTCTGAAAGATCACTAAAATTTTAACATGAAAACCGGTGTGATCTGTCCGAAAATAAATCACCGCTACAGCCGAAAGGGCTATCTTGAAAATATGAACCCGCGGCAGCAGTGCCGATCTTCCGATAAGCCGGATATGCCTGCGATATGTCTGATTTGCCCCAAAAACCTCTGTGGTGCGGACTGAAAAACATAAAGCCGATACCCGGTGCGTGAATCCGGCAAATGTTCAAATTTTAAGATAAATGTGAGCCGGGTTATAATGCAGATCCGTCGGTTCGGCAATACTGATGTACTCAAGAAGGTCAGCGGGAAGTACGAATAAAGGCTGCCTGCTGCAAGGTCACCAAGTCGGGATAGCCGGAACATCGGTATCTCGTTACAGTCGGGAGAGCGAATGTCAGCGATGCTTATCGTGTGTTCGGAAACTGGTCAAAAGCTATTTGTGCAAAATAACGGTGATCTGGGTATATGAGGGGCATGATCTCTCCGGATTAAATCGTGTCGTCCAAAATACTTTTGTGAAAAATCGGAGATCCGAATTTTCACAAAACGGCTAATTTTGCTTAAAAATACGCGCAGTAATGTGAAAATACAACTGAACCGTATTTTCACAGAGACCGCCGTTTGATTTTTCAAATCCGGATCTCGGCTGAAAATGGCGTATTCAAGAGGGCTTTCAGGAAAATTCCGCCCCGGTTCTGAATGCTGCTCCGGAAATGATAATCGGATCACCGGGTTTTTGATAAATGCTTTGAGTGTCGAATTGTTCATATTTCACAAACGTAGTGAATAAAACTATCTGCTTTACTGCTGCTTGCGATATCAAACTGGAGGTTTGGTGATTTAACATATCTTCGTATTTTTGAAAAAAGCGGATTTTGCTATTTATTTAATGATGTCACAACTTGCACTGATGATACTTTATTTCTGTCGATGAAGCGGATTTCTTGTCGAAAACAGGACGAGAAAAAAGCGGTATAGAGCCAAATCTTTCAACATATTCAACACCGGGACTGTTGAATGTCTGTTGAAAGACGTGATTTTTTCGACATCGCATAAATCAAATCATCAGATTATTGTATAAAATGACATAAAATCCACTTAATGTAGAATTATCGGACAGATTTCAACCAAATTCAACATATTTTCAACCAAATAATGGTTGAAATAAGTTAGCCGGCATACAAAAAATGACAAAAATTAATCAAATCACCCGATTTTTGATACGCAGAAATGTTGAAAAAATGTTGGTGAAAATCACCAGTCAGATGCTGGTGCGGAATCTCTGAGAAAGAAAAACATAAAGTTACATGACTCGCGTGTATTAAAGCATACATAAAAGAAAGGAAATGAATACTCATATTCCGACTGAAGCGGTGATACTGAAAGTAAGCAGATCGGCAGGCTCCGTTGAACGATATCAATTACAGAAATACAGTCAAAAGACAGTGAATTACTCAGTTACTGCGATGTTAAAATATTAAGAAAAATATCGTTGAAATTAATAGATGCGAATGAGATCGCAGGAAAGATCCGGAATGACCAAAGATTACTTCAAAGTTCTGAAAATGACACCAGACAGAGGTATATGAACTTTACTAATTCTTAAAATATGAACATGAATCAATAACATTGATGAAAGCAATAAGATGCGAATGCTCAAAAATAATCGAAAAAATGACGATTGGCAATAAAAATCTCTTGACATTTTTAAATAATTAAGGTATTATAAAATATATATGTGATAGAACCGGAGGCATAGATTTGTATTTCGGAAGTGTAAGATTTTTTAAGCACGTTATTGTGTGTGTTACTATACTCCTTATAATAGTACCTACTGTTTTCTGCTTCATTCTGGGAAGCAAAGCTTCAAAGCTTGAGAATGAAAACGGTGAACTGAAATCGGAGATCACCGATCTGCGTCTTTCGGGTCACCAGTCGAGATATGAAGCGGACGAGCTGTATGAGATCTACAAGGAAAATCTTGAGAACAAGGACGATTTTCTGAAACTCGTTTACAGAGACAGCCCGGAACTGTACAGAAACGCCGTGGGGATAGAGGAAGCCCTCCCGACTGTTTCCACAAGCGCGTTAACCGCCGCTCCCGTTACCGATGAAAGTGCGGACAATTCTGGAAGTGTCGGGATCGAAGATGAACCGGAGGAAGCACTGGCGGACGATGCGCCGTCTTATGAGCAGCTTTACCCCGATCTTTATGCGGAACTGCCGGAGAACATTATCTACAACGATGATATGGACTATGTGTATCTGACCTTCGATGACGGTCCCTCGAAATATACTCAGAGTATTCTGGATTACCTCGATAAGTATGATATAAAAGCAACATTCTTTGTGGTTCCCGACGGGAGCGAGGAAAGCAGCAAACGTTTGCAGAGCATAGCAAAAGCGGGTCATACTATCGGTATCCACACTGCGACGCATGAATACAACAAGATCTATGAAAGCGTTGAATCCTATCTTGAGGATTTCAAGACAGCGTATGACCGCGTCTATGAAGCAACGGGCGTAAAATGCAAATTGTTCAGATTCCCCGGCGGCAGCATAAACGACTACAATACAGAGATACGCGACGATCTTATCGCTGAAATGACAAGACGCGGCTTCATTTACTTCGACTGGAATGTTGATACCAGCGACGCAATGGGTGCAACATGGACAGAGATGTATAACAACGTCCGCACGCAGACCATAGACAAGAACCGCGCCGTCATTCTCATGCATGATTACAACGGCGGCTACAATACGATCCTCGTTCTTGAGGATATAATCAAATGGATAATAGGAAACGGACAGAGGACTTTCCACATCGGACAGCTTTCAGAGTTCGTAAAGCCTGTGCAGTTCTGATATAAATCTTCTGCAACACATATTTTGAAAGGAGTACGGTTCCTAAGGGATCCAAACATAAAAATGGGAATTAAAGACAATTTTCAGCAGGCTCTGAGAGAGCTTACCGGAACGGACAAGAGTGATTCGGATACCTCCAGGCGTGACAAGCCGATAGATGTCATGAAAAACGCGGTTGACGCGAGCGATACATCAGAGTTTGACGCGATCAAGGAGATAGACCGCCGCGCGGCTGAAGCTGCAAGCGAATATGATCGTCAGCAGCGTGCGTATCTCGGCGGAGATCCGATGACCGATGACACTCCTTATTCAGGCGATGTTTCATATAACGGTCAGACAGGCGCTTTCCTCGGCGTGAACGAGAGCGAACAGCCCCTTTCACTCGGTAACGAACAGGCTTCCTCACATTCTCCGGAGTCTCAGAGTTTTAATAATACTCAGCCCAGTCAGGATATCGGACTGTCGTTTGATTCGGATAAAGAATCTACATCTTCCTACTTCCGTAATGACGGTAACGTCAATGCAGCCAATCAGCAGGGCGGCGTGAATAACGGCTACAGACAGCAGAGCGCAAACACAGGCTACCGTCAGCAGAACAGCGGTTATCAGCAGCGCCCCGGAAACGGCGGATATCAGCAGCAGGGTGAAAGCGGTTATATGGGCGGTGCAAATAATCCGGCACACGAACAGCAGCAGATTTTCGCGGGTTACCCCAATCATCTTAACGACGAGGAAGAGATTACGGTTATTTCCAAGAATACCGTAATCGACGGAAATGTGCGTTCCTTTGCCAATATGGCGGTTGACGGCAATATAAAGGGCAATATCGAGACAACAAAGGATATTGACCTAAACGGAAAGATCGTCGGGAATATAGCCTGCAATAACGCACAGATGCGCACTTCCCAGATACAGGGAAACATTCAGATGAAAGGCAACGCTTATATGGAGCGCGATACGCTTCTTATCGGGGATCTTACATCTACTTACGCTAACGTGAACGGCAAGATCAAGGGCAACCTCGATATAACCGGAAAGGCAGAGCTGAAAAGCGACGCGGTGGTATTCGGCGATATCAGCGCTTCAACCATAACCGTAAACGACGGCGCGATAATCCAGGGCTATGTCAGCACAACATTCCTCAACAAGGAAGAAAGCAAGAACATATTCCCCGATACCATTACAATAGGAGAGTAAATCTTTTCCCCCTGCGCGTCAGGGGGAATTTTGACAATACTATGGAATTTCATTACAAAACCTCATGTCTCGATCTGAGGCAGACTCTTGAAAGCGGGCAGTGCTTTCGCTGGCGCAGGCTTGATGACGGTGCTTATGTCGGTATTTCCGGCAGTCATATACTGAAGATCCGACAGACTGAGGACGGAGCAGTCCTCACTGTGAGAGATGAAGAGGAAAAGGAATACTGGCTGAGGTATCTTGACAACGATACCGACTACGAGGCGGTCATAGGGCAGTTTTCGGAGGATCGTATCCTCAGTGAGGCGGCGAACGAGAACCGCGGCATACGCATACTGCGGCAGGAGCCTTTCGAGACGCTGATAAGCTTTATAATCTCACAGAACAACAATATCCCCCGTATAGCAGGCATCATTTCACGGCTTTGTGAGAACTTCGGCGAGAGGGTGAGCGAGGAATACGGAGGAATGTATTCTTTCCCGGACGCGAAGCGCATCGCATCGCTTGCGGCGGAGGATCTCGCTCCTTTGCGCGCAGGTTTCCGGGTGAGATACATACTCGATGCCGCCAACAAGGTGAACAGCGGTGCAATTGACCTTGACAGCATTTACGCAATGAACTACGACGAGGGCAAAGCATACCTCAAAACCATTACCGGAGTCGGAGACAAGGTTGCGGATTGCGTGCTGCTGTTTGCTTATCACAAAACCGAGGCTTTCCCGTCCGATGTCTGGATAAAGCGTGTCGTAGCTGAATACTACAGCGACGGTCTGCCGGAGTGCATGGGAGATTATAAGGGGATAGCCCAGCAATATCTTTTTGAATACTTCAGAAAGCGGACACCCGAAAAACAAACTGTATAATCAAGGAGAGATAATACGATATGATATGCAGAAAATGCTTTAATGAGATCGAATCCGGAGCCTTGTTCTGTCCCTCCTGCGGGACGCGCATCCAGGATATGATAGACAGCGACAGGAAATCGGCTGCCGTGGAAGATGTGTTTGGTTCGCAGATAACGGACGATCCTGCCGGCGCTCCTCAGCCGGCTCAGTACCGGGTACCGGCTGCAGACACGCATACCGCTTCCCCGGCATATACTGCTGCCGAAATGCCTGCTGTCCCTGCAAAGCCCGATAAACCCGCAAAAGAAAAGGAGTTTTTCGGAGCGGGTGCATTTGCACTGTGTCTTGTTGTGATAGCACTTCTGGCAGGTTCCACCGGAGTATTTGCGGGTCTTTACTTTTCACTTATCGGAGCAATATGAACGAAAATGCGGGTAAGGCTATACGCCTGATAGTAATAATTGCCGTGTCGGCTACGATCGGTATAATTCTCGGACATCTTGTCAGCAACTATGAGCTGCGCTTTATGATATCGCGCGAGTACCGCGGAGAGGTAAACGGCGTGGAAATATACTGCGCAGGTGACGTAAACGAGGATAACCTTGCGCTGCACGAACTGATGCTGGAGCGCGCGCCGTCAAAGCTTGCCGAGTGCTGCGAAAGGATCTACTTCACCGGCGAGGATCCCGGTCTGCCTGCCGCGGACGCGGGAATAGGCACTGCTCTCGGGCTGACGCAGGATCGGACGGTTTACATCTCGACACAGGATTTCAGCACCTACGTTGTGTTCCATGAACTGTTTCACGCGTATGACAATGCCAACGGCGAGATATCGTCAAACTCTGTCCCGTTTATCCGGGCATACAACGCAAACAGAGGCTCTATCCCCGTTTTCGCTTCCCACACGTCTGCGTACCCTTCGGAGTTCTTTGCGCAGGCGGGAGCGATGTATCTGCTGATACCGGATAAGCTTGAGATCTCCGCTCCCGAAACCTACAAGTTCTTCAGCGAAACTCTCGGATTCGGAGAGAGCGATGCTTTACCGGAAGAATGACGAAATGAGCAATACGCGCTTAATACAGAAAAGACCTGCCGTTCAAGGCAGGTCTTTTAATGCTATGTATCGTATGAGTGTTTACTTGAGGAAGCCGAAAGAACGGACAATTGCGGGTTCCTTTGCCTTGCCGCCGCAAACCTGGAAGAACGCGATGATCTTCAGAACTTCAATGATGACTGCCCCTATACCGCCGACTATCCAGCCGAGGATCGGGATTATCATGCAGACTGCACAGAGAACTGTTGCGATCTCCAGCTTCATAGCCTGTCTTACATGGAATGCAGCGTATTTTGAATCACGGCTTGCGAGAAGTGCGATTATGATACCGAGTACGCTGAACATATATGTTGCCATTGCGTAAACCTTGTTATCGGAAATGTCCTTGGCATCATATTCCGAAGTATGATCGTACTGATCGGGTGCAGGCGGCTGATACGCATACTGCTGCTGATACTGAGCCTGCTGGTTGGGTGCAGCCTGCTGGTACTGCTGCTGATACTGCTGCTGATACTGCTGCTGAGGAGCGGGTGCAGGGGCGGGAGCTGCTGCCTGAGCGGGCTGTTCGGGAGCGGCGGGCTGAGCCGGCTGAGCGGGTGCAGCCGCGCTTGCGATCGGGTTACCGCAGGCTGTGCAGAAAGTGGAACCGTCCGGCACCTGAGCGCCGCATTTTGTACAAAAAGCCATAGTAATCTCTCCTTTAAGATATGGGTTGAATGTTCACTGCCTATTATTATATCATCATGTAGTTATTTTGTCAACATTGCAGGAAAAAATTTGATTTTTACTGCGTTACATATTATTCAGATGATATTTCTTGAATATCTCCGGCCAGTCCTTGTAGCTGTAATTCAGGTCAACATCGTTGGGGATACCGCTTACCTTTCCGGTGAAGGAATACTGCCAGATATAGTAACCGCCGTCGTAAGTCACCTCATCGCCGACCTGAGCAAGCCATACAGCGTACTTGTCCAGCGTATTCATGTCGAGATATGCTTCGATCCAGCTCTTGTAGGAATAGAACATCGGGAAGTAGCCGTTCTCCATGAGGACTTCAAAGAAAGCGTCTATCATGTTTGTGAGCTTCTTCTTGCCGATATTGCCCTGGTACTGCTCCTCCATATCGAGGATAACGGGATACTGGATCTTGTAATCCTTGATGGTTTCAACAAAGAACTCTGCTTCCTCGCGCGCCTCCGCCACGGTTGAAGCGTAGCTGTAGAAGTAAACGCCTACATCTATGCCGTTTCTCTGCGCTTCTTCAATGTTTCTGCGGAATGTCACGTCCTCCGCCATGGGCTTCTCTTCGGAAATGTAGCCGCGGGCTGCTCTCAGGATCGCAAATTCAACGCCTGCCGCCTTTACCTGCGCCCAGTCTATGCTGTCGCCCTGCGCCCACGATACGTCTATGCCCTTGCGCAGCACGTCGGGCTCATCTATCAGGATATCAACGGTCATATCCTCGAACTCGTATTTCGGTCTGCTGTCGAGGAATTCACCGCTCTTGGTGAGTGTAATGGTCTTGAAACGCGTATATGTAGCGCTTTCGGTGAGGATAAGCTTGCCGCTGCAGCGCACGTTTGAAGCGGTGCCGACGGTGAGATGCCCGCTGACATCTATCATGCCGCTTACGGAAACCGCCATTATTCCGCGGAGTTCGAGGGTGCTGTTCTCGATAGTCGTTATTGTGCCGCTGAGTTTCACGTCACTGCTTTTGTAGAAGCTCATAAGACCCTTGACGTAGATCTCCGAGCCTTTGTATATCTTCGATGCGGAGGAGGACTCAAACACACCGCGGTTAAAGATCGTTGCGCTGCCGGAGATACCGATGTTTGCGCTTACCGAGGACTGAAACAGACCGTAGATGTTGAGCTTTCCGCCCTTTTTGATATTGAGAGAGCCGTAGTTTACTATAGTTCCGCCTATTGCCGCGGAGAGTTCGCCGTACACCGTAAGTTTTCCCGATGACGAGATTTTAAGTGTCGCGCCGTCGCGGACGCTGATCTTCGTTCCCTCCGGGATCGTTACGGAAGTGCGCACTCTTACGGTGTCCATTACATAATATGTATTGCCTGCCTGCAGTTCGGAAACACCGTCCCACAGGTATGCCGACAGAGCGTGCGTCCTTACCGGAAACGCCGACAGCATGAAGCCGATGAAGAGAAAAAGCGCTGCCGCGATCCGCAGTTTTTTTATATTTTTTGTCATAATAACATCCTTTCGGTGGAATGATAACGCTATATATCTATTTTCGCACATTTATGCCGAAATGTCAACATTTTTTTCGTTTTTCCATTAATTTATATATAATTCAGATGTTGTTCCAATGCACCAGCGGCGCATTGGAACAACGGACACATTCCTTGATGTCAAGCTCATTTCGTCATTCGGACGAACAAAAGTGCAAGGAAAATTTTAAAAATGGGGAATTTTCCTTGCACTTTTGCAACCGTGAAAAGCCTTCAAGCTGCGCTATGAAGACTTTTCGCGGTTGATGAGCAGACATTATATATGGAACTTCCAAAAACGCATCTGAGCAGTGTAGAAGCTGCTGACCGGCAGACCGTATCTTTTTCTCTCCGTTCACGGCAGAAAACGCTGTATTATGGAAAGATCCGTCGTCATAACGCCGCAAAGCGGATCGCGATTGTTCAAATGGGCAGGTTTTCCACTTTTCAACGTTAAAAAACTGTTTAAAACATACAACGTTGTGTTTTTCCACAGGTTTTAAGCTTTTTCCACAGCAAAAGCTTTCCCCATATTTTTTTCTATTCTGTTAAAATTTCACTATTTTTTTGCGGCGGTACGAAATAGATATCAAAAATGCTTGACGTTATTCCGATTTTAAGGTACAATTATGGACGTATAAATTGATAACTGTGTCTTTTTTCAGCGAAAGGTAACAATAATGCCCGAAACTATTATTTCAGCTTCTATACTGAACTCCGATCTTGCGGATCTCAAGGGTATAGCCGTACTTGTCGATGAAAGCGGCGCTAAGTGGCTGCATTTTGACGTAATGGACGGCGAGTTCGTGGAGAATATAACGTTCGGAAGCTCGGTGCTTCATGCGGTAAAGCCGTTTTCACACGCGTTCCTTGACGTGCATCTCATGGTTATGCACCCGCAGCGGCAGATAAAGCTGTTTGCCGATGCCGGCGCTGACATGATAACTTTCCATGTCGAGAGCAGCTGTGACCCCAAAGCGGTCATTGACGAGATACACAGCCTCGGCGTCCGTGCGGGGATAGCGCTGAAGCCCGGAACTCCGGTATCCGCCGCCGCTCCGTACATAGCCGATGCCGACATGGTGCTGGTAATGACGGTAGAGCCGGGTTACGGCGGTCAGGGATTCATGCACGGAATGCTCGATAAGATCCGTGAAGTCCGTGCGCTTGCACCGGACAAGGATATCGAGGTGGACGGCGGCATAAACGCCGAAACATCAAAGCTTGTCGGTGAAGCCGGTGCCAACGTCCTTGTTGTGGGGACTTACCTGTTCCGTTCGCCGGATATCCGTGAAGCGGTGGCTTCCCTGCTGCCTCGGTAGATACGCGGCGGAAAGGGACTCATACAAGCCCGAGGGACTCATACAAGCCCGGCAAGCTTTTTTACCGCGTCGCAGGCGCAGATAAGCTTTCCGTGTTCGGTGATATATGCGATGTCGGCGGTGTTATCGGAGATCACACCGTATTCTCCCGCAATGTGCGACAGAGCTGCGGTGTCACCTTCGGATACCTTTAATATAAGGAAGTAGCTTCCGCTCAGCCTGTAAAGCTTCGAACCGTCAATATAATCTCCTATCCCGCGGCACAGCCGGGAAGTGTCGTCGAGGGTGTCGGTGCGGCACATCAGCAGCCGTGTACGGTTCTCTGTCGCGGACTGCGGCAGAGGTTCGGTGCCGAGAGTCGAGACATACAGTACGCAGCCTCCGTCCTCCGACGGGAACGCTTCCAGAAAGAGCCGTTCCGCGTTATGCTCGGGGAACAGAGCGCTTTCCGAACGGAATCTTTTGAGGAAATCCATAAGGCTTCGCTTTGACTCCGCTGTCCGTGAGCGGATACTCTCGCTTTTCAGTGAGTATTCTTTCATGTCCTTGCGGGAAAGTGTGATCTTTACGGTGTTTCTGCTAAGTGCGTCGTAGTACATGGCGTGCCTCCAATAAACAGTAAAAGGAATAAAATGTCTGATAATACCATTGAATTGCTGGACAAGTTTGACAGCGATACCAGAACATACGAGACTGCCGCGGGCAAGAAGCAGCGAAAGTCAAAGTCCATATACGGAGATCAGCTTATCTGCCTTGCCGCGCTCCTCGGAATGAGCGTGTGGCAGAGCGGGCTTCGTGCGCTTATAATCGCTCTCGGATCTGTTATTGTGTGCATACTGTCGGATATGATCTTCTGCCGCATGACGCATAAGACCTACAATCCCCGCGATCTGTCAACTATTGCGGCTGGTATCTGCATTGCGCTGATGATGCCGGCTTCCGTGCATTACGGCATAGTAGCCGGCGGAGCGCTGCTTGCCATTGCGGTAAAGCATATCTTCGGCGGCAAGGATAACTACATCTTCAATCCTACCTGCGTTGCCATAGCCTTTCTGATAATCTGCTTCCCTAACGATATGCTTATGTACCCCGCTGTCGGCAGCAAGCCGGAGATTTGGGGAGATGTGGGAGTTCCGCTGGTTTCCGGAGTTGAGTTTTATCTGCTTAAACTCGGGACTGCACCCGCCGTATCATTCCAGAATATAATGCTCGGCATAACCGCGGGCCCTATGGGTACCACTCAGATACTCATAATCGCGGTATGCGGTATATGTCTGATGATGCGCAGATCGCTTTCCCCGCTGGTAACGCTCGCGGGGCTGGGTTCATACTGCGCGCTGACCGCGCTTTTCCCTGTGTTCTCAAACATCGGGGACACGCTGCTGCTGGAACTTTCCGGCGGATACCTGCTGTTCGGCTTCGTGTTTCTTGCAGCCGATCCTCAGACGCTGCCCAAATCACCTGCCGGCAAGATAGTCTGCGGACTGGTCATAGGCATAGTCGGCTGCCTTTTCCGGCATTTCGGAAAGGTAGAGGGGTCTTTCATCTTCGTAATACTCATAGCCAACGCGCTCTCGCTGCAGCTTGACGAGCTGTGCGCGGCTGTCGTCTCGGGGATAAAGAGCGCGGCTTCGTATATGCGCGGAAATCTCGGCAGGTATGAGAAGCTTCGGGATGAGGCGGAGAATGAGCGCAAGCCGAAGCTCACCGATACTATGGAAATTATTGTTCCACCGACAAACTACAATATGCCGCCGATAGATAATAAGGTCATAAAAATCAATCGCAAAAAATCCAATATTATTACAAGATACGCAGACAATATGCGTATAAAGCGGCGCAAGGACGAGCTTATCCGCAAAAAGGAGATACGCGAGGGCGAGGGCAACTACATGAAAGCCATGCGCGGTATGATGAACCGTACCCGTGAAGCGGCTCCCAGAACCGAGGAACCCAAGACCGGTATTCTTCACATAATCAAGCAGCCTAAGAAACGGTCACAGCAGAAAAACAACAAACAAGGGCAGTAATATATGGAAAACAGGATAGACCTACGCGACGGTTTTTTAAAACAGAATATGGTCCTTATGAGCGGAATGCTTATCGCTCCGGTCATAGCCTGCGCAACGACGCTTATGAAGAGCCTCGCGGTGTGCTTTGTATTTTCGTTTGTGTCTTTTGCGGCAATACTTGTCTGCCGTTTTATTCCGCGGACAATTGTATATACTATAAGAGTCACGCTCTATACCGTTGCGGCGGCTGTGTTCTACATTCCCGCGGCACTGTTTGCGGACATGATATTCGGTGAAGCCGTCATTAAGGCGGCGGGCGTGTATCTTCCGGTCATCATAACCAACTCGCTTATCCTCTCAAAGACCGAAACCCGCTTCTATCACGAGCCGCAGCTCAGAATGGTCAGTGACGTTATAGGCTTTATTGTCGGATTTGACCTCGCCTGCGCAGTGACCGGGCTTGTGCGGGAATACTTCGCTTCCGGGAAGATAGGCGGTGCGGAAGTTCCGATACTGTTTGAGGTACCGGCGCTTGAAACTACTTTCGGAGGTTTCCTTTTCATAGGTATTTTAGCCGGGGTATTCCGCGGGTTATACAATTACCGCAAATCCCGTGCGGCTGCCGCCGCCGGGAGCAGCGACGAAGAGAGCCTTGCCGAGTATGCCGAGGATATGGGTGAGTTTCTTGTCGGAAAACACAGCGGACAGAAAGAGAAAATACGGATATACAAGGCAGCCGTGCGCCGCGCAATGAATGAGAACGATCTTCTGGAAATGGAGTTTCTTAACAACCGAGACGTTCTTGCGGCATTCGAGGCTATAGTTTCGGAGGGGCAGGAGCTTGTTTCCGGCGAGAGCGGCACTGTCACCGAAAGCAGTACCGAACAGATAACTGACGGTCAGCAGGAACAGCAGGAGAAGGAACCGGAGCAGCAGTCCGCCGAGGGACCCGACACTGATGACGGCACTTCGGACGGCGGCCGCGGCGAAACCGCTGCGCAGGAAACGGAGGACGGAAATGGAAGTGTTTCTTAACATAGTTTCCACGGCGCTGGCTGCGATATTTGTACAGAACCTTGTGCTTGAACGCGCTCTGGGAGCGAATGTTCTGCTGTACGCGTCCCGCCGCAGGGAGCATATTATCGGGTTTTCCGCCGCGATAACATATACAACGGTAATGGCATCTCCGACGATCTGGGTGCTTGACACGCTTCTGGGGAGCAGCAGCATTTACCGTTATGTTATGCCGCTTTTGTATGTGCTGGTCGTCGCTGTGATATATATTGTGACACTTGTGGTCATCTGGCGGTTTTTCCCGCATTTTTTCAAATCTCTGAAAAAGTATGTGCATCTGTCGGTATTCAACTGCTCGGTGGTAGGGGCGCTGTTCCTTTGTTCACAGCAGGGAAGCGATATTTTCGCGTATCTCGGCTACGGACTCGGCAACGGACTTGGATTTCTTCTCGCGGCGTATCTTCTGTACGCGGCTGCGGGGCGGCTTAATTCCTCACTCGTCCCGGCTGCGTTCAGAGGATACCCTATAATGCTAGTATATGTCGGTATTCTGTCCCTTGCGCTTTACGCTTTCGCGGGATATTCAACATCGGCAGTCTGATCGGACATTTTCATTTTTCCCGGAAAGGAGAATGTGCTTTGGATAAGCGCAGACGTTACGGAAGAAAAATCAAAAAGACAAAAAACCTGTATCGTAAAAAAAGATCCGCGGGTCAGAAGATCTTTGGCACGGTTGCGCTGATCGTGGCTTTGTCGGCGATAGCGTTTCTCGGCTTCTGCATAGGCAAGCCTTTGCTTGACTATATCGGTTCCGTCGGCAAGGAGAAGCCCGAGGAATGGACGCCGGAGAGTTCATACTCACAGCAGCACTCCGTGACGCTCAGCGAAAGCTCGGACGTATCCGGGGCAACCTCCGGTGAGTTTGCAGAGATGAATGTGACCACAGCCGAGGTCACCTCAGTTCTGCCCGAAAGTGAGTCCGTAACATCTGCTGCGGCAAGCGAGACCACAGTTTCGCAGACCTCGGAAACACAGCAGACCATAGGTACCAACCAGCCCCATTCGACATCGGCTCAGACTAATATAGAAACGTCGATAATAACTCCGTCGGACAGCACGCTTGTATCGTTTGAAGCACCTGCGAGCGCGCTTTCCAACCGTGCATCGCTGGCGGCGGTGCTTGCCAAGGCAAAGGCGGCGGGGTACAACTCGGCGGTCATTCAGCTGAAAGACCGCAGCGGATATTTCAGATACAAGAGCGGGATAGAAGAGGTTGCGGGCAGTGTTCTCGATGCCGGCACCATGACCCTTTCGGATATCATGTCGGTATTCAACGAGAACGGTATGATCCCAATCGCGGAAATTGCCGTGCTGTCGGACAATAAGGGCTGTGAGACTTTCCCGGAAATGAGCTATAAGTGCATGGACTCTCCCACAATTTCATGGATAGAATGGCGGGAGCAGAAGCGGTGGGCGAATCCCGAAAGCGATGCAACACGCGAATACTTTGCCAAGGTGACGGCAGAGCTTTCCATGGCGGGATTCGGGCATATTCTTCTTACCGATGTGGTATTCCCGGAGTTTCAGCCGTATGACTCGGCGTATATTGCCGCGAAGTATTACGCTCCGGACAGATATAAGATGCTGTACAATGTGATAAAAGCGGAACAGATGATCGAGATGAAAGCTTCCGACGTTGTCGGTGACGGCTACGGCAGGACAGCGGAGTGTCTGAACGATGTATCGCAGCTTCACGGCAACGCTGTTGCGCTGATAATAAGCAGGAGCGATCTTTCAACGGATTCCGGCTATCCCGCAGACGCGAAAACTCTGGTTGAGACGATACTTCCGTTGGCAGAGAAGAAAACGCCGGGACTCAACATAATCCCGATAATCGACGGTTCCGGATTTGACGATGCGGAAAAGGCGAAAATATCGGCTGCACTCATTTCTCTCGGCTATGAAAGCTATATTATGAGATAAACAGAAAAATTTGCGGATTTCGCTTGCATTTACTTCAAGAATATAGTATAATAGATTAATAGTATTATCAGGTTATTACTTCGGCATTTTAATGATTGGAGGATATATTGCGTCCTTTTCCCCCGCAGCGGCGGGAGAAAGAACGAAAACCAAACCATTTATTTGCCGTATTAATAAGAAAGGACATAACAATGGAAGCATTAAGACTTTTAGCAGCAACAGCAGCCGATCCCACAGGCGGTGCGGGAAACTGGACATCTATTCTTATCACAGTCGTTCCTCTCGCGCTCATGCTGGTGGTTTTCTATTTCCTGCTTATCCGCCCCGAAAAGAAGCGTGCAAAGACGGAAAAGGAAATGCGTGAAAATCTTCAGGTCGCAGATGAGGTCGTCACTATAGGCGGCATCATCGGCAGAGTTCTCAGTATCCAGGACGAGACTGTGGTAGTTGAGACAGGCAGTGACCGCAACCGTATCCGCGTGCTTAAAACCGCTATCGCCGAAAACCGTACAGCACATGACGATGTAGAAAAGGTCACTATCAAGAAGTAATCAGGGCTGTCTTTTGATTTTCCGCAAAGACCTGTCAATGTGACGGGTCTTTTTGTTTTGCGGAAATAATAATGTGTACTCAACATTTTGTCTCTGAATAAAAAGCAAAAACGCGGAAATACTATGTACGCATTGAAAAATGCTTAAAGACGAACCGAAAGGAAATGATATATCATGAAGCGTAAGACTGCAATGCTTATATGCGCGCTTGCGGCACTCACATTCTCGCTTGCGGGCTGTGCGGACAAGCGTGATAATGCGGGAACAACGGGTACGACAACAACCACCGCCGTATCTTCAACTACGACCACGGCTTCTATGACAGCCACGGATACTTCAGACGGAGAGTATGAAGCCGGCAGGGACGGGATAGTTTCCGACTCCGCCGACGCAGCAGAGAACGAACCCGATGTAAGCAGAACGACCGACAACTCAGACACGATACGTCCCTCCGACGTTACCGACAACGGAGTTGTACCGGAATCCCGTGACAGGGACGACGAGATAGTTTCAGACGAGGCGGCTTTCGCCTCGTCCTACATTACACGGACTGCACTTAAAAATCAGAAGATAGGCTGGGGACTCGGCAAGGAGCGCGACGCGGAAAACCGTCCCATTGACGCGGTGAAAGCCGAAGAAAAGTACGCCGCGCTCGGAGGGAAGTTCCTCACCAAAGACGGCACGATATGTCTCACATTCGATGAGGGCTATGAAAACGGCTATACCGCAGATATCCTCGATACACTGAAAGAAAAGAATGTCAAGGCTGTATTCTTCGTCACATACGACTACTGCAAGTCCGTGCCGGAGCTTGTGCAGCGAATGATAGATGAGGGTCACACCGTCGGCAATCACACATGGTCACACCCGTCACTGCCGGACTGCACGCAAAAGGAGGTCTGGGCGGAGGTGACAAAGCTGCACGACTATGTGCGGGATCAGTTCGGCTATGAAATGACGCTTTTCCGCTTCCCGAAAGGCGAGTTCTCCGAACGGACGCTCGATGACGTGCATAACCTCGGCTATACCAGCCTGTTCTGGTCATTCGCTTATGCCGACTGGGACGCAAACAAGCACACCGATCCTGCCGAAGCTCTTGCAAAAATAAAAGATTCCACGCACAGCGGTATTTACCTGCTGCACGCGGTTTCGGAAACAAACGCGAAGATACTCGGAACGCTGCTCGATTACTGGAAAGAGCAGGGATTCACCGTTGGTTCTGAACTGTAAAATATCCCCGGCATTGTATATCGGTACAATGCCGGGGTTTTCTTAATCAGAAGAATATTCTTTCTTCAATATATGCCTTTACATCTGCGATCGGTATTCTTACCTGCTGCATGGAATCGCGCTCACGGACAGTCACACACTTGTCGTTCTCACTGTCGAAATCGTAGGTGATGCAGAACGGAGTTCCGATCTCGTCCTCGCGGCGGTAGCGCTTGCCGATATTTCCGGTGTCGTCGTAATCTACCGCAAAGTATTTGCAGAGATCGTCCGCGATAGCCTGCGCAGGCTCCGCAAGCTTCTTCGAGAGCGGAAGCACCGCAGCCTTGAACGGGGCAAGGAACGGGTGGAAATGCAGCACTGTTCGGGTAGTACCGTCTTCAAGCTGCTCCTCATCATACGCTTCCGTCACGATAGACAGGAACAGTCTCTCAACGCCCAGCGACGGCTCGATGACATACGGAACATACTTCTCGTTGGTCTCGGGATCGAAGTATTCAAGCTTCTGACCGCTGGTCTTGATGTGCTGTGTGAGGTCGTAGTCCGTTCTGTCGGCAACTCCCCAAAGCTCGCCCCAGCCGAACGGGAACAGGTACTCGAAGTCTGTGGTAGCCTTTGAGTAGAAGCAAAGTTCCTCGGCGCTGTGGTCGCGCAGACGCAGATTTTCTTCCTTGATGCCGAGGGACAGCAGCCAATCCTTGCAGAAATTTTTCCAGTAGAGGAACCAGTCGAGATCGGTCCCCGGCTTGCAGAAGAATTCAAGCTCCATCTGCTCGAACTCGCGCACGCGGAAAATGAAGTTTCCGGGGGTTATCTCGTTTCTGAAAGACTTACCCACCTGACCTACGCCGAAAGGTATCTTTTTGCGTGTTGTACGCTGAACGTTCTGGAAGTTCACGAAAATGCCCTGCGCGGTCTCGGGACGCAGATACAGCTCATTTTTGCTGTCCTCGGTAACGCCCTGGAAGGTTTTGAACATGAGGTTGAACTGTCTGATATCGGTGAAGTTTGCCTTTCCGCAGTTGGGGCACTTGATGCCCTTGTCGCGGATATAGTTCATCATCTGCTCGTTCGACCAGCCCGCAACATTTGTGCCGTCGAAGTCCTCGATAAGGTTATCGGCGCGGTGACGGGTCTTGCACTCCTTGCAGTCCATGAGCGGGTCGGAGAATCCGCCGATATGACCGGAAGCAACCCATGTCTGCGGGTTCATGAGGATTGCGCTGTCGAGACCAACATTGTACTTGTTCTCCTGCACGAACTTCTTTGTCCATGCGCGCTTGATGTTGTTTTTCAGTTCCACGCCGAGGGGACCGTAATCCCATGTGTTCGCAAGACCGCCGTAGATCTCGCTGCCCGGGTAGATGAAGCCGCGTCCCTTACAGAGCGCGACAAGCTTGTCCATTGTTTTTTCGGTGTTCTGCATTTTTATTGTTCCTTTCGTCGGATTGATTGTTTGTATTATAGCATATTTATGTGAAATTGTCAATAT
>JAGAWN010000116.1 GCA_017941355.1 Ruminiclostridium sp. | reverse complement strand
GCTGCAAACTCTCGACAAATCTCGGGTCAAGGCTCTCGCTTTCATCAAGCGGAGCATACACGGCGCGGAAGTCTTTCAGCATTACGAGATAGTCCGTGAGGACATCGAGCGCAAGCTGTATTCTCTCCCGTTCCGTCATTAGTCGTCTGCACTTTTTCGGCGCAGAGATGTAGGGTTCTTCCGAGAGTCCGAAATCGCTGCACAATTTTCGCGCTGCTTCGATTTTAGACAGCCCATATATCTGCGCCGTGAAGTCGGTCACATCTCCGTGAGCGCCGCAGCCGAAACAGTGGAAGTGGTCGGTGTACAGCTTCATTGACGGATTGTTGTCCGCGTGGAAGATGCACCTGACATTTCCGTTCCTGCTGCTTATGCCGTAGAGCTGCGCCGCGTCCGGCAATGCTATCTGCTCTCTGACAGTTTCAAATATCGTCGTCACTCGGAGACCTCTTATATGCGTGCTTCCTGCACGCTTTGGGCGGTCTCCTTGCTGCTTCGTGCAGCAGCCTCGCCCCCGCCGATGACGACGGAGGACTTTCCGAAAACGGTTTCGTAAAGGTCGCTCTCTGCAATAAGAAATTTGTTGCCTGCTTTGAACGAGCGAAGCTGTCCGGATTTACACATCTGTCTTATGCGGTACTCTGTGATACCTTCGATCAGACGAGCCGCCTCTCCTATGGTGAGCATTCTGCGCTTGTTGTTTTCCATAATGGAATCCTCCTTGTACATACTGCTTACACGGCACTGCCGTGACATATTCTTTTGATATGTATCGGAGGCGGCATTTTGGGTCTTTGCTTATATATATCGTCCGTGACGACACAATTCGACAATCTTGGGTCAAGGCTATTGGTCTTGACGGAAAAATCGGCATATTCAATTTTCAAGGAGCCGGCACAAACGGCGATGACGTACCTTTCGTTCGTGCTTGTCGATTATTATATCATTACAGAACGCAAAAGTCAATAGATTTTGGAAAATTTGTCGCATTTTTGGGACAATTATTTTATTGCACTATTATTGCCATTTTTGCTCAACAGGGGGATAATACCCTTTAATCAGTGCTGCTGTATCAAAACTGCCCGGTTAACAGGGCGCTTTAAGGCTTAATCGGCACCGGATAATGACAGTTCAACGTTCGTTTCACAAATGGGAAAATTGGTATTATTTCAGCACCTTGACCATGTCGGAAAAAGGACGAATCCGGGTCGAAAATCGGGAATTTTCTGCGTTCTGCGCCGCACAAAATGAGTGGGTAATGATATTACCCTACCTGTATATCAAAAACGGCTAAGAGCGCGGTTTTCGTTCGATTGGAACCACAAAAAAAGACGCAGAGCCGAAACTCTGCGTCTTTGTTATTGTTTTAGTTCTTACTTGACTTTTACGCTTACGATATCGCTCTTGGTCACCTTTGTCCATTTGCCGTCAACATAAGCCTTTACAGCGTACTTGTAAGTCTTGCCTGCTGTTACCTTGCTGATGCGGACTGCGTTAGCGGTTGTATCGGCTACCTTTACGAGCTTGCCGCCCTCGTACTTGTAAACTCTGTACTTCTCCGCGCCTTCAACCTTGTTCCACTTGAGGATAACCTTTCCGTTCTTGGAAGAAGCCTTTACAGCGGGCTTGTAGTAAACCTTTACCGAGACTGTAAGAGCTGTCTTATCGGACGAAAGCTTGCCGTTCTTCGTGTACTGAAGCATATATGTATCGGTTACATTGTTCGCCTTTACAAGCTTATCAGCCTGTGCTGCCGTGATAGTGCCGCCCTTTACGAACTTGCCGTCCTTGTAGGTGTATGCCGTGTACTTGCCGCCCTCGGAAACGTAGTATTTCCCGTTGTAAGCGTGTACAACGTCAATGTTCGTCTTTGTTGTCGTTGCAAGAGGTACGAACTTGCCGTCTTTCTTGACGGAGATAAGGTAGCTTGATGCTCCCGAAACACCGCTCCACGAAAGCAGATTGGTATGAGAGATCGTCTCCTCGCCCTCGAATGTCATAGTCTCGGCAGGCGCGTTTGCAGTGGTCGTCGTAGTTGTGGTTGTAGTCGTTGTGTTCGACGGAGAATAGGACGGTACATAGGAAGGAGTGCTGCTTCCGCCGCCCGCATAGGAAACAGCGGTTCTTGCAGTCGATACTGCTGTATTGAGTGCTGTGACTGCTGCATCTATATCCGCTTTTTCAGCATCTTCGTCATCAATGACAGCCTGTGCAGCGTCGATAGCATTCTTGAGCGTTCCCGCAATTGCCGGATATCTGTTCTTTATGCTGTCATAGTATGCGGTTGCAGAGGAAATTGCCTTATCGAGTTTATCCTCGCTTTCTGCAAGTGCCAGTGCATCTTCCGCGTCGGTCAGCTTCTTTAATGTATCAGCGGAAACCTTTGCCTTCTGTTCATCTGTAAGTGCGTCATAAGCTGCTCTTGCCGCTTCGATTGCAGCCTTATCGGAAACCGTCACATCGTCTGCACCGGGCAGTGCGTCGATCATTTCTTTTACTGCATCGGCAGCCGCTTTATCTTCAGCGGCCTGTATTGCAGCTTCCGCATCGGTCAGCTTCTTTAATGTATCAGTGTCGATCTTTGCTTTCTGATTATCTGTAAGTGCGTCATAAGCTGCTCTTGCCGCTTCTATATCAGCCTTGTCATTGACTGTTACAGCTGTGCTTGCCGGAAGTGCGTTGATCTTGTCGATAACGGCTTTGGCTGCTTCGGTATCAACAGCGTCCTGTATTTTAGCTTCCGCTGCTTCGAGTTTTGCCTTTGCTGCCTCACCTACTGAACTCTTCTGAGTGGAAGTGAGAGCATCGTATGCCGCTCTTGCTGCTTCGATAGCGTCCTTGTCTGCCGCTGTTACGTTATCCGCAGCAGGGAGCTTAGCTATAGCGAGAGCAGCTAAATCGGCAGCCAGCTTGTCCTTTAATGTAGATTTTACAATTGCTTTCTGGGCTTCGGTCAGTTCATCAAAAGCCTCTTTTGCGGCTTCGATAGCTTCTGCGTCGGCTGTGGTAACACTGCTTGCGCTGGGTAATGCCCTGATGAGAGCTTCAACATCGGAAGTCTCTGCGTCGCTGAGTGCCTGTACCGCAGCGTCCAGTTTTTCTTTCTCTGCTTCTGTTATCTTTGTTTTCTGATCATCGGTCAGCTTGTCGTAGGCTGTCTTTGCCGCAGCTACTTTATCAGCGTCGGCAGTTGTAACATCGGCGGGATCCGGTATAGCCTCGATCAGCTTTTTCGTCAGTGCCACTTCTGCGGCTTCAAGCTTTTCCTTTAATGTATCACCGACCTGTGCTTTCTGTGTATCGGTGAGTGCGTCATAAGCTTCTCTTGCCTTCTCGATTGCGTCCTTGTTGCCGGTAGTTACAGCATCTGATTCAGGGAGCTGTGCGATAAGAAGGGCTGCTTCAACAGCTTCCAGCTTTGCCTTGGCTGCATCGCCGACCTGTGATTTCTGATCGGCGGTGAGTGCGTCATACTTTGCCCGTGCCGCTTCGATGGCTGTCTTGTCGGTTGTTGTTACATCGCTTGCTGCGGGAAGCTCTGCAATAGCAAGTGCTGCTTCAACAGCTTCCAGCTTTGCCTTGGCTGCATCACCAGCCTGTGCTTTCTGATCGGGGGTAAGTGCGTCATACGCTGCTCTTGCCGCTTCAATATCTTCCTTGTCGGAAGCTGTTACTTTGTCTGCGTCGGGCAGATCGTTTATCTTGTCAGTTGCTTCTTTTACCTGTGCTTCGGAAAGTGCGGTTTCGGCTTCACTGAGTTTATCGGCAGCATCGCCAACCTTTTCTTTCTGAGCGGGGGTAAGTGCGTCATACGCTTCTCTTGCCGCTTCGATATCGTCCTTGTCGGCTGTTGTAACGGTTGTGGGAAGAGCGTTGATCTTTTCGATTACAGCATCCGCCGCTCTCTGATCTGTAAGGTCTGTTGTCAGCTTTGTGATAACTGCATCAACAGCAGCTTTGTTATCAGCAAGTGTCTTGCTTGTGTCGTAAGTAATATCGTCGATAGCGTCCTTTGCCGCTGTGATAAGAGCTGCTGCCGCTTCGCTGTCACCGGTCTGAGCCTTGTTTTCGGCTGCGGTTTTCTGAGCTTCTTTGTATTCATTGAACTCAGCCGCAACTACTGCAGTTTCAGCTGCTTCAAGCTTATTCTTGATAGTATCGCTAATCTTTGCTTTCTGAGCGGGGGTAAGTGCGTCATAAGCCTCTCTTGCTTCCTTGATCGCGTTCTTGTCGGCTGTTGTAACGGTTGTGGGAAGCGCGTTGATCTTTTCGATTACAGCATCTGCCGCTCTTTGATCTGTAAGGTCTGTTGTAAGCTGTGTAACCACTGCCGTTACAGCTGCCTTGTTCTCGTCAAGTGTCTTGCTTGTGTCGTAAGTAATATCGTCGATAGCGTCCTTTGCCGCTGTGATAAGAGCTGCTGCCGCATCGCTGTCGCCTGTCTGTGCCTTGTTTTCGGCTGCGGTTTTCTGCTCGGTCTTGTATGCGTCGAAAGCAGCCTTATTCTGTGCGGTCACAAGTGCTTCTTCGGCAGCGGTCAGCTTTGCAAGTATATCCGCAGATACAAGAGCCTTCTGATCGGGGGTAAGTGCTTCATAATCCGCTCTTGCTTCCTCGATCGCGTCCTTGTTGGCTGTTGTAACGGTTGTGGGAAGAGCGTTGATCTTTGTTATTACAGCATCTGCCGCTCTCTGATTTTCAAGGTCTGTTGTCAGCTTTGTGATAACATTAGTTACCGCAGCCTTGTTCTGATCGAGTGTCTTGCTTGTGTCGTAAGTAAGAGCGTCGATAGCGTTCTTTGCATCTGTGATAAGCTTGGTTGCCGCTGCGCTGTCGCCGGTCTGAGCCTTGTTTTGGGCTGCGGTTTTCTGCTCGTTCTTGTAAGCATTAAACAGAGCTGTCTCGGCTGTTGTCTTTGCAGATGTGATTGCTTCAGTTGCATCGTCAATAGCGTCCTGATCGACTTCATTGCTTTCTGCAACTCCATTTGCAGTGTTTATCGCAGTTTGGAGTGTACTTGCGATATCGGCATAATCAGTGTTGTCCTTGATGCTGTTATACAGCGTCTCTGCTGCGGTGATCGCATCGTTCAGTGCGGTTTTGTCAGGTCCCGTCACTTCTTCATAGTAAACAACAATTTTATTGGTAGTCCAATATTGATTATCTGTCGCAGACAAAGTAACCGATTTTGCATTTATATCAGTAACCGTCAATATACTACCTTGTATGCTTTTAGTACCGGGTGTCACCACTATGTGCGATTCAGTAAACCTACCGGTATACATAGCTGAATCAGTAATCTCCAGCTTTGTAATATTGCCACTACCTGAAGATATGGTCACATTACGAGTATTATTAGCAAAAAAATTGTTCCTCGCGTAAAGTTTAGCTGAAACAGTAATCCCATCTTGTGTTCCATTGCTAGTAAAAGTTACACTTTTCTCTGCTGCCTGTGCCGTCACGCTCATTCCCACCATGCACGAAATTATCATGCAGAATGACAGGAACACGCTTAAAATTTTTGTTTTCGTTCTTTTCATTTTTGAGTTTTCCTTTCATTTAATATTTTCCCGTTTTTCGGGATTATTTATAGCGCAAAAACGCCCGTAACCTACTGTACCATTGATACAGCGGTCACGAGCGTTATAGCCTGTATTGAATTCCGGGTATGACAAAAGAGCAGAGTTATCGCTGCTTGCTTGCTTTGAGCGTAGCGCACCATAGCCATTTTGTCAAGACCTTTCCGTAAAATTTCACACAATTTTCAGATTGTGCTGTTATACATTAAGTATTATAGCACATTTTGGTGCGGTTGTAAAGTACTTTGCAAAAAATAACCGCCCTTGTATTGACAAGAGCGGGAAACTGTGGTATAATAGCCTTAGCAACAGAGCAAGACGTTTGCTCTCGGAGCAGAATTTGATAGTTAGAGACTAACCACCGACTCTGTCGAAAGCACGGTGGTTAGTTCTCTTTTTATTTGCGTTTGGTATTAAGCCACTCGCGAAAGAAATCTAACAATGCCCCGATGTGCGAAGCATTGAGCATTACCATATGTACCGTCTCGCCAATAAGTTCGATCAGTACGGATAAGAAACTCACACTTATCGCCCTCCTATTACAACAGTCTCCGTCCCGAAGAACGGGAAACTGCTCCGAGAGCGATATACACCTTGCTTTACCTGCGCCTCAGCGCCACGGCTTCAATGGTATTATAGCATATTTTGGCGTAGATTGCAAGGGGGTTCGACAGAAAATCCGCTGCCCCGGCGGACAGCGGATAGTGTTTATTCGGTTTCGGTTATGGCAAGCATTATTGCTGCTCCGAGACGGAAGCCGCGCTCGAAATCAGCTTCACATTCAAGCTGAGACTCAATGTGGAGAGCATCTGTATAGGTGTCGAGCAGCTCCTTACAGGTCGGGAACTGTTCAAGCAGCTGTTCCTCGGTGGAACAAATAGTCTCTCTGGTCTTTATGTACTTTTCGGTGTTCGGTGCCGGTTTCTCGCACGGAATGATCTCTCCGTAGTAGAGTTTGTTAATAATGTTATTCATTGTGGTATTCTCCTGTAAAATTTAGTAGGATTTGATTAGTTAGTTATATTACAGGAAATGCCTTATTCTTGGTCATTAAATGGTCATTATTTTTACTGAAAAAGGCTATATTTTGCTCCAAAAGATTTAAAGCCGATAGCCGTTAGTTGGCTTTATACCGCGGTTTGCAAGACTTTACAAAGTTTTGCAAAACAACTGTGCCTTACTTCAATTCCCGTACGGGTCACCAATATGTGCATCAGACGAACACCTATTCTATTATAATGATAGGAGATTGCAGATTCGTCTTGAATTTCACTACAAAATGAAAAAAGAGGACAGGCTACACAGTCTGTCCTCTTTCCTTATCTCTTCTCCAAATCCTTAATCCATACCCAGCTATACAGCTCTTTGAGCAGCACCCTGTCACTCATCACCTTGCTCACAGTGTAGATCTTTGAGCAATCCTTGAACCCAGCCGGTATCTTCGCAGATACTCCCGCGTAGGTTGTAGCAGAGTCCTTGATCGTGACTTTGTCGCCGACTGCAAGAGCGACAGCCGATTCGGCTGTCTTTACCGGAGTCTTGCCAAGAACGCGGGAAATTATCTCATCATACGGGAAACTCTTTCCGGGACAGTTGAATTTCTCCGGATCACGGGTCTTCGGCGTTATATCGGAATGTCCGACAAGGTGCTCACGGTCGATCTTCGGAGTAACACCGTTTTTCCTCATGTGCGGGACAATGACCGTTTTTATAAGTTCCACCGCTGCCGCGATCTGCGCCTCGTTGATATTTCCCCACTGACAGTGGACAAACTCGATGCTGTATGTATAGTAGTTCGCGTTGGTTGCACGATCGCGGACGATCTTCGAGAGCGAGCAGCCGTAGAACGTCTTTTCGTTTGCTTTCGTTGCCGTGCCGTTCGCCCATGCAGCATGGTCGGGATCAACAAGTTGGTACACGTCTCCGTTTGTGTCGATGACGTAATTCGGCGAGCACTGCGCCGCTTTGTTCATGTACCAATTCAGGGCTGGTGTCACCAAAGTGCCTCCGGTCTGATGAAAGCAGATCATATCCGCCTTCCACTCCGCTCGCCCGTTATAGTGGTTAGGACTGTTCTTTTTTATCAGTTTCATTCTGCTCACCTCCGATATATCCTGCAACATTTTTATTGCTTCCGAGCCATTCCTTCATGGTGTCGAGCGCTGTATCTACCCATGCTGAGAACACACGAAACGGCAGGACTGCCGCCACTATCGGGAACTTCTGCACGAACCAGTCATACACAAGACGAAGTTTAAGCTGCCCGGTGCCGTTGCCGAGATACTTCTCCGCCTCCACGACGGCGTATTTCAACCATTCAATGATCTTCTGCCGCTGGTTGCAGATGAGATAGACCAGTATACCGACAGCGATCACGCCGCCGACTGCAAGAGCAATAATATCAGCCAATTCCATTGGTATCATCTCCTTCATTGTAGTAATTATAGCCATATCCGGTATCGGATTCGGACTTAAACGCGCCGTTCACGATCTTCTGCTTTGTCTTCTCGGAATCGCTGATCTTAAGGACGTTCTCCGCTTTTGCTTTCCAACAGTAAAATCCGATCGCGACCATTGTCGGCGTTTTTATGTATTCGAGCAGACTTTCCCCGGAAAGATGTTCCCGCTCAACCTCGACCGCCCCGAAGAATACGCCTGCGAAGTATAGCAATATCACAGCACCGAGAATCAACTTTGAAAATTCTATACTCTTCATATCATTTTTACGACTCACGATATGTACCCGAAGAATACAAGCCTATAGTTGGCATATGATATATGCGATGTGCTTTGACTACTTGAAGATTGGGCTGCAAAATCATCTGTGTCATCATCATCCGGAGATCTGAACCAGAATTCACAATTCGGAATATTATCCTCATTAGCATAATATGAAAATCGTGTCAGTGCGTTGTTTTCAGAATTGGTATGATGTTTTCCATATCGGTACGGACTGTAGTTGCCATCGTATTTTCCATATACTTCATTCTCTGCAAAGAGAGCAAAATAATCCTGCGTCGTGATCAATTCATCGCTGTTACATACTCCGGTAATAACATTCATCGGCTTAAAAAGACTGTAAACCGGATCGTCGCTGAGGCTTTCACGAAAAACACCGTTAGCAAACGTCCTGCGTATGCAGTCTCTCCACGACCCCTCGTTTGTGGCGCTGTTATTCATCACACCGGAAGAGGGTAACCAATCAGTCATAGCAACATAGACACCATGATCGGCAGTATTGAAATCTATTATTGCCCACTCATGGTCTCCGGCTGCCTGAGCTTCACCGCCCCACTCTGTCGTTATTGCATTATGATGAATTGATCTTTTTTCTCCGACTGACCAATTTTCGGTAATATCTATCAATCCGTTTTTCCAGGCATCGAGCATAGCACGAATCTGTGCCGGAGTTCCCTCAGCCCATGAAACTATTTCGGGAAGGGAACCGCCGCTTGCTCCTCTCAGGAACTCCGAGAATACCCTTTCACCGGCAAGTTTAGGAGGGACAGCAGAAAAAGCTGCTTTTGCGACATTCATCACTGAACCTCCTTCCACTCATCGGTGTCTCCGTCCAGAACGTATTTAGTACCTGTTCCGTCGGTCATATACGCAAGACTTCCGGCTTTTACAGGCGCGAAAGTCTCGTTGCTGTTACCACCCGTCATTGATGTCGTAGGCAGCTCGGTAATATCGGCAGCCTTACTGATAGAGAAAACCGCCGTGTTTGTTGCATAATCTATCCCGTTAAGTGTAACCATTTTGTCCTCCTATCTGATAAGCACTTCAACGTGCGTATCGTCTATTCTTCTCATCACTCTGATGCGTGTCTGATGTTCAACCGCCTGTCCGATCCCGTTTCGCGCCGAAACATATCCGTTCGGTTTGCAGGAACCGTTGTCGGTAATTATCAGCCGCCCCGTGAGACCGACCGCCGCCCATTCGGGACGTTCGGAGCGCGGTATGTATCTGCGTTCCGGGTCGTAGTCGTCTGACAGCACCGCGTCTTCGTTATCGTCGTATATCACGCCGCCGAAAACATCGGTTTTATATTTTCCGTGCCAGTGCAGCGGATTGTTACCGATAACAGACGGATTTGTTGAGATAATGCCGATAAAATCATCACCGTGAGCGGGAATGATCTTGTCACCGCACATACTGACGAGCATACCGCGTCTGTCCTCGCCGCCGGGATTGCCGTCCGCCCATTCAAACATCTCCGCGTAATCCGCGCCCATAGCAGCATACCCGCCGGAAGCCTTCACAGCGCCGTCCCCGTCAACTGTAAAACAGTTCTGCGGCGCTCCGGCGTTTCCATTGCCAATGCATATGCGGAGATCATTTCCTGAAGGCATCAGCGCACCTTCACCGCCTACAAAACATTCGTATGAATAGCTGACTGCGTGTTCCCTGCCTATCATGCAAGAATACATTGCGCTGTGAATATATGTTTGACCATCTTCGTTTTCAGAGTGCAGTGCAAGGATCGAACAGAACGCCGTTCCCCCGAACGTCCATTGAGAACCCGTAAAAATACAACCTTGTATCGTTCCGCCCGAAATTACGTTTATATCCTCTGCAACTACAAGTGTTGAATACACATTTCCTTGTACTACGTTGCTGCCGCCGCCGATCAACGATTTTTGAACTCCTGCGGCTATATTGTTACCGCCGAAAATCAAATTTTTCACTCCGCCGGACATCTGGTTTTCGTCGCCGAAAAATGCGCTGAATTGTGAATTGCTGATCGTATTTCTGAGTCCGTTGCCAAACACATGATTTCCACCGTTTACAGTGTTTTCGGATCCTGAAACGTCTGTTTTTTGGCAGTTGGTCAGGGTATTACCTTTTCCTCGAGACGTGTTATAGCCATACGATACGCTGTTGTTAGGCGTGATCGTATTACTGTCAGCCTCGCCCTTGTTGACATTAAAAATCTCATTATGCTGTCCGACGTTGCGCCCTACGCCGTCACCACCGCCGCGCGCTTCAAGCGCGTCAACACGTTTTTCAAGCTGTGATTTAGGATTCATTTCACTCCACCTCCGCAGGTTTCGGAGCCGTACAGGTTACGGTTGTTGCCCCGTGATATTTCCACACTATGTATGTTACCATTCCGAGAATACTTCTGCGCACATCTACATTTCCGCCCAAAAACCTCACAGCATCACCAAGCCCTATATCACCGTTCTGAAACAGCTTTGCGGTTATCTGGCGCTGAGTAAAGCTTTGTATATTTCCGATTATCGCGCGGTTGACAGTATCGCACTCTGTATCGTCCTTACCGGCAAGCAGAGGATTACTGTCAAGCTGCAGTGTTCCCGGCTGTGACTGAACAGCCTGATCTCCCTCCGGCGTATATCCCGAGACATATTCCTTTACAGCCGTTCCGGAATATGCTGTCATGTATTTCGGATAGATCCTTGCATCTGAAAACTGGACGCTTATGCGCTGCTCAGCATTTATCACGTGGTCTTCCGTTCCCTCATGCTGCCAACGGGCATGAATTATTTTCAGCCTTCCCATACGGTCAATTATTGCATTTGCAGCGCATAACTGGCAGCACCACATCACCACGTCCCGCCATGTCTGCAAGGCTGCGTTTTCGAGAGTAAATGTTACAGAAATATTCGGAAAATCATTAAGATCCGCATTGTACAGAACCGTATTCCCGGCTGCCGAACACGCCGCTTGTATCGCTGTAAGCGCAGTGTATGACGTGCTTCTTATGTTATCGGATATCTCGATATCAAACTTTACAGCGCGGTCGTATGCAGAAAATGTGACTGTATTCCGTACACGTTTCACTGTGGTTCCGTCTATGTAGTAAGTTCCGAGATATACAGACTGCTCCTGTTCATCTGATTCTCTCAGCATTACCGATGCACCGGAAAACTCATGGTCAAGGGCATCATCATCAATAACAGACATTTTCAGCACAGCGGCATTGAATGTACCGAAGTCAAACATATTCTGACGACAGGTTGACATAGTTACAGATACAGAGCCGGCAACTATGCTTGTATCATCAAAATTCAACAGATTCCCGTTTTTCGGCAGAATATCCGCATACAGCATATCACACCTCCACAAGAGTATAGTTTATCTGCCACCAGCTCTGTTCATCTCCGTTCTGATCCTTGTGCAGCACGAGCTGACAGTCGAGCTTTGAAACATACGCTGTGATATCGGCATGAGGATTACCGAGCGGCGGACAGAGAACGTTCAGATCAACAGTTTCACCCGCCTTGACAGCACTGCATACAGCGCTCATTTCATCCTCGGTACACATGTGCGTTACACTCGCATGATAGACATTCGGACGCAGAATTTTCCTCTGCATATATCCGGCTTCCGAGCGTTTGGAATCCTCACTGTCGATATCTTCAAGGGTAAAGTGATATTCCCGTATTCCGGGCAGCCAGTCATCGGCTTTTATTAGTTCTGCAATATGTTCACGCGGCATCTTATCACTCCTTTTTGTAGTTATCAATGCGCCCGTCATGCTCTACGCCGTCAATTATCGCAGTGAGACTTATGTTCATTTCGGGGGTCCCGCCGGATATCCAGTTGTTAGAACGAAGCGGAACATCACTGCGGTTTGAGGACGGAGAAGAGGGGATCTCATAATTGTAAATATCGTTGTAAGCATTGTGTGTCTGAGCACCTGCCCCCATGGGAGTAAAAATGTATTCAAGCTTATCCCATGTTGTTCCTGTCAATACTGTTTCGACACCTTCATGTATCCT
Source organism: Ruminiclostridium sp. (assembly GCA_017941355.1). Taxonomy (GTDB): domain Bacteria; phylum Bacillota; class Clostridia; order Oscillospirales; family Ruminococcaceae; genus Ruminiclostridium_E. Next base: position 850 of record JAGAWN010000116.1, on the reverse strand, counting down.
GTCCAGCATATAATACTGTTGATCAAGGTGATTGATAAGGTCCTGTCTCGAAAGGTCATTCCATTCACTTACGCCGTTCAGAGCATCTTTGTAATCCGTCGCAAAGAATCCTTTTCTGAGATCTTCTGTGTTGTATATCCGGTTGAAAGCGTCCTCCGGATCCATGCCCTGGTTATATAATTTCAGAAAATCGTTTGAAGCGTAGCTGCCATGCTCTTTTTCATATTTCTCAAGAGCCTGCAATCCCTCATCATCTGGATTTACAGCCTGTTCAAGATCCCTGCCGAACCTTGCTGCTGTCTGCCTCAGATCCTCGTACCATTCGCCTATATGTGTATGAAAAATCGAATCAAACACATCGAGTGCAGCGCCGAGGACATCTCCAAGCCCGTTTCCTATTGTCAGAAAATTCATTTCCCAGTCCTGCGTATCTGACCAATCTTTGAATCCATGCAGTATTCCGATAGCACCGTTATATCCTATCTTCAATGCAAACTTCAATCCGTCTCCTATAGTCGAGAATGCTTTGTTCCAGTTTACATTTGCAATACTGTCAAGGACTTTCCGAGTCATTTCTTCAAAATCGAGATTTGAGAAATCAACAGACGGAGCGACATCCGGAATGTCAGATATATCTGATGCCGCGTTTACCGCTTCCTGCAATTCTTCAAGCCCGCTGTCTCCGAGCAGTGACTTGACGAGCGCACCGTCAGATGATCCGCCGGAAAGCTTTGTGATCGTATCAAATCCGGCGAGCCGATTAATGGTTTTACCGGTGCTTTCAAGTTCCTCATTGTAATCAGATACCGCACCCGCAGCTGCGTTTGTCGCGTTTTCAGCCCCGTTCATG
>JAGAWN010000115.1 GCA_017941355.1 Ruminiclostridium sp. | reverse complement strand
GAGAGAGGGCTTCCGCAGACGGAAGAACTCATACTACGCCGGAATGACAAAGAAGCAGATAGCTGCGGATACCGCAAAAACGGCACTTCGGTGGCTGCTCATAAGCGCGTTCCTGTTTGCGTACTGGTTCGTGATGCTGCTTCTCGTGTCGATGATACTTGTGAACGTGTGGAAAGTCACGATCACCGAACTTATCATATATGCCTGCATACTCGGCGGCGTCAGTTCGCTGGTTTACGCGTATATGCTGGTACACAGGAAATTCTATTATTGAGCTGCTCTGTGCGGCAAGGAGTAAGGATATGTGCGGAAAGAAAACGATAAACGGTCTTTCAAAGGCGCTCGCGATACTGTTTCTTTTGTCGTCTGCAAATACGGCTGTTCCTTTTGGTGCAGTCCCTGCCTTTGCGGCAGCCGGCGCTGCTTCGGGCGCGGTTTCGGCTGACGGCAGTCAGTATGTGAGTGAACGCATATCCAACAATTACAGCAAAGTAAGCGGCAGATACATCGCGCCGGCATATTCCGGCGGTGACGTTGCTTTCACGTTTTCGGAGGGCGATTCGGTCACCGGCGATACAATGGGCTATACCGGAGCGGACAGAGCCGCGGATCTTCATGCCGGCGACAGGTGCAGTCTGGCGGTAAACGCGCCGGAGACTGCTCTGTATGCTGTGCGGTTCGACTACATATCCTATGACAATTCCGTTCTTCCCGTCGAGTTCTCAATGGCGGTTGACGAGGAGGGAAATTTCCCGTTCTATGAGTGCAGGAACGTGAATCTTCGCTCCGCGTGGCTGCCGAAAGCGGAGAGAGCCTTTGACCGCTACAACGATGAAGTGGTCACAGTTCCCGATAAGGCAGTGCGGTGGGAGAGCGCGTATTTCACCGACAGCAGCGCACGTCATTCCGAGCCGCTGCTCATAGAGCTTTCCGCGGGAGAGCATACCCTGTATTTCGAGGTCAAGAGCGGCAATTTCCTGCTCGGCGCAGTCACGCTTGCCGCGCCGGAGGCGATACCGGAATACAGCGGAGCAAAGACTGCCGACGGCAGCGCGCTCATCACGATCGAGGGTGAGAACTACAGTTCGGTGAATGAATCCTCGATACACGCGACGGCGGAGTTTGACGCGTCGGTGTCTCCGTACAAGGTAACGGATTCCGAACTGAACGTGATAGATGCGTCTTCCTTTGACACCGCCGGTCAGACAATAACATACAGCTTCAATGCCGAAACTGCCGGATACTATTATATAGCAATGAATTACAGCCAGTCGGACAAGACCGACTTTCCCGTATTTGTAGATGTCAGGGTTGACGGCAGCATACCGGACGCGGCGTTTTCCGCCTACGAAATGACGTATTCCACAAATTACAGGATAAGCACACTTACAGGAAATGACGGCAATAAGCTGTCGGTCTATCTTGAACCCGGCGAACATACGATCTCTTACACAATAACACTTGACCCGATCTGCAATGTTATCGAGTCTGTGGAAGAAATAATGGCAGGTGTGAATGACCTCGCGCTTGAAATAACAAAGGTCGCGGGAACGAACTCCGACAAATACAGAGATCTCAGCCTGTCCCGCTACATACCGGGTCTTGAGGATAAGCTCAGAGGCTACGCGGACGAGCTTGTGAGCCTTGAAGCGGGGGCGCGTCAGTACACCGACGGCAATAAGAACGTGGCAGTGATGTCGTCCATGCTCATCGCCGCGAACCAGCTCAACTCTCTTGCGAACAATCCCGACGAGATACCGTATCGTATCGCCGAGCTTTCCTCCAGCACGAACTCGGTGAACCAGTATCTTGCGAACACCATAGATTCGCTGCTGAAAAACGGACTTGCGATAGACAGGATATGGCTTTATCAGGAGGGCGCGAAGCTCCCCGAACCGCCCGGATTCTTCGAGTCGGTGTGGAAGTCGATAGAGCGCTTCATAGCCTCGTTCTTTGACCAGTCCTACTCCGCTTCCAACATCGACCCCGAGCATTTGCAGGTATGGGTGAACCGTTCGAGCCAGTATGTGCAGATAATGCAGAAGATGATCGACGAGTACTTCACACCGGCAACCGGGATCGACGTGGATATAAGCATAATGCCCGACCAGTACAAGCTGGTTCTCGCAAATTCTTCCGGCAACGCCCCCGATGTTGCAACCGGCATAAACTACACTGTGCCTTACGAACTTGCGATACGCGGAGCGCTTGCGGACATGGCAAAATACAGCGATTTCAAAGAGACCGCGTCGGTGTATGAACCGGGCTTCTTCCTCACGGGAACGATAGGCGAGTCGGTTTACTCCATGCCGGAGACCATGAACTTCTGGGTACTGGTTTACCGGACGGACGTTCTCGACAAGCTGGGACTTGAAGTTCCCGACACCATGCAGGACGTGATAGATATGCTGCCGGAACTTCAGATGCGCGGACTGAACTTCTACTATCCTACCGCCGGAATGAGAGCTATGCGCAACTTCCACGGCACCACCCCGCTTATAGTGCAGAGCGGCGGCGCGCTGTACTCGGGACTTGCGCAGGACGGCACGACCCTCGGGAGCGAGGCTTCGGTAAAGGGTTTCACTACCCTCACCGACCTGTTCACCGTGTATGATATGCCGGTGGATATCGACAATTTCTATCAGCATTTCCGCAACGGCGATATACCGATAGGGATATGCGACTACGGGACATATAACCTGATAAGCAACGCGGCTCCCGAACTTGCGGGCTCATGGGATATCTCGATAGTCCCCGGACTTGAACAGGAGGACGGCAGCATTGCGAGAAACACCTGCGGCTGCGCGGAATCCTCGGTCATCTTCAAGAGCAATGAGGAACGCGAGGCTAAGGCATGGGAGTTCATCAAGTGGTGGGCGTCCACTCCGGTGCAGTCGGAATTCGGTCAGACGATGCAGATAACCTACGGTGACGAATATCTCTGGACTACCGCCAATGTGGAGGCGTTCGGACAGCTCCCGCTGGACAGCGGACACAAGAAGGTCATTCTCGAATTCGCGAAGAACGTCATAGATGTTGCCCGCGTGCCGGGAACATATATGCTGGAGCGCGAGATAAGCAACGCTTTCAACTCCGTGGTGGTGGACGGCAAGAGCGCCCAGACCCGTATCGACGAGGCGGTCAAGGTCATAGACCGCGAAATGAAGCGTAAGCTTGAGGAATTCGGCTATATCGACAGCGAGGGGAACACGATACAGGAATACCGTATCCCCGATATAAACAGCATCATGCCGATACTCGGCAGATAACAGCAAGGAGGTGCTTGTTAAATGGAAACACAGGCGACCGCCGTACAGAACCCGGCAAAGCCCGCTAAGAAACGCAGAAAAAACAAGATCTCCCGCCGCGAGAACAACTGGCGCGGCTGGCTGTTCATAGGTCCCTATGCTCTGATCTTCACGATATTCATTCTTGTTCCCGTCGCGCTGGCAGTGATACTCTCCTTCACCAACTTCAACGCGATACAGTTTCCGAAGTTCGTAGGTGCGCTCAACTACATAACCCTGCTTACGAACGACGCGGAATTTATGAAATATGTCCTGCCGAATACCATTATTTATGCTGTTGTGGTTGGTATCGGAGGTTATATTCTTTCCTTCATTCTCGCATGGGCTTTGTGTAATCTCACAAAGCCTGTGCGGACCGTTTTCGCTCTTATCCTCTACTCTCCGAGCATGACGACGGGCGTGGCTATGACGGTACTCTGGAAGGTCATCTTCTCCGGCGACCAGTCCGGACTTCTCAACAGCTGGCTCATGGAACTCGGCGTTATAACGGAGCCTGTGCTCTGGCTCACCGACGCGCGCTTCCTGCTTCCGATAGTAATAATCATCGGTCTGTGGTCATCCATGGGAATAGGCTTCCTGAGCATGATCGCGGGTATCCTTAATACCGACGCGTCGCTGTATGAGGCAGCTTCCATTGACGGTATCACCAACCGTTTCCAGGAAATGGTGTACATAACCATACCTCAGATGAAGCCGCAGATGCTCTTCGCGGCGGTAATGGCGATAGTGGGCGCGTTCCAGAACGGAATGATAAGCTCCATGCTTGTGGGCAACCCGTCCCCCGGCTACGCTTCCCAGCTTCTCGTGAACCACATCGAGGACTACGGATTCCTGCGCTACGAAATGGGATACGCGGCGGCGATATCGGTAGTGCTGCTGCTGATAGTACAGCTTTTCAGCAAGGGCGCCAACGCTCTGCTCACCGAAAAGGATCCTTACGGACTTGCAAAAGCGCCGAAGGCTGCTAAGACCTCCGCCGAAGGGAGCGTGATAAAATGAAAGGCAGAAAGATAAACCCCAAGCGTTTTGAGATAGGACAGCTGAAGATAATCCTTCTCATACTTCCGCTTGTGATATTCATGGGAATGCCGATCATATTTATCATAAACCACGCATTCAAGCCCATGGAGGAGCTGTTCGCGTTCCCGCCCACATTCTTTGTGAAGAACGCGACACTCGAAAACTTCACCAAGCTCATAAAATTCTCTGACAGCAGCGGCATACCGCTTAGCCGTTACCTGTTCAACAGTCTCGTGGTAACTGTTATAACCGTGGGACTTGCGCTGCTGCTCACAACTATGTCGGCATTCGCTCTCGCGAAGATAAAGTTCAAGGGACGCAATATGCTGACGAAGATAAACCAGGTAGCGATCATGTTCGTAAGCACGGCGGTGCTGATACCGAGATATCTCGTTATATGTAAGCTCGGACTTATCGACAACCTTCTCGCGCACATACTTCCGCTTGTGGCAATGCCGGTGGCGCTGTTCCTGGTGAAGCAGTTCGTGGAGCAGGTGCCTGACTCGCTCCTCGAAGCCGCCTACATGGACGGAGCCACAGACCTCGACATTTATCTGAAAGTCATCATGCCGATGATACGCCCGGCGGTGGCGACAGCGGCGATACTCGTTTTCCAGCAGGTCTGGACGAATATGGAAACATCGAGTTACTTCTTCAGCGATGACAGCATGAAGACGCTGACATTCTATATGAACACGCTTGTGAACGCGAACAATACCGTCGCCGGACAGGGTATGGCGGCTGCCGCGTCGCTGATAATGTTCCTGCCTAACCTTATACTGTTCATTATCCTTCAGAACAAGGTAATGAATACTATGGCGAACTCGGGCATCAAGTAAAGATCGGGGGAAAGAATATGCAGAAGCTCAAACGCCTTGCAGCGGCTTTGCTTACAGCGGTCATAGTCTGTGTCGCACTTTCTGTCTCCGCGTTTGCAGATACCCCCTACGTCACATACACGATAAACGGCTACGGGCAGATACGTCAGACTCAGACAGCCTATCTTGCCCACTCCACCGTTACCAAGTTCGGTGACGAATCGCTTGCCGCTCCGAGCGATATATGTATAGCGGACGACGGGCTTATCTATGTGGCGGATTCCGGCAACCGCAGAATAGTTGTCGGGACTGCCGACGGCGAACTTGTCCGCACAGTAGGTGAGGGGACTCTGAAAAATCCCCGCGGCGTGTTCGTGACTCACGACGGCGATATATATGTGGCAGACCGCGACGCAGGAAAGATATTCGTCTTTTCCGGCAGCGGCGAACTGATAAATGAATACTCCAAGCCTTCCAGTCCCCTTTACGGAGACGAGGTGAGCTTTCTTCCGATAAAGATAGTCGTAAACGACGCGGGGATAATGTTCGTGGTCTGTGAATCCAACACCAACGGTATCGTTGAGATCTCGCCGACAGAGGGCGGAACGTTCCTCGGCTATTTCGGAACTAACTACGCTGCCGTGGACTTCACGACAGTCATCTACCGCGCGATACTCACCGACGAGCAGAGAGCAAAGATGGTGAGCAATATCCCCGCAACACCCACCAACCTCGCTATCGACGAAAAGGGACTCATCTATACCGTCACACGCGGCAACAAGGATGATACGCTCAAACGCCTCAACATTGCCGGCACCAACATGATCCACAACACCGACGGCACCTACGCGGATACTCCCACAGCGGTGGCGGCGGGGACGCACGACAACGTGTACGTCGCGGATCAGCAGGGCTACATATTTGAATACAACAACGAGGGCGAGATGATCTTCGTTTTCGGAGGACCCGATGACGGCTCCCAGCGCGTGGGACTTTCCACAATGGTGAGCGGCATAGCGCTCGACTCCGAGGACCGCATTTACGTTCTCGACTCCGACAAGGCGCAGATACAGATATATCAGCCCACCGAGTTCACGGATCTGCTGCATAACGCTCTGTATCTCTATTCAAAGGGACGCTACACGGAAGCCAAGGCTCCCCTTACCGAGATACTGAAAATGAACTCCATGTTCGATTACGCGAACAAGGCTATGGGACGCTGCTATTTCCGCGAGGAGAACTACAGCGAGGCAATGCGCTACGCGAGACTTGCGAAGGATCACTCCGGCTACTCCGACGCGTATTGGGAAATACGCAACGTCTGGCTCAAAAACAACATCATTACCGTTATAGTCGTTCTTGTACTGCTGTTTGTTGTCATAAAGGCGGTAAAGCTGCTGGACAAGAAAAAGCACATACTTGACAAGCCGAGAGCATTTTTCGGGAAACTCCGCGAAAAACGCTTCATCGACGATCTCTGCTACTCATTCAGGTTTATGAAGAAGCCGTCCGACACAGCCTACGGCATAGCGGCGGAGGGCAGGGAGGGCTGGCTCGTACCGTCGCTGCTGCTGCTCATATTCATTGTCGAGTTTGTAGTGAGCAAGTACACCTGCGGCTTCCTTATGAAGACCGTAATGGACGGCAGATACGAGATACTCAGCGACATCGGCGCGATAATCGCCGTCGTCATAGCAGTGACAGCCTGCACATATCTCGTCTGCACGATAAACGAGGGCGAAGGCACCGTAAAGAAGATCTACACATTCATCTGCTACAGCCTTACGCCGTACATCGTCTTTATGCCGCTCATCTATATCCTGTCCCATGTGCTCACCAACAACGAGACTTTCCTGACCACGATGCTCTCGATACTGACATACGGCTGGATAGCGGTGATAGCGTTCATAGGTCTGAAGGAGGTCAACAACTTCAGCGTGCGCGAGACCGTAAAGGTGATACTGCTCACGGCATTCACGGCGCTGATACTTGCGCTTCTCATATTTATAATCTATGTTCTCTGGGCTCAGGTGTTCGGATTCATCGGAGCGATAGTCGGCGAGGGGGTGTACAGACTTGGATACTAAAAAGCCGAAATGGCTCGTCCCCGTCATTGCGGCAGCAGCCGTGCTGATAATTGCGGCAGCAGTTCTGACCGTGCTGATCGTTGCCGGCGCCGAGACGGACGTGCTCAGCGGAACACACACCCACTCCGCGCCCATACCCGTCCTCGGAGCGAAAGTCGAAGCCCGTGACGATTATGTTCAGGTCGCGGAGAGCGATACCTACAGGCTGTACTACTACGAGCCGCGGTTCTCGATAAGGCTTGAGAACAAAAAGACCGGCGCGGTGTTCGATTCCACCGTCAGCGACGAAAAGGACGACGGTAACAACAACGCGAGCTGGACAGCATACATGAAGAGCGGTATCGTGATAAATGCCATAATCGGAACGCTCAACACCTATCAGGTCGATGTGAACAGCGTGCCGACAGACATCTCCACATGGTACACGGACAGCGGCATCTACGCCACCCTCGGTTTCAAGGGCAACTATCAGTTTGAACTTGGCGTGGAGATAAGTCTTGACGGAGATCAGCTAACCGTCCGCGTGCCGGACGAGTCGATAAAGGAGAACAAGGAAGGCACATACATAAGCACCGTCAGCCTTTTCCCGTTCCTCGGCTACACCTACCTTGACGAGCAGAACGGATATATGCTCGTCCCCGACGGCAACGGCGCGCTCATATACCTTGACAACAAGGAACGCCGCTATACCACCGGATTTTCCGGACTCATCTACGGCACCGACGACGGCATGACGAACCGCACCGCGGTCTCGACGATCTGGGAGCGCTACGAGACGGTAACTCCCTCGAACAAGGTGATAGCTCCGGTATTCGGAATGGCGCATCTCGATGACGGACTCGCGTACCTCGGTATCGTGGAATCCGGAGACGAGAGGTGCAGCATCGAGGTCGTGCCGAACGGCGTTACGGTGGACTACAACCGCTGCTTCGCAAGATTCCTGCTGCGGGACGTTTATGTGCAGCCCCTCAATCAGTCAAACTCCGGAACAGTCCCGGCAGTCGAACAGGACAGACTTCATTCCGACCTTACAGTGCGTTACTGCCTGTTGTCGGAGGACAGCGCAGACTACTCCGGCATGGCTTCGGCTTACCGCACATATCTGCTGGACAGCGGCAGACTTGTAAAGCGTGATACGGGCTACAGGACCCGTGTGGACTTTCTCGGTTCGGAGCGCGAGTCGTTCCTTATGGGGACTACGGCTGTTCCGATGACCACAGCCGACCGGGTCTCTGAGATACTTTCTGAGCTCCGCGGACTCGGAGTACAGAATATGCTCTCGGTTTACAAGGGCTGGCAGAGCGGCGGTCTGTACGATGTGCCGATAACCTCTTTCAGCGCTGACGGGAGCATAGGCGGCAATTCCGCGGTAAAGGCTCTCATTCAGAGAGAGGCGGAAGCCGGAAACACCGTTTATCTTTACGACGACGCGCTTTCGGTGAATGCCGACACCCACTCCACCACCTACAACGTGATGAAAATGGTGAATAAGCGCACTTTCAAGAACGAGACCCACGGGCAGGTGTACGATACCTTCTACTACCTCATGCCCGGACGCAGCGGCAGCGACCTTGCTCATCTCACCAAAGACCTCAGCAATGCCGGCATCGGAAATGCGGCGCTGTCCGGCATCACCGGGACGCTGTTCTCGTACAGCTCGAAGGGAAACTACTATTCCCGCACCGATACTATGGACATCTATGAGGACGCGGTAAGCGCGGCTGACGAGAACTGCAATATAGTCACGGAGACCCCCAACGCGTTTCTGTGGAAGTATTCGGACGCATTCATAGATATGCCGCTGAGTTCGTCGGATTACCTTTACCTCGACAGAGAGATACCTTTCCTGTCAATGGTGTTCAAGGGCATTGTCCCGACATATTCCGAATATGTGAACTTTGAGGCGAACAAGAAGGAGAATTTCCTGCGCATGGTGGAATCGGGAGTTTACCCGTCGTTCTACATCACGGGCGAGGATTCCTCAAAGCTTATCTACACGAATTCCAGCGACCTTTATTCGCTTGAATACGCGTCATACCGCGACACGATCGTCTCGTATGACAAGGCGCTGCGTGAGCTTGCCGGAAAGGTGAACGGAGCCTGCATAACAAAGCATGAGATCTCCGGCAGCGGGCTTGTGAAGGTCACATACGACAACGGCGCAGTGATATATGTGAACTACACCGGCGGAACGCTGAACGACGGAGATGTCACCGTGGAGCCGCTTTCCTACGCAGTAAGGGGAGGTGAGTGACCGTGGCTGAAACGAAAAAAATGTCCCGCAGGGAAAAGAAAGAGTTGAAGGAGCGGATGAAGCACCTGAAGTCCGGAACGCTTGAAAAGCGCTACGCGAGAATGGGCTACATCTTCATGATCCCGTGGTTCATCGGCGCTGCGGTATTCCTCGCTTACCCGCTCGGAAGCTCGTTCTGGTACGCGCTCAACAATATCCGCATAACTCCTCTCGGAAGGATATTCAACTTTGTCGGACACGGCAATTTCACACAGATACTGATAGAAGACCCGGACTTTATGATCTACCTTGTGGACTATCTTACGTCCACGGTCATATCCGTTCCTATCATAGTCGTGTTCGCACTCATCATAGCGATGATGCTGAATATGAAGATAAAGGGCAAGGGCTTCTTCCGGCTGATATTCTTCCTTCCGGTCATCATTGTGAGCGGTCCGATACTCGGAATGCTCAACGCGCAGGGTGCGGGAAGCGTCTCCGCGATAGACACGGCGGCGCTTTCGGGAGCTATCGCCTCGGTGCTGCCTGACATTATCGCCAAGCCGATATCCGATGTTTTCAGCAACATGATAACGACGCTGTGGTATTCGGGAGTACAGATACTCATATTCCTCTCCGGGCTCCAGAAGATCGACAAGTCTATGTACGAAGCCGCCAAGATCGACGGAGGCTCGGCGTGGGAGTGCTTCTGGAAGATAACGCTCCCGAACCTCAAGTCCATGATACTTCTGAATACGATCTACACGGTCGTGTTCATCTCGAACAACAGCGACAATCCGATAATCGGACTTATAAAGGAGTCCATGTTCTCCGGCACCAAGGAGAAGGGCTACGGCTACGCTTCGGCAATGGCATGGCTGTATTCCGTAGTGGTGCTGATACTCGTCGGGCTGTTCGCGCTCCTGCTCGCGACGCGCAAGGATCAGTACGAAAAACAGGTCAGACGCGCAATGAAAGCGAGAAAGAGAGAAGCGAAGAACAAGAAGAAGATAGAAAGGAGGAACCGCAGAAATGCCAGAAGGATCGAACAGCAGCGTGCAAAAGGCAAGATCACCACGCACACGACAAAGCGCGACGACTACTAAGTCATGGCGTGAGCGGTTCAGCCGCGAGAAGATACACCGCTTCATGTTCGGCACCAAGGACAGGGAGGGCTTTCTCAAGCAGTTCCTCGTATATGCTCTGCTGATCTGCATAGGGTTTATCTACGTTTATCCGATACTTCACATGGTATCCAGCAGCCTTATGACGCTGGACGACATGCTCGACTCGTCGATAAAGTGGCTCCCGAGTTCACTCAATCTTTCCAACTATGAGCAGGCGGCAAAGAGCATGGACTTCTGGAACGCTCTCTGGCAGAGCATAGTCATTGCGGGAGTCCCCACGATCTGCAATCTCATGTCCTGCTCGGTAACGGGCTACGCTCTCGCAAGATTTGATTTCAGGGGCAAGAAGATAGTCATGGGCATCATAATCCTCAGCTTCGTGCTTCCGAGTCAGATAACGATGATACCGACTTATGTTCTTTACTCGAACCTCGGAATTCTCAACACGATATGGGCGTTCATACTTCCGGCGTTGTTCGCGCAGGGATTCAAGGCACCTATCTTCATTCTGATATTCTGGCAGTTCTTCCGGCAGATACCGAAAGCTCTGATAGAAGCGTCGAGAATAGACGGTGCCGGACATTTCAGGTCATTTTTCAGGATCGCGCTGCCCAGCGCAAAGCCCGCGTTCATCACCGTAGCGCTGTTTTCGTTCGTGTGGTACTGGAACGAATCCTATCTCACGGAACTGTATGTACACGGAGTTTACGGTCAGTCCGACTGGACAACGCTGGTGGTGCAGCTTGACAACTTCGCGGCGAACTTTTCAAGCTATCAGCAGACCGCGACGGCGGGTGCCACAAATCTCAACGAGTCTATCAATATGTCCGGAACGCTGCTCAGCATACTTCCGCTCATGATACTGTACTTTGTACTGCAAAGACACTTTGTCGAGAGCATCGACAGAACCGGTATTACCGGAGAATAACAGATACCCGTACAGGCAAAAGTGCCTGTAAAAAAACACGGCGCTTCCGGATACAGACCGGAAGTACCCAATACATTCAAAATGGAGGAACCTATGAAGAAAAGAATTATTTCGGCAATTCTTGCAAGTGTTATGGCAGCAGGCGCTATGGCAGGCTGCGGTAACGGCACAGCCGCACCGGCGACCGGCGGAGAGACCGGCGGGAGCGCTCCCGCGGCGGCAGGCAATTCCGGCAGCGCGGCGTCTGTGACCAACGACTTTGAGCTTGTCACAGTTGACGGCAGCTCGCACCAGTACAAGAAGTACAAGGATATGACAAGCGACAATATCACGCTTACATATTTCCACTTCGATCAGGACGAGACAGTGCAGCTCCTCGCGGAGAGATTTATGAAGATCTATCCGAACATCAATGTACAGGTGCAGTACGAAAATGTCGCAAACTACAACACCACTCTTTCCACTCTCGTCAGCAACGGTCAGGCACCGGATATCATAATGCACTCCGACTGCGACTACGCACTCTCGAATATGCTGCTTGCCGATATCTCGGCGTATTTCAACAGCGACGACGAAACGAAGAACCTTGCTGATACCATAAACTCCGCAGGTCTCGGCACCTACAACCTCGAAGGCGGCATGAGATACAGCGTTCCGGTCAAGTTCTTCCCCGGCGCTATGTTTATTGACCGCAACGTTCTCGAAACGCTCAACCTCAAAGTTCCCACACAGAACTGGACATGGTCGGAGATGACTCAGCTCATCAAGGACGCTACCGTACTCAACTCCCCCGACGGAATGGCTTACTACGGACTCGGCTACTACAACCGTCTTGACTCCTACTACGGCATTGCCGCAAGACAGGATATCATCGGTGAGTTCGGCTTCAACGGCAAGACCTTCGATCTCAGCGAATGGGCAGTGGGCGAGCAGGAGTTCTCGAATCTGAAGCTCGGCGGCTACATCGCGCCCTCCACCGAGACGCAGGCTATGGAAGACTGGTGCGGCGACTGGGAAGGCTGGGCAGGCAACACCGGTCACGCGGCGCTCTTCTCCGAAGCCTTCTGGACATTCCAGAATACATGGAACACCCCGAACTACAAGGAAAGCTACAACCTCGATATAGTTCCCTACGTTATCCCTGCGGTGTCCGAAGCCGACGCGGGAGCGGACCACCACTCGATAGCGACTATCGACTACGGCGGCATCACCACCTCCTGCAAATACCCGCGTGAAGCGTATGAACTGCTCAAGTTCATGTCCTACGGTGTTGACGGCTGGTACACCCGCTGCGAGATCTACTCCGACGAGAGCATAGTTAACGCTATGGGTACAGCGCTCAAATACGACGTAATGCCTGTTCCGATCACAAAGGACGTGGGCGTATGGGACGAGTACATCAAGGTTTACTGCGCAGGAATGGACGACGAACATACTCAGCTCTGGAGAGACTACTTCAAGTCATGTATGCAGCCTATCTCCTTCGGCTGGACGAGTATCGCGGGTTACTGGAACTTCTGCGACCAGTACTTCAACTCCATAGGTATCCATGACCTCGTGGACAACGGTACTGCTCAGGCTGCGGACTATGTTGAGGAAGCCAACCGCAAGGCAAACTACTACCACGCTCAGGCAATGCTCGATTACTTCGGACCTTCCGCATACAATGTACTGACGGAATCCGAGATCGCAGAATATGAGAAGATGAAAGCTGACAATCAGTAATACGGTTTTATTTCCCGAACCGGGATATAATAGAAAGGAAAATTGCTATGAAGAAAAAGTTATCATTCACACTTGCACTTGCTATGGTGCTGTCTGTGGCAGCCTGCGGAAATAACGGCGGCAGCACTGCCGGCACAACTACCACTGCTGCTCCCGCTGCCGCTGCGGAAACTACTGCTGCTGCCGAGACCACTGCCGCGGCAGAGACTACAACGGCTGCGGAGGATACGGCTGCTGCCGAAACAGAGGCTGCTCCCGTTGAGGCAGAGCCTATCTCCGCTGAGCCGCTCGTACATCTCGATTTCGAGACAACAGACGGTCTTACCGCGGTTGAGCAGACCGAGAATGTAGGCGCGCTCACCGGTGCGAACTTCGGAATACAGGATTCCACACACCCGATACTTATCGCAGAGGGTCAGGGCGCAGTCGGCAACGCTCTTTACCTCGACGGCAAATACGGCGTTGACTTTGAGGTTCCTCAGACCGACGAAAGCTACACATTCTCGTTCTGGTACAACGCTGACCGTGTTTCCACATACGGACCTGTTGTACAGATCGGACGCAACATCGGTATGTCCAATGCCGACGCTACCGTAACATGGCTGAACATCACAAAGACAACATGGGGCAGCAACTCCGCAGACATCTTCCCCGTAGGCTGGAACCGCAACTCCTCTATCGGCACGGAAGTAAGCGCTGACGGCGTATGGCCGTGGATCTACGCTATGGACGATATGGAGCACGGCAAGCGCGAATGGTGCCTTATCACGATAGTTGCCGACGGAAACCGCTATGTTGCCGACGACGGAATGGAGCGCGTAGGCACGAAGTTCTATCTGAACGGCGAGCTCAAATGGGAAGCTAACGCAGACAATATGTACTATCAGGGTCTTGCTCCCGAAATACTCACCGGTGAAGGTCTCGAAGGTCACATCGGTATCAACTACTGGGATACTATTTACAAGGGATTCATCGACGAACTTTACATCTATGACGAGGCTCTTACAGACGGTCAGGTAAAGACCCTCTTCGAGCAGGGCAACCCGCCCGAGAAGCCGGAAGCACCCGAATATGAAGCCGGTGCTGAGGAAGAAGAGGCAGAGCCGGAGGCACTTCCCGTAGCTCCCGTTGATGCTGCCGCTATAGACGTTCTCGGAACTCCCGAAAGAGTTCTCGGCTTCTGGAGCGACACAACAGACGGCTTCGAGCTTGCTGACGGTCAGACTCTCAAGATCAGTCTCAACAACTACTCCGACGGTGTGAACAACTGGGACAACTTTGTTACGGCGTTCACCAACACTCCTGTTACAACAGACAAGGTAGCAAGCGCGGACAACTATGAGGGATACGCAGAATACGGCGTACTTCGCGCAGACGCTTTTGGCTGGGGCTATCCCGACGGCGCGGTAACATTCGGCTGCTCATGGGGCGAAGACTGGGCAGGCTGGCTTAAACTCATGACTTCCGCAAAGGTAACTATGAATATCCAGCGTGACGGCGCAGACGCATTCATCGACTACACCTTTACAGGCGAGGACGGCACGGTTATGACCGAGACAGCGGTAATGAGCGGCGCATGGGCAGCAGATGCTCCGGTATATGTACATATCACCGGTGAAGCTGCATACATCGAGCTTCTCAGCGTTGAGTAATATTTTACAACCGGAAGGCTGCGGGGGATAATCCCCCCGCCTTTCCCAAAACAGATACCGATGTGTCTGCTTTGGGAAAGGATATTACAGACCAACGAAAGGAATTTCCGCAATGAGTGAAAAGCTGATATTCAACAAGACATGGATCCCCCAGCGTGCCGATCCGTATGTATATCGCCACACCGACGGCAGATATTATTTTACCGCCTCGGTGCCTGCTTACGACAGGATCGTGCTGCGATGCTCCGACACCCTCGGCGGGCTTGCGGGAGCGGAAGAAAAGACGATATGGCTGTGCCATGAGAGCGGTCCTATGAGCAAGCATATATGGGCTCCCGAACTGCATTACGTCTTTGGCAACTGGTACATATACTTCGCGGGCGGCGAAAAAGATGACATCTGGAAGATACGCCCGTATGTGCTGGAATGTAAGGACAGCGATCCTATGACCGGCGAGTGGACGGAACTCGGAAAGATGCGGGCGCACCCGGACGATGAGTTTTCTTTCAACGCGTTTTCGCTGGATTCCACGGTATTTGAGGACGGCGGTTCAAACTACTTCGTCTGGGCGGAAAAAGTGGGCGTCGGAAAGCAGATATCCAATCTCTACATAGCGAGAATGAAAAACGGAAATACGCTCGATACCGTTCAGGTGCTTCTGACTACGCCGGATTATGACTGGGAGCGCCACGGATTCTGGGTGAACGAGGGTCCCGCGGTCATAAAGCACGGCGGAAAGATATTCCTCACATACTCCGCAAGCGACACGGGGGCTGCCTACTGCATGGGAATGCTGACGGCGGAGGAGGGTTCCGACCTGCTCGACCCGCGGAGCTGGAGCAAGGAGCGTTACCCCGTGCTGAAGACCGACGAGAGCAAGGGCATCTACGGTCCCGGTCACAACTCATTCACCACCGACGCGCAGGGAAACGATATCCTTGTGTTCCACGCGAGGACGGAAGCGGAGATCGAGGGCGACCCGCTGTATAACCCCAACCGCCACGCTATGCTGATGCCGGTACGCTGGGAGAGCGGAAGACCGGTGTTCAGCTTTGACAATGAACTATCATAAACAGGAGGACTGAAAAAATGGCAAGTCTGTCTTTGAAGCATATTTACAAAATAT
>JAGAWN010000114.1 GCA_017941355.1 Ruminiclostridium sp. | reverse complement strand
TTTCCGGGTATGAACGCAAAAAGACCGGTACCCGCCGCATGGTTATAGCTTCCGTTATGATCGCACTGTGCGTGTTCGGGCGTTTCATACCGCTGTTCAAGCCGATCACGGCTATAACGATAATCACAGGAATGTATCTCGGCGGCGAGACCGGATTTCTTGTCGGCTCCATGTCAGCCGTGATCTCCAACATATTCGTGGGTCAGGGACCGTGGACAGCGTTCCAGATGCTTGCATGGGGACTTATCGGGCTTATTGCCGGACTTGCCGCGGATCCGCTGAAAAAGCACCGCGCCCTGCTGCTCACATACGGCGCTGTGTCCGGCATTGCCTACTCGTTCATCATGGATATCTGGACTACCCTTTGGTACAGCGGCGGGTTCGACAGCGCAGTATATCTCTCGGCGCTGGTCACCGCGATCCCCTACACTGTCAGCTACGCGGTGTCAAACTTCATCTTCCTGCTGCTGCTTGCGAAGCCGTTCGGAGAGAAGCTTGAACGACTGCACATAAAGTACGGGGTTTAGCTTGACAATCATACTCCCGCATGATATAATGCTTACAGAGGTGAGATGTGTATGGGAAAGAAACGTGTATTCGCGGCGCTGCTTACAACAGTAATTATCGCTTTATCTTCCTGCGGCGGCAGCTTTCAGCAGCCGCAGTACACCACATACCCGGAACGAACATCTGCCGCACCAACGGAGGAAAACGACATGGAAACAAACTGGCTCGAAAAGCTCACCGCACTTGTACCGCCGCCGAAAGACCCGAAATGCACCGGAAATGACGAAATGCGCATTGCAGCCGAGAAACAGCTGGGCGCAAAACTCCCCGACGACTACATAGAGCTTGTTAACACCTACGGGGACGGCTGTTTCGGCTATACTTTCAATGTTTTCAACCCGTTCTCCGACAACAAATACTACAACCTGCTGACAAACGAAGAAAAGTATTACTATGAAACGATAAAAGAGTACGACGAAACAGGTCCGTTTGCCGGTGTTCCCGACAAATGGTTTGAAAGTCAGCGCACGGCAGACGGGAAAGTGCCGCTTTACGGCGGCTGGTGTGACAACGAGGGATATCCGTTCGACTACTTTCCTGCCGAAAACGGTATCCTCGCCTGCTGTCAGGCTGACGGGCAGTACACGGTCTATTGGAAGACCGGCGGCGACAGGTGGACGATAGTTGCCTACTGCCGCAGCGGCGAATACTCCGAGTTTGACATGACACTGACGGAGTTTCTGTACAAGGAGATCGCGCAGGAGATAAACTTCGGCGATATGTACTACTACCTCACCGAGCAGGGCAAGGTGTTCATACCGGCTGAAGAGACAAAAGATGACTGTAAGATAACAGAGGGTGACTATAAGTTCAACGCATAACCAAAAGAGCCGTTAACTGAGTCCTTTAGTTAACGGCTCTTTTTCTTACATAGTTCCGAGTATCTTGTACAGCAGTCGGTACAGCTCCCCCGCTTCTTCCGGAGTGAGAGAAACGCAGCACGCGATCTTCGGCGGTATCTCCGCCGCGCTGTCTTTGAGGGCTTCGCCGGACTCCGTTATCTCCGCGATAAGGACACGCTCGTCCTCCGCGGAACGTGTGCGGGTGACATATCCTTTCGCTTCAAGGCTTTTCAGCACAGGCGTAAGAGTTCCCGAATCGAGGTACAGCTTCTCGCCAAGTTCCTTTACGCTTACACGTTTTTGCGCCCAAAGCACCATCAGCACTATGTACTGCGTATATGTCAGGTCGAGTTCATCGAGGTGCGGGCGGTACTTCTTCACGATCTCCCGTGAGCAGGCGTACAGTGGGAAACAGAGCTGATTTTCGAGTTTCAGCATATCATAGTTCTTTTCCATTCCGCGCTCCTTATGCTGACTTGCTTTCTTCGTATGCCTGACGGACAGCCTTTGCAAGCTGATCTGCGCAGGAAGTGGGTCTGCCGTTGCAGGTGTTACCGGCAAGCTTCTTCTCTATCTCGTCCACGGTCATTCCGTCAACGAGTATCGACACGGCTTTGAGGTTGCCGTTGCAGCCGCCCTTGAACGACACATTCCTCACCACGTCACCGTCAAGCGTGAAGTTAATCTCTGTCGAACAGACCATTCTTGTCTTGTATTTGTAATCCATAACGTATATCTCCCTTCAATTCAATTGTGTGCAATTAAATTATACAACATTCAAGCGCTTTTGTCAATAGCGGGAACAAAAAAAGTCCCGCAGAACCATGTCTGCGGGAGCGAAAGGTTATGCTGTAACTTTGACTTTTATCTTTACACTGCTGTCGCCTGCCTTGGCGGTGATTATTGCAGTTCCTTTTGCTTTCGCGGTGACCTTGCCTTTTGAGTTTACTGTAGCCACGGAAGTTTTGGAACTTGACCACTCTGCTGTACCGTCCTTGCCGTCAGAAAGAACCGCGCCGAGCTGGAGAGTCGAACCCTTAGCTAAAGTAACGGAGAGGTAGCTTACCTTTGTGTCGGAGGAACCGTCTGCCGAAGGATAGGTTATTTTAATCTTGGCAGTATCTGTTGCGGTTGAACCGTTTCTCATTCTTATGTAGTAAGTTCCTTTTAATACGCTGTAAGTAGCCTTTCCCTCAGCTTTCTCCATTGCGGAATTAGCATAGTATTCAAGATAATCTCCACCGTTAATTCTATGCACATCACCTACAGAAGCTGACTGCGAATCTGCTCTTATGTAATTGCCGCCTGCATCATAAACATAGATCTCTGTCCAGTTGAATTTTGATGATATATTGATCTTGAGTTTGCCTTCTTCGGAAACTTTGACTTTAAAGTCCGCTTCCTGCTGCGAATAGCTGAGCTGAACAGTATTCCATTCTCCGGATTTTATTGACTTTGCTGTGTCCGCGATACCGGAAGCCGATGAACTAACAGCAAACGCCGCCATTGCCGTTACTGCCATGGCGAGTGACAGTAAGATGCTCAAAAATTTCTTCATAGTATTTTTCCTTTCTTTACAGTGCGTTCCCGCATAAACAAAAATGCGCGGCGATCATAGCCGCGCACTGTAAAAATGCAGTTATGATCGTCGCCAAACATCACAAATATTTCATGCTTTCTAAACTCATGAAAGGCTGCACTCTTACCTGAATAAGAATGAGCTTAGAAAGCAGAAAATATTCGTGAGAATATATTATTTAATTGTGATGTTTGGCAAAGTCATTATATCATATCCGATATGATTTGTCAATCATTTTATACGTTGACAACTGCACATTTTTGCGATATAATAAAGCAGTATATTTGTGTTGAATTGACAACAGCCCGCTTTGCCGCATATAATGAAGCACCACACTGACGGAGGTGCGATATGACAGCAATAACATTCTTTCTCACCGTGTTCTGCGGAATTTTCGGAGCCTATATTCTTTCAGGGCTGATTTTCAATGCGCTGACTGCTTTTTTTGCAAAAGAAAGGACAAGTAATGCCGGAAAACAAAGAAGAATACATAACAATAAGCGGGACAGCTGAGGACATAGTTTTCCAAAACCCGCAGAACGGCTATATTGTGCTGACTATGGACATAGACGGAGAACCCCTGACCGTCTGCGGCAATCTCGGAGATATCGTCGAGGGGGAATCCCTCGTTATGTGCGGGAACTACACCACCAGCACCAAATACGGCAAGCAGTTCAAAGCCGTGACCTGCGAACGAAAGCTCCCGGAAACGCCGGAGGAGATACGCCGTTACCTCGGAAGCGGCATATTCAAGGGCATAGGTCCCTCAATGGCAAAGAAAATAGTCACCGCATTCGGCACCGAGTCTCTCGTTATCATTGAAAACGATCCCCAGCGCCTTGCCGATATTAACGGGATCAGCATGGAAAAAGCGCTGTCGATTGGCAATGAGTTCCGCAAGAGAAACGGTATGCGAACGATCGTGGAGTTTCTTCAGAAATACGAGATAAGCCCTTTCACCGCTTCCCTCGTCTGGCGGGCTTTTGAGGGCGAAAGCGTTGCCAACGTAAAAAGTGACCCATACCTGCTCTGCGCGGAGGATTTCGGCGTGAATTTCGCGTCTGCCGACAGAATGGCTTATGACCTCGGACTCTCCATGTCGAGCATGAGCCGTATCAAAGCCGGTATTTCCTATGTTCTGCGCGAGAATTCCGCCGACGGGCATACCTGCGTTCCCCGCGAAAGCCTTACTCAGATAGTCTGCCCGCTTATCCGCATTGACGAGGACGATTTCGACAAGGCACTCTTCGCTGGTATCGAAGAGGGGATCTTTGCTGTCCACGAAACAGCGAAACGCGAGTACGTTTTTCTTTCGGAGTATTATCACGCCGAGAAATACATAGCCAAAAAGCTTTCGACTATGCTGCAGCTCTCCGCACCGCTGGAAAAGGATTATTCCGGCGATATCGCGCGTATTGAAGAACAGGAGGGCATAACATACGAAAGTCTCCAGAAAGCGGCGATCAACGCTGCCCTCGGAAACAAGCTTTTTATTCTCACCGGCGGCCCCGGAACCGGTAAGACCACAACCCTCAATGCGGTCATAAGACTGTGCGAGCTGAAACACAGGAAAATGGAACTTGCGGCTCCCACCGGACGTGCGGCAAAGCGTATGTCCGATCTCACCGGCCGTCCCGCAAGAACCATTCACCGGCTGCTTGAAGTCGATTTTTCCGGCAAATCGGGAAAGCCGAAATTCAAGCATAACGAAAAAAATCCCCTTGAAGCGGACGTTATCATCATAGACGAGATGTCTATGGTAGATGTTCTGCTGTTCGACTCGCTGCTGCGTGCGGTGAAACTCGAAAGCAGGCTGATACTCGTCGGAGACTCGAATCAGCTTCCGAGCGTCGGCGCGGGGAATGTTCTGCGCGATCTGATATCGTCGAAGCTGATACCTACAGTTGAACTAAAAGAGATATTCCGGCAGGCTGCCGAAAGTCTGATCGTTACCAATGCCCACAGGATAGTCCACGGTGAGATGCCGGAGCTTGACGATCGTAAAAAGGACTTCTTCTTTATGCCTACCGACGGGGACGAAGAATCGGCAAAGCTGGTCATTGACCTGATCGGAAAAAGACTTCCGAAAACCTACGGCTACTCCCCCGTCGATGATATCCAGGTGCTTTCTCCTACCAAAATGGGACCTGTCGGCACCAAAGACCTCAACAAGGCGCTGCAGTTATCGCTGAACCCGCCTTCGCGCATGAAGCGGGAGCTTAAATACTTCGACAACATCTTCCGCACCGGTGACAAGGTGATGCAGATAAAGAACGATTATGATGTTGTCTGGAAACGTGACGGCAAAAGCGGAACCGGCATTTTCAACGGGGATATCGGGATCATATATGAAGTCGATACCGCGAACTCTCTGCTGCACATAGATTTTGACGGACGCATGGCAGTCTATACGAGCGAGATGTTCGGAAAGCTCGACCTCGCTTACGCGGTCACCATACACAAGAGCCAGGGCAGCGAATACAAAGCGGTTATAATGCCGCTGAACCTGTATTCAAACAACCTGCTTTTCCGCAATCTGCTATATACCGGCGTCACCCGTGCCAAGGATATCATCATCATCGTCGGCAGCCGTGAAGCGGTCGCGCGCATGGTCGAAAACAACAAGAAAACCAACCGTTACTCATGTATCCGAAAGATGCTTGAGGAAGATCTTGAGGAGCCTCGATGAACGCTGATGTACTAAAAACAAAAGAATACTACGCATCCGATAAGGCAGAGCCCTGCGACTGCGCGTACTGCCGGAATTACTGCAAAAGGATCAAAGCGACGCGTCCCAAGCTTGCCGCACACCTTGCGGAAATGGGGGTTGACATCAAAAAACCCTTTGAACTGTTTTTTATTGAAAACGAGGCGGAGCATACAGTCTTGTACTGCAATTGTATGTACATCGTATATGGCACCTGCGAAAAAGATCTCGACTATCGGTTTGACGGCTTGTGGTTCACCAACAACATCGACTGCCACCCATATACCGATATAGCGGAAGATCACTTCGTCCTCGACTTCGGGGAGATAACTTTGGATATGGAGGAAGAATAAAATGCACGAGAAGATAAGAGAATACATCTGCGGAAAAAGAGAACGCCTGCTGGATATCATAAGCGAGCTTGTGGCGGTGCAGTCGGTGCGCGGGGAGCCGCAGCCCGGCGCTCCTTTCGGTACGGCTCCCCGCGCGGCACTGGACAAGGCTGCCGGTATGTGCAGGAGCGAGGGCTTCGACACACGGATATGCAGTGATGCCGTGGGAACCGCCGATCTCTGCCCGGACGGGGAGTTTCCCGCACTCGGTATCCTCTGCCACCTGGACGTTGTTCCCGCGGCCGGACAGGAGGGCTGGCTCACCGACCCGTTCAAGATGACCGAAAAAGACGGAGTTATTTACGGACGCGGTGTCATCGACGACAAGGGACCGTTTGCAGCAGCGTTCATGGCTATGAAGTGCATTAAGGAACTGGGAATACCGCTGAAAAAGGGAGTCCGGCTGTTATTCGGCACAGACGAGGAATGCGGCTCGGAGGATCTTGATATTTATCTTGATAAAGCAAAAGAGAAGCTGCCGGAGTTCGTGTTCACGCCGGACGCATCTTTCCCGCTGATAAACATTGAAAAAGGACGGCTGCTGAGGCACTTTGAGGGTACTCACAATTACAAGGGCGGCAGCGTTGTGAGCTTTCACGGCGGGAATATCCCCAACGCCGTTCCGGACAAGGCTGAATGTGTGCTGTCGGATATAACCGCAGCCGAGATCAATAAAGCTGTCTCTGAAGATACGACCGGCGCTGTGTTTGAGATATCGGAGACAGGCGGCGGAGTAACAGTCCGCTGTACCGGACGTTCGGCGCACGCTTCCACTCCGGAAAGCGGCATAAACGCGGTTACCGCGCTTATCGGGCTGCTGTGCAGGCTGCCCCTCGCGCGGAACAGAGTCAAGGATATGCAGCGAGATATGCTGCACGCGCTGAACGGACTGTTTCCGTTCGGAGAGACCGACGGCGGACACGCGGGGATAAAAGCGTCCGACGAAAAGTCCGGGGCGCTTACCCTTGTTTTCAGCATTTTCGATATGGAGGACGGCAGATGCTCCGGAACCGCGGACATACGCTTCCCGGTATGCTGTACGCTGAACGGTGTTGACAGCGCACTCGGCGAATCCCTGCGGAACGCGGGATTTACCGCAAAGGGGCTTGACGGCTCGGAGCCGCATATTGTTGACGAAAACACCGAGTTTGTTCAGAAGCTTCTGAAAGTCTATGAACGCTGCGAGGGCGAAAAGGGGTACTGCATCTCCACCGGCGGCGGAACTTATGTTCACAATATCCCCGGCGGAGTGGCATTCGGCGTGGAGCGCGGAGATACCGACTATCATATGCACGGCGCTAACGAATTCATCACGGTGGAGGAGCTTCTGAAAGACGCGGTGATATACGCGGAAGCTATAATTGAGATCTGCGGGTAAAACTATGACGAAAGACGAAAGATTCAAGGATATGCCGCTGCGGCTGCTCAAATACTTCGGCGGACTGTTCATAATGACGGCGGGGATCGCTTTCTCGGTGCTTTCAGACCTCGGTGTCTCACCTCTGAGTTCCCTGCCCTACGCCGTGGAGCTTTGCGGCGGCATCGAAATGGGAGCCGGGACAAGCATAATGCACGCGGGGTTTGTGCTGATACAGATATTGCTGCTTCGGAAGAGATTCAGACCGGTAATGCTGCTGCAAGTGCCTGTGGGGATAGTATTCGGGTGGTTCACTACGCTGTGCAACTCGCTTGTCGGCATGATACCCCGCTCGGAGTTCTTTCCGCTCCAGCTTCTCTTCCAGCTTGTCAGCATAATCCTCGTTGCGGTGGGGATCCACTTTTATCTGCCCGCGAACATAATGCCCCTTGCGGGAGAGGGTATAGTGAGCGCGATAACCGAAGTCTCCGGCTGGCAGTTCGGCAAGGTAAAGATAGGCTTTGACAGCGCCACCGTAATTATTGCAGCCGTGATATGCTTCATAGGTATAGGAAAGCTTGGAAGCGTCGGTATCGGCACGGTGCTTTCCGCACTGCTCACCGGCACGTTTATCGCATGGATAGACAAGTTTTTCGGCAAAAAGAAAAGTCACCATACTTCCGGCAGCGATCCGGAGCATAAGAAGTAACAGAAACACCGTAATTTGGAAAAATAATCAGAAATATTAATGATTTTTATGCCAAAATCACTTGATTTTTTGTTAAAAACGCGATATAATATCTGTGGTGGGAATTAATTCTCATACAAAACCGAAAGGACATATATTATGCAGTACGAAATCAAAGGATCCCCATTGCCTGTCGTTATAATGACGCTGAACGCGGGCGAAAAAATCAAAACAGACAAAGGCGCCATGAGCTGGATGTCCCCGAATATGTCAATGTCCACCAATGCAGGCGGAAGTGTCGGAAAAGCGCTCGGAAGAATGTTCTCCGGCGAATCTATGTTCCAGAATATATATACCTGCCAGGGCGGTCCCGGTCTTTTTGCGGCAGCTTCAAGCTTCCCGGGTGAGATTCTTCCGGTAATGGTCACTGCGAGCAACACGATAATCGCTCAGAAATCCGCCTTCCTCGCAAGTGAAGAGGGAGTTGAGATGTCGGTTCATTTCCAGAAAAAAGCCGGCGCAGGCTTCTTCGGTGGTGAGGGATTCATTCTCCAGAAATTCACCGGAAACGGAATGGTATTCCTTGAGATCGACGGAAGTATTCAGGAATACGAGCTTGCGGCAGGTCAGCAGATGGTAGTCGATACAGGTAATCTTGCTGCAATGGAAGCTACCGTAAAGGTAGATATCCAGAGTGTAAAGGGTATCGGAAACGCGCTGTTCGGCGGTGAAGGACTGTTCAACACATTACTTACGGGTCCCGGAAAGATCTGGCTCCAGACAATGCCCAGAAATGTTATGGCAGGCGCACTCGCACCGTATATTTCAACCGGAAACTGATACCGGAAAAGCCATTTATGAACCAAACACATCGCCGTCTGTGCATAAACGCCGGGCGGCGCTTGTTTTTTTCAAAAAACACTTGCAAAATCCGTGAAATGTGTTATAATATAAGCAGAGAGCTTCTGGCATAGATGAAAGGGGTGTTTTTTACGGGAATGACAGACAAACATTTTAACGGATTTGTACGATTTGTTCTTGATGACATTCTCGAAGTTCTTGAGAAAATGCCTGACGGACCGGAGAAAGAAAAACTGAAAAAAGTTGCGGACAATCTGCAAAAAACTATTGAGGACTGAAACAATGTCAAACACATCGCCGTCTGTGCATAAACGCCGGACGGCGCTTGTTTTTTTCAAAAAACACTTGCAAAATCCGTGAAATGTGATATAATGATATAGTATGCAATTTTGCAGAAGAAAGGACATAAGAATATGAAACTCGGTATGGTAGGACTTCCGAATGTCGGAAAAAGCACATTATTCAACGCACTTACGAACGCGGGCGCAGAAAGCGCGAATTACCCGTTCTGCACTATAGAGCCGAATGTCGGCGTGGTGTCCGTTCCGGACGAGAGACTTGACAAGCTTGCTGAGATGTATGATCCCGAAAAGTTCACTCCGGCAGTGCTGGAATTCGTTGATATCGCCGGACTCGTCAAGGGCGCTTCCAACGGTGAGGGTCTCGGAAACAAGTTCCTTGCAAATATACGCGAAGTAGATGCTATCGTTCATGTGGTGCGCTGTTTCGAGAACGATAACATCGTTCACGTTGACGGAAGCATCGGAGCAAAGCGTGATATCGAAACTATCAATCTCGAACTGATTTTCAGCGATATGGAGATACTCGCCCGCCGCATTGACCGCGAAAAGAAACTCGCAAAGGGCGACAAGTCGCTGCTCAAAGAGATCGACTTTCTCGAAAAGCTCCAGGCTCACCTTGAAGAAGGAAAGTCTGCACGCTCCTACGGCTTCACTGACGAGGAAGCCGAGATCATAAAGTCCACTCCCCTGCTCTCCAACAAGCCGGTCATCTATGCGGCAAATCTCAGCGAGGAGGATTTCCGCAGCGGTTACGAGAACAACGAGCAATATAAAGCTGTCAAGGCTGTCGCTGACGAGGAACACAGCGCGGTAATGCCTATCTGCGCACAGATAGAAGCTGATATCGCGGACATGGACGCGGAGGAAAAGGAACTGTTCCTGTCCGATCTTAACCTCACGGAATCCGGACTTGCGCGTATCATCAAGGCAGGCTACAGCTTGCTGGGACTCATCTCTTTCCTCACTGCGGGTCCGCAGGAAGTCCGCGCGTGGACTATTACAAAAGGTACAAAAGCTCCGCAGGCAGCGGGAAAGATACACACCGATTTTGAAAAAGGCTTCATACGCGCGGAAGTGGTATCTTTCGATGACCTCGTAAGCTGCGGCGGAATGACCGGAGCAAAGGAAAAGGGACTTGTACGCCTTGAAGGCAAGGATTATGTGATGCAGGACGGAGATGTAGTTCTGTTCAGGTTCAACGTATAATATGAAAGTTTATAAAAGCAGAAACCCCAACAAGTTCAAGATAGGCGCTCTGTTTGTTATGCAGGTCATATTCGGGACTCTCCCGGCGATACTGTTCATTATCTTCGCTATCGACTACATGAGGCTGGCTCCCTCCTCCTCCGAAACATCGGTTCCTGTGCCGAACTACATCGGCGCCTATGTTTCCGCGGCAGCGATAGTGCTTTGCGGACTTGCCTACTTCATTCTCGGACGCAGGTACAACGTGCTGCTTTCGGGGGTAAAGGGCGAGCGTTCGCTGGAAAAGATAGCCCGCCGCTATAAGAACGAGTACGATATATTCATAAACTGCCCGGTGCAGTACAAGCGCAGCCGCTCCGAGATCGACATGATAATGCTCGGGAAGAAAGGACTTATCATCATCGAGGTGAAAAACCACTCGGGAACGGTCAGCGGCTCCGACACCGATGAAAAATGGGTGCAGTACAAGCACTACAAAGACGGGAAAAGCACCGAAGCGGAGATGAAGAACCCGATCAAGCAGATCACCCGTCAGCGCGATATCCTCAAAGGGATACTGCACGAAAACGGCGTCGATGTCTGGATCGACAGCATAGTTTACTTTTCCAATCCCCTTGTCCGACTGAAACTCAATCTCAAAAGCCGCAGCAGCATCGTATGTTCCGGCGAAAAGGAGCTTGAACAGTTCATTTCGGACTACAAATCCCCGCGTCCGATAAGCAAGACTGATACCGCAAAGATCCGTGAGATCCTGCGCGGCATGGTGTAACATTTACTGTCGGTTATGTAACCTATATGGAAATACAGATAGTAACATTCGACAATTTTGTTACCGCGCTTTTGTTGATTTGTCTAAATTTTTTGATATCATGGAATTTTTTTGTATATGTTATTGACAAGAGGTTAAATATGCGTTATAATGAGTTTACCGGTTAAGGAAGTGTATCCTTTCCGGCGGTGCAAAACACCTATTTAAGATCGTTATCTTAGTTTTTAGTTGTCTCCTTTCTTTTGTTCTACACATTATACATTATTTCAGTTTGAGAACCGAATTTCGGTTCTCGTTTTTTTTGCATTTTTATCAGTTTATAT
>JAGAWN010000113.1 GCA_017941355.1 Ruminiclostridium sp. | reverse complement strand
TTTCTTCAATTTTCCTCTTAATGGATTGTTCGATTGGAGACAAAATAATCCAACTGCCAAAATTGTCAAAACTATTAACCTCGGCATTATGCCTAACATAATCGCTCAAATTATTTCGCCAATTCTCATCCTTTATTGTACATGCTAAAGTATTGTGTTGATTCTTTTCTTTTTGATAAATCAATATATTTACATCTACTGTTGCTGAATCAAATACCTTTTGACCAGAGAAATCTATCAATTGGATAGGATTTGTATTGTTGCTGAGAAATTTTCGCAATTCTTCCCCATAAGCAGCCCTCATCCATTTGTTTGAAGTGACAAATGCTAAGATACCATTATCTTTTAATAACCTAAAGGACTGTTCATAAAACAGACAATAAATGTCTCCTGTTCTCGTAAATGTAGTGTATTTGTAGTTGTTTTTTAATAATCTATCAGCTTCTTTCTTTATTGATTGTAATTGTATATATGGAGGATTACCGATTACGACATCAAAGCCAACAAACTTTCCTTTTTCATCAAGGATTTCCGGAAACTCAAACGCCCATTCAAATGAATTCTCAAATGTAGTATCACTTTTATCATCGAAAAAAGTTGTCTGAACATAAAACCCGTGAATTCTTCCCTTCGCTTCATCAATTGCATAACTAAGCTGTTTTTTTCGTTCTTTGTTCGATACAGATTTATATTCCGTAACCAACTTTTTATAATGATCTATTATTATTTTTGTATCTTTGTCGTCAGATTTTACTTTCTTACCTGTGACAAAATCCACTTTATTCATAAGGGTATTGCCAACTTTTATGTTTATATCAATATTAGGTAGGGTTTCCATTATGCCATTTTTATAATAAGCGTTTTTTAGCAGTTCAATCCACAATCTAAGTTGACAAATATAAACCGCTTTAGGATTTATATCAACTCCAAAAAGGCAGTTTTCAATTATGATTCTTTTTTCATTAAAAAGCGTTTCCTGTATTTCTCGCGATTCATTATCATTTTTCTTATACATAAAGGGATGTCCATCGCCATCAAGAACAACCAAAACATCATTTATTACATCTATTTGATATTCTTTTATGCGCCTATCGGACTGGAACTTAAACAAAACCCCAAGTTGCTTTTTTACAGCAATTATTCTGTTTAACACTGAAACAAGAAAATGCCCTGATCCAACAGCAGGATCGCATATTTTTATCGAATTTATTATTTCATTAATCATTTTTCTTTCTTCAATAGATTCAATCTTATCTTCAACATCTATAAGCGAACAGTATTTCCACCCCATCCCTTTATTAATACTATTAAGCACAGCTTTTTCGACTGCTTCTTTAGCAATATATTCGGTTATAATTGAAGGGGTATAATTAGCTCCATCTTTATATCCATTTAATTTTTCAAAAATCAAACCAAGAACAGATGCATCAATTATTTCTTTTTGATTGGTGATGTCTTCGCTAATTGTAGAAAAGTTATAACTGTTAAGAAAATCTATTATATATTCTATTATTGTTAGATTTTCATTTGATTTCTTTCCCAAAACAGATTTGCTTTTTCGTTGTATAATATTATTGTCAAGGTATCTTATCATGACATAATCTTTTTCAACTTTTTGTCGTTCAAATAATGAACTGTTTAAATAAGGAATCTTGTTGAATTGATTACTGAATTTGTTATCTTGTCTATCCTGTGTGCCCAATATCTCAAAAAAGAGGTTTTGCAAATCATCAAAGCTCGATATTTTGTCTCGCGATAAAATATGGTAATCTAATGTATCGCTGTTAAATGATATTAATTGTCCCTCAAAAAGTTTTATAAATAATAATCTATTAACCCAAATCAGCACCAGTTCAAAAGTTAGTTCATTTATTTCTTTTTCATCTACATCCTTGTCTTTAAGCAAATAATACACTTGATCTGATAACGAGTTTTTGATAGTAGGATCTATTTCTACCATCAATCTATTATCAATCGTTGTTTCTTTTAAACCCATTATATATAATAATTCATGATAAAAGCCACTATTTAAGGAATGTGATTCATAATTATTATTGTTGTTGTTTTTTAACAGATAGCTCTCCGACAACACCTGATAAAGATTTTTAATTAGTGTTTTTTTTGCCATGCATTCTTTCACATTAAAATAAACATAGTTTATTGAGTTTGTTATATCACAATTATCTAAATGTTGTCTAAGTTCTTCATAAAATGCAGTTGAATCATTTTGAAAAGGAAGTTTACCGTTTTTATACAACCGGTATCTTCTTTCTATTTCTCCGTCAGTAATTGAGTGAATATCTGCGGCATCAAATAAAAACCAGTTAAACCCGTCCGTTATTATCGCACGACGCAAATTAGAATTAATAGAAATCATAGCTTTTGGTTTTGAAGTATCAATAGTACGTTCAAGATAATAATAAACTATCTCCCAAAATGCCTTTCGATTTAAATTTTTGTCTGTAATCATTTCGTTTTTATTGGTAGGAAGTTTTGTTTCTATAATTGCTAATAAATTTCCTTCTTCTTTTATTGTACTATCAATATATTTATCAGTGTTAATTGCAAATTTACTATTAGAATAAAAGTTCATTCTAAGAAAATCATTAATTATGTTTTTAATATGTTCTTCATTCTCTCCGTTACTTACTGCAGTATCCAAATCCCTTATATATGCGTTTAACTTAATTTTAAAATCATTTAAAGAATCATCAGATAATAAGAATTTGGGAAGATGAAGAGACTTGGTATTTGAAATTGTAATTTTCGACATAATATAAACCTCCAACAACTTGGTTAATTATTATTATAGCATATCCTACTAAGATTTTCAAGATTAAAAGTAGAATATTAAGATCATTTCTTTTCCCTGTTTTTAAAGCTACCCTCCAGCCATTCCTCAAACTCATCAAGCGCAATCTCCCCGCGCTGGCATATATCCCGTTTTTCACAAGCCTGATAGTTCCACTTACGGAATTTATCGGGCTTTATTGTTCCGACTTTTGAGCGTGCGTGGTAGCGCTTATAGTATTTTCTGAAAAGAGCGACAGCCTGATCGCTGTGCAGCTTTTCCTCATATTTGCGCTGCGCAGCGATCTGCTGACAAGTCTGGGAATTGCCCTCGCGGATACGATCACAGTATTCAGCATTATAGTTGCCCTTGATTATAAAATAGCGTCCGCAGTTTTTACATTTATGCAGCTTAATACCGTATTCGAGCATTTTTGAAAATTCAAGTTCCAGCATTTCATGAAGTGCGCTGATCTCATAGGAAACTGCCATAAATCTCGGAACGTGATAAAACATCTGAACCTTGCCTGCTTCCAAACCAAGAGCCTTTTCAAGTGGGCTCTTTTTCTTTGTGGATTTATGGCTTTGCAGCCTTTGGATTATAACATCCATAGGAAGCCGGGAACATTCGAGAGCAGTTTTGTCCATTCTTATGGTAATCTCAAAATCCTCGGTTCTTCGCGAGTGCATAGGAATATCATAAATATGGGCATATAGAGCAAAACGTTCGTGTGCAGTAAACTTCAATAATTCATCGGGATAGAATTCCTCGTCAAAAACAAATTCCAGTCTCCGCAGCATTTCTTTCTGCAGTTCGGTTATGCAGGAAGCGTAAATTGCTGTGGATCTTTCATTTGTCTTAATAAACATCGGTGGGAATACTGATGTGTAAACAGTCTTCTTCATGAGATCATCTGCAAACATAAAAGTATCTGTCATAAAGTCAAATCTTTCTTCGTGAGAATAGTTTTTGACCTTATCATCATCTACCTTGCCCTTTCCAAAAGCCTTCATCAACATTCCGTAGCCCACGAGAGATTTTATTTCTTCTGTGAAATCAGAGGAACAGAATTCTAACAGACCTTCTCCGACAGGGTATGTTACCATTAAACTGGCGAAGGGATTTATCTTGCATTCATGAAGATTCTTTGAGTATTTATGGCTGAGATGAAAAACATCGTGATATAAATAATCGTTATTGCTGTCGGCTATATCCTGATCTGTAAAAACAAAATCAGACTTTTCGCTTTCTTCCTCGTCGTTTTCTTCATCAGAGCTTTCTTCATTATTGCCCTGCGGGAGCCAGTCATCATTTGTGTAATATTCATATATATCATCGACCTCGATGATAACCGATCTTTCCTTTTCGTTTATGTAAACTTTGTTCCTGTAAGCGTCCTGATAAATACTTGTATAGTTTGCCCTTACAGCGTAATATTTCTCATGTTCAGAAATCTCTTTTTTCTCTTCCATGCCTGTAAAACCTCTATGAGAATTTTGGACAATATGGAATTTCCGAAAATCCTGAAATCCACATCGTTCTAATAAATATGATACCAAACTCTTGATTTTTTGTCAAGTCCGTGCGATAATATATTTGAGCTCACGAACAAAATGTTCCGGAACATTTTCAGAAAATTAAAATCACGGAGGAGGAAGCCAAAATTGCTATTTACCATTTTAGTGTCAAGATCGTATCCCGAAGCGCAGGAGCAAGCTGCGTCGCCAAAGCAGCTTACATTGCCGGGGAGAAGATCAAAAACGAGCGTGACGGTGTCATCCATGACTATCGTCGCAAGCATGAAGTCGTTCATAAGGAGATCCTGCTGTCTGCGGGAGCTCCGGAACAGTTTCGGGAACGCGCCGTGCTCTGGAATGCTGCGGAACAGAAAGAAACTCGAAAAAACAGTCAGACTGCACGGAGCATTGATGCTGCGCTTCCGCGAGAAATATCACGGGAGGAGCAGATCGACCTTGTACGGAAATTCTGCGACCAGAACTTTGTCGCCAAAGGTATGTGCGTGGATTTTGCGATTCATGATAAGGAGGACGGCAATCCCCATGTGCATATTTTACTGCCGACCCGTCGTGTAGATAAGAACGGGTTTACAGTAAAAGAACGTTCGTGGAATGACAAGGCACTGCTGGAACAATGGCGGGAATCATGGGCGGACTGGTGCAACCACAAGCTGTACTTTGTTTCCGATGAGCGCATAGATCACAGAAGCTACAAGGATCAGGGAATTGACAAAATTCCTACAGTTCATCTAGGTGCTGGAGCCTGCGCGATAGAGAAAAAGGGAAAAAAGACGGATCGCGGGCTGCTGAATTTGCAGATAGAGATAGAAAACACAAGCAATGCTCTTACAAGTATGCGGCAGGAAATGGAAGATAACAAACAATATATCCAACAAAGCCGAAACTTTCTGTTTCAGGAATTGCTTGGGTGTACGATGTCTGAGACCTGTGAGCTTAGAGAAAAGGATGATTACATATCATTCCTGAAAAATGAAATGGACCGCAGAAATCAAAATGCAATAAAAGCACGGATCGATGATGAATATTCAAGGCTTTACTTTGCAAGACGGGATCACGAAATGCTGGATCAAATAATGGCTGATATGAAAGAAGCAAGCGATTATGTTCACGAACACGGACTTTATCCTTCGGGCTGGAACAATATTGTTGAGACTTATCATCTTTTGAAGCAGCAGGAAGAACAGCAGTCTATTGAAGTTCCCAAAACACCCAAGCCTTCCACTCCTACCAAATCAACCCGCAAACACAGTCTGTAATATTTTTGTTCGCCCGTTCATTTATCGCCGCTCCTGCGGCGCTTACGCGCGGCTGTAGCGCGTTTTTCGTGGCATCGGGTAGATGCCTTTTTGTCCAAAAGTCAAGGAGATGTGCTCCTTGCGCACACAAACGCGAAGCGTTTGTATAAGTGCGCTCTCCGAGGGCGGTTAGTTACTCAGTTTTTCAGATTAGTTTCATTCATTTTTAATAATAGTGATTTCTGATAAATTGGTTAGCTCTCAATCAGCCTTGCTGCAGTAAGCTGTGATAATCGGTATCTTCGCCGGCGTGCCGAGAATTGCAGTTAAAGCAGTAGCGGGGATTGCACTTTGCAGATAAAAAATTACAGAAAAAGAAAGAGAGGAAACCACATGACAAGAGAACAGAAAACCGAATCTCTGCGTGCAAGCATAGCTAAAGCGCAGAAAAGACAGCGCGAGCTGATGTCCGAGGTCGATAAGACAGAGACAAAGCTCGCAAAGCTTGAAAAGGAGCTCCATGCTGAGCTCGACAAGCAGAAAACGCAGAACTGTCGTAAGATGGGAGAGCTCATCTACGAAAATTTCGGGGACGACATTACTCCGTCGGAATTCGAGGAGATGATCGCCTTCATTTTTATGAACGACGAGATCCGGGAGTATATCGAATCCGAAAAGAAAAAGAGGAAGGCAGCCGAGGCAGCTATTGTAAATGATACAATTATTGACGATATGCTGGCTGACAGCACACCGGCTGAAAGCGCAAAATCAGAATCCGCACCGGAAACTACAGATATATATTCCGGGAATTCTGATGATGCCGCCAATGCAGATGATGAAGAATAAAAGCAGAATTATCACTGCATTAAACAGGAAAGATTAAGTTTGGGAGAAACAAGGAAGTTGCAATTTGCACGAAAGGAGCTTAATGAGAAGAAATGAATTACTCACAACGACCGCCGTAGCCGAGGAGAGCGAAAATATCATAAAACTGCCCGAATCATGCAGACAGGATTTCGTAAAGGCTATGAAGATCGGATACTACAAGGAATTCTATAAGCAGGGCTTCATTACTGCCGACCAGCTTGAAGCACTGATCGCGATGCAGGAAAAACAGAGAGAAATAATTGATAACAATGAAGTTGCTTAAAAATTAGTTGGATTTTGTACCCCTGCGGGTATATTCCGATAAAATATTTCTTGACAAAGACGATTTAAAGGAGTAAAATATATTTGCAGGGGGATTTTTGTCCCCGACTAATGGGGGAAGGAGGAACATGAAAGAAAAAATAAAAGTCGCGGCTTACTGTCGTGTAAGTACCGCGCTCGAAGATCAGCTGCATTCCCTGTCAGCGCAAATAAAGTATTTTACAGAATACATCAGCAGTCATGACGACTGGGAGCTTATCGAAGTTTATTATGACGAAGGCATCACCGGAACTTCCGCGAAGAAGCGTGACGGATTTAACAGAATGATCGCGGACTGTGAGGACGGGAAGATAAATCTTATTCTCACCAAAGAAGTTTCCCGCTTTGCAAGAAACACAGTCGATACTCTGAACTATACTCGTATGCTGTCACAGCTCAACATAAATGTTATTTTTATGAATGACGGAATTGACACCGATGATAAGGACGGCGAGCTCCGCCTGACGATCATGGCAAGTCTGGCGCAGGAGGAATCCCGTAAAATCTCCGAGCGCGTCAAGTGGGGTATCCGTAGAAAAATGGAGGACGGGTTCGCTTACGGTAAAAGTCATTTGCTCGGATACCGTATAAATAACGGTGTGCTTGAAGTGATACCCGAAGAAGCGGAACTTGTGAAACTGATCTTCCACAAATATGTCAATGAAGGTAAAGGCAGCAGTGTAATTTCTAATGAACTCAATGCGGCTGGGTATACCAGTATTCGCGGAGCTATCTTTCGGCAGGATTCCATTATGAGAATTCTGAAAAACGAAAAGTATTGCGGTGATCTCGTCCAGTGGAAAAGATACTGTAATAATTATCTGGAGAAGAAGCTGCTCCGCAATTATGGTGACAATCCCGATGTACCATTGGTTGAGATCAAGGATCACCACGAGCCTATCATTTCCCGTGAGTTATTTGAGAAGGCACAGGAAATCATTGAAAAGCGCGGCAAGCCTGCCCGTGACGGACGTAAATATTCCCAGCATTACTGGCACAGCAGTCGTGTATTCTGCGGAGAATGTGGGAGCGCGTTTGGCATCACCGGCGGTAAGTACCTGAAAAACCGTTGTCTTCGTTGCATTAACCGCTCAAAGTACGGAACCGAAAGACGTATGAATGTAAATGGGGTCGAGGTCGGCTGCGACAACAAATTTATAACGGAGAAGATCATCAACACCTGCATGAAATACGCTCTCGAACATATCCGTGAAGAACGCGAAGACATCACCGAGCAACTTTTGGACGATATTCGTGCTATTCAGCAGGCGGCTATCCCGATTGATATCAAGCCTTTGCAGGAAAAGATCGAGAAGATGACCGCGAAAAAACAGGCCGCAATAGACCTTATGCTCGAAGGTATAATCTCAAAAGATGATCTGAAAGACCGTGTTGAGCTCTACGACAAGGAAATTGAAGAATTGTCCGTTCAGATCGCCAACAACAAGAACTTGGGACTGGCTAACAGCAAGCAGCTTGAACAGATTAAAAAGTTCATTGCACAGATGAATTCCGCTGAAAACATCGACACTGACAGCTTTGAAGTCTATAACACGATGCTGAAGAAGATGATAGTTCATGCTAACTCAACTATCGACTATTACCTGACCTGTATCCCGTTCGGGCTCCGCATGACCTATGAAAAGCATCATATCCCACATACACACAGCGAATACACCGTTCACATCACAGATTGTGAGGTTATTTCGTAATCGGCTCTTTTTGTAGGGTTTGGACATTCTACAGCGAGTATATTATTTGATATGGGCTGGGACATTGAAAAAATCAAAAACTGGCTTCGGCATACGGATATCCGTACAACGAGTAATGTATATACTCATATAAGCAAGAACAGAAAGAAAATCATGGCGACAGAAATTGATGATTTTCTGGGGTGATTTTTCCCGAAATCGGAGGTGATAATTAATTATCATTTCGGAAAAATATTTTTGTTAACTAATCATAAATTTCCCTGGCGATATAGCCAAAAATGCATGTATCATATTGACAAACAAACAAAAAATATGATATATTTAAGATGCAGTAGGAGTATGCTATATGTGTCGCTTATGGCGACCTTTTGTTTTTATAGGGGGGATAATATGGCAGATAATAATATAACAAATGGTCTCGACGGTCTGCTAAAATCATATCTCGTTAATGATGCTGCGGAGTTCAAAAATTTGATGTTTTACAATATAGATAGT
Source organism: Ruminiclostridium sp. (assembly GCA_017941355.1). Lineage (GTDB taxonomy): Bacteria > Bacillota > Clostridia > Oscillospirales > Ruminococcaceae > Ruminiclostridium_E. Next base: position 20,101 of record JAGAWN010000113.1, on the reverse strand, counting down.
AACAACCCGAAAGATCATATCACTATATCACAAAGAGACATTATTTCTGAGATCATCACTTGTGTTGCAAACGCGCTGGCAGGTATTTATTATCACGATTTTTTTGTAACTGCATCAACAGGCTCGGGTAAATCCATGTTGTTTCAGCTGACCGCATACTATTATAGTCAGATCGACAAGTCTGTACTTATAATTGTTATCGAGCCGCTGATCGCGCTTATGCATGATCAGGTTGACGGTATCCGTAAAAAAGCTCATACATTTGCGGCATACCTGGATTCGACATGCACGGTCAATATGCGTGAAAAAATAATAAATGATCTCAAAAATAATAATATAAATTTGTTATATGTATCGCCCGAAATGTTTGTGGCAAAGGGATTTGATGATATTATCGGACGCAGAAAAATAGGTTTGTTTGTCGTTGATGAAGCCCACACGGTTACTACATGGGGCAGGGATTTTCGCCCTGATTATTGCTTTTTAACAGACCATGTTAAAATGCTACGCAAGGAAGCTGATTTTCCGTTGCTATGTCTTACGGCAACAGCGGTATACGGAGGACCTAATGATGCGGTTCTGAAAACTGTTGATGTGTTTTCGTTGATAGACCCGCTGATCTTGTTAGGCATTGTGCGTCGTGATGATATTAAATTTAATTATTCAGCATCACCACAGGATTTACTAACTCGTTTTTTAAATAATAAAGAAAAAACATTAGTATATTTCGCGTATGCCAGAGATGCTCAAGAAACAAAAGATACTTTATGTCGTGCCAGATATGAAGATAATGTAGGTATTTATTACGGCGATTTAAATAAAAGTCGAAAAGATCTCGAATTATCAAAATTCCGTGACAGTAGAACCACTATGATGCTTTGCACTAAAGCATTTGGAATGGGTGTTGATATCCCTGATATAGTTAATTGCTATCACTCTGAACCCACCGGAGAACTCGAAGATTATGTGCAGGAAATAGGACGGTGCGCAAGGGATCCAAATATTGAAGGTACAGCATATTATTGCTACTCAGATGATGACATCGAAAAAGTCGAGTTTTTACATGATGTTTCTTTTATTAGACCAGGTCAGATCAGATATTTGCTTGGCAGGATAAGGAGGGAGATCAACAGTACACCCAAAAGTTCCAACGATTATAAACATGAAGTATTACTGTCGCCAGAGGAGTTTAGATTTTTTGACAAGCGAAAAGATAGCGAAAAAAGCGATCCACTCAACAAGGTTAAGCTCTGCCTGCTTTTAATTTCTCAAGTTGTTAATTTCGGCAGAGAGAAAAAAATGATGATCGTATATCCTAACACTGTAAGTACAGGCTGCTTTGTTTTCGTATCATCCGCAAAAATAAGCAGCTTTGAGACTACATATAAAAAAGATTCTTTTGAGCTTGTAAAGAAAGATTATAACAACTGTGGGAATATTTATAAGCTCGATGTATTTAAGGTGTGGAAAGATGCTGCACCCGACAAGTCGTTCTCAGATTTTAAGCAAGCTTTTTTTGATCCGGATATAAATCCTTTAGTAAGGTATATGGAAATTAAAGTTGTAACAGATCAACCATCACTTGATGTGATGATCGGTAAGTACAGAGACTATATGGATATTCTCAGAAGCACACTCATAAACCTCCAAAAGAAACCATTCTTATACAAGGATTTTGAACTTGAATTTGTCAATCTTTGTCTGAAAAAGTTTTCTTATCAAAATTGCAACGATACGGATAACGAAGAAAAGAAAAATCTTTTACCAAACGAAAATTCTGAATGTACGGAAGAATCGATTTCCGATACGGAAGATACGGATATAATTTTACCTGAGATCGTTTCCGCAGCCGAGATAGAGGAAACTATAACGTCTCCATATGGAGATATAGCCTATTTACTGTTTTCACTTTTCCTTGCAAGTGACGAGGAGGCTAACAAAAGAAAAAGAAAGAATTATTATCCGCCCAAAGATGCTTATACCGGATATAATCTGATAACCAAAGCCAAGACAAATATGGGCGAAGAACAAAAATATAAGGTTATGGAAACTGACAAAAAAGATTTCGAAGCGCTCAGTTTTGATATAATAATGGAGTTCGAAGACCTGATCAGAGACATGTTTTCCGGTGACTGGATCAAGCAAGAAACGGTAACTGATGTCGGTGTAACAGAAATAACAACATTTGAAATATATTGTGTGCAAAATAAAAGCAACTCAACGATTTTTGCACTTGATATACTCAGAATACTTGATCTTATCTACTATCGTATATCGGGAGGTCTCGATCCTAAGATATCTTTAACCGTTTACGGACGGTTTTCAACATTTAAAACGGCGAGAGTATGCGAACAGATGATAAGACAGGAAAATCGCAGATTCCGAGCATCAATCGATTTCCTTGACCGTTTCCTTAAAGCAGACCTAACATCGGACCAGCGTTGGGAGGTAATCGAAAAATACTTTTTGGGTAGAATTGACGCTGCGGAGAAAATACTTGAAAGCAATGCAACCACACAGTTAGAGGCATCTGGTAACGATACTTAACGAATGAATTAACGCTCTGTATATCGCGATATACAGAGCGTTAAAAATCCTGCCGACATTGACTGCATTTTGTCGGAGTATTTCTGACACTTGAATACAAAACATAGAGATTCTGTTACAACACTCGACACAGGGGGGGCGTTAATAACACTCATCAGAGGGATATTTATATCATTAATAGCATAACATCCGTACAAAATTTTTTTAAAACAGTTTTATAGCATTGTGGCGATAAACCGCTATATATTAAGGTTTCTGCCGATTTGATTTGTTTATTTAACATATATGAAGCGCAAAAATAACTGATTTGGAGAAAAAATAGCAAACATGAGAAAGCATATCTACTCCCGTAGCAAACCCGAATGTGATAGTATATATACAGGGATTACATCCCGAAATAAATCAAAAGAAATGAGGAAAAAAACAATGAGAGCAGTATTAATATCGTATAACAACGGCATTGTTGTTGCCAAAATCGAGCAGTACAAAAAAGTATGGTATGGCATGTATGATGATATGGCAGCTAAGCTTGCACAAGATCTTTATGATGCCTATAACGGTGCCGATATAAGCACCTGGGATTCAGATATCGATTACGATGGAAAACCCGAGTCAGAATATTGGCACGATGATGATAAATATAGTCCCGGTTGTGGCTATATTATATATGACAAGGGATCGTTAACTGTTGAGAACGCCGATAGTCAGCTTACTGATATGATGATCGAGCTTGCAAGATTAATGGGTGAGGATCGCGCTAAATGATGATTTTGTCAGATAATAACTCAACAATTCAGACTAACCCCATCGGTAGAGCCGGTGGGGTTATAACGTCTTTGTAATTCACAGCCGTTTAGAATGTACTATTATAGTACTGCTTGCTCTTTGACATCACTTAACTGCTTAAAAGCATAACCCTAAAAATTATATCATTATAAACCCTTCTTATCACTAAAAAACCGTGAGAAAAAGCAGCGGATTTCTCGTGGTAAAGCACCAAAGTGTGCGAACTTTGTGCGAACTGGGGTAAAACGACTGTTAGATTATATAACAAAGCCGTCTGTGGTATTGCCCACAAACGGCTCTGTTATCAGCTTTTCACTGGTGCGGAGAATGAGACTTGAACTCACACGAGCTAACGCCCACTACCCCCTCAAAGTAGCGTGTCTGCCATTCCACCACCTCCGCAGGTGGTCGTCTCACTGACGACTGTTACAGTATATCACATTTATTTCGGTTTGTCAATACCTTTTTGAAAATTTTTTTCATTTTTCAAAAAATTTCTTGTTTTTGCAACTTTTTCCCTTTCCGGAATGAGTTATATATGAGCGCTCATTCAACAGAAAGGAGGCACTGACCATGCGCGATAACGCAGAGACAGAGTCTGCTGTAAAGCTATACGCCGGTACGGTCTATGGTATCGCTCTTGCTCATACCGCTTCTAAGACTGACGCGGACGATGTTTTTCAGGAGACTTTTCTCGCTTTTCACTGTTCCGACAAACAATTCTCCGGCAACGATCACGTCAGGGCATGGCTCATACGCACCGCCGTAAATATGTCACGCCGCGTTACTCACGGCAAGTGGCGGAAAGCTGTACCTCTCGATGATGACACTCCCGCAGAACGCTTCGAGTTCGCAACGGACGAACAGAACGATATCGCAGACGCGGTGCGTCAGCTCCCGGAGAAGTATCGTGTACCTATATGGCTGCACTACTTCGCAGATATGTCCGTAAGGCAGATCGCCGCTGCTCTGAGAAGGCGCGAATCAACTGTACGCTCCCAGCTCATGCGCGGCCGCGCCTTGCTCAGAGATCAACTCGGAAAGGATCGGTTTGACTATGAACAAAATTTTTGAAGATATGAAAAAACAGGCTGTTCCCGATGAACAGACAGTCTCGTTGCTGCTTGAAAGACTGCCGGAAAAACGCCGGAAACGCTGCGCCCGTCCGCTTATCGCGGCTCTCGCTGTCACTGCTGCCGCATTCTCGATGACCGCGGCGGTGGGTGCTGCAACAAACTGGACATTCACGTTTCTTGACGACCCGGCGGCAGGGTTCGATGACAATACCGCAGCACACAGCATCGTAAACTCCGCAGCTTACAGCAACTCCGTTTCGCAGTTCGGATTCGAACTTGTCGGAGCCGCGGCCGACAACGGGATACTCCGCGCGATAATAGATATTTTCCCGCCCGACGGGACTGAGTTTGACGATACTAATACTCCTGTTTTGTACCGTGACATCGCTTTTTTCGTTCGGGTAACTGATCCGGGTTCACCGCACGGTCTCGGCGGCAGCGACTGTATCATCTTCTCATCTCCTCAGAAAATAAGAGTAATGTCACAGAGCGACTCCACCTTATCACTCGAAAACAGAGACATCGAGATATCAGCCAATGTTCCCGTATATGATGAGAACGGCAGGATCACAGAGCACCGAAAGATATGGGTCGCGAACATAACCACAGGCTCCTCAGGCGAAAAACTATCTTACAGCAGACTTGTACTGCCGGAGGGGAAGCTCCGCACTTCCGGAGGATATGTCATTCCTTTCCGCGCGGAGGTGGGGTGCATGACCATAAAACTGTTCGGACTGTTCTCGGAGCAGGTCATGCAGAACGAAGATGTCTTCGCGAAAATGGCGGACGGTTCTCTGATGCAGATGAAATGGTCGGGAGCGGGAGGCTATCTGCACGACGGTTATACGGACGGCAGTATGACCTTTACTTTTCCGGACATCGTTCAGCCCTGCGATGTCAGATCCGTTGTCATTAACGGAAGTGAAATTATTTTTCCCGAAAACTGAAAGATGTCCTTAAATGTCCTTGAATGTCCGCCTTGAATGTGGTAAAGTGTAAACTGCGGAGAGTGAGAAAAACGAACCGCAATCCACATGAAGGAGGTGTGATCCATGCAGGAGAACGAAATACAGACAGACGAACTCTTCGGAAGCGAAAACGCAGAGGCGGCGGATTGCACGGGTGATGAACCGGCTGACAACGATCCCGCGGAGGGAGACGAGGATAAGCTTTACACGCAGTCCCAGCTTGACGAGCTTATCGAGACGGAACGCAGTGAGTTTGCGAAGAAGCTTGCCGAGGCGGAAAAGCTGGCGGCTATGTCAGAAGCGGAACGCTCCGATTACCGGCGCGGGCAGCTTGATGCCGAACTTGCCGAACGTGAGGCGGCTGTGGCAAAACGTGAACTTATGGCAGATGCCTATGAGATGCTGGAGAAGGCGGGACTGCCGAAACAGCTTGCGGTTTGTCTCGACTACTCCGACCGGAAGGCTTGCGAAAGAAGCTTCGGTACGGTGAGCAGGGCTTTTGAATCAGCGGTTTCCTCGGCAGTGAACGAACGTGTACGGGGAAAAGCTCCGAAGCTTTCGGCGGGCGGTCCCGCAGACGCGTTCCTCGCGGGTCTCGGAGTTCAGACAACAAACTAAAGACGGATATGACGGCGCTTTCCCGCTAAGATGCGGGGAGGCGCTTTGTTATATCACATGATGCAGCTTGAAAAGGAGAATTTATTATGGCTATTAATCTTGCGGAAAAGTATTCGACACAGGTAGATGAGGTCATCAGAAAGGGACTGCTTTCCACTGCCGGTACAAACAACGACGTGGAGTTTGAGGGCGCGCAGACCGTAAAGGTTTACTCTCTTGACACCGCTCCCCTCAATGACTACGATCCCGAGGGCGGCATGAGCAGATACGGTACTCCCGTTGAGCTTGAAGATACCGTACAGACTATGAAGATGACTCAGCAGAAGTCCTTTACGTTCACTATCGACAAGACATACGAGTCCGATTCCCCCGAGGGCGTAAGAAATGCGGGGAAGGCTCTTCAGCGTCAGATCGAGCAGGTCATAATCCCTGCTATCGACACCTACCGATTCTCGGTCCTCGCTTCAAAGGCGGGTACTGTAATCGAAAGGGAACTCGACTCCACAAACGCTTACAACACCTTTGTTGAAGCGAATACTGCTATCACGGACGAGGAATTCCCGATCGAGGGACGCGTGGCGTTCTGTTCCAACGCTTTCATCGAACTGCTCAAGAAAGACAGCGGTTTTACGAAGGCTACCGAACTTGCTCAGGAGAGAGTTATCTACAAGGGCATGGTAGGCGACTGCGACGGCGTGGCGATCATCGCTGTTCCCAAGCGCAGACTTCCCGAAGATACCGCTTTCATCATCACTCACCCCATGTGCGCTCCCGCACCGGTGAAGCTTCAGGATTACAAGATCCACAAGGATCCGCCCGGTATTGCGGGTACTCTTGTGGAGGGTCTGCTTTATCACGACATTTTCGTGTTCGACAAGAAGAAAAAGGCTGTTGCGGTATGCTTCGACAGAGCTGCCTCTGCTCAGACTGACAGCAACGAATGATACGGAGGGTCTGCATGACAAACATTGACGCTTTGAGGGTTATGCTGCCGCCCGACGACAACAGTTCCGAACTGCTGCTGACATTACTGCTGCAGAATGCCGAGAATCTTATTCTCGACTACATCGGAAGAGCGGTGCTTCCGGAGCGGCTGAACGATATGGTCGTGCAGGTCGCCGCGGCTATGTACAACAGGCTCGGCAATGAGGGAGAAGAAAAACGGACGGAGAACGACATTTCGGTGTCGTTCTCTTCGCTTATTACCGAGGACATGAAGATGAGACTCAGGAACTATCCGAGAAAGGTGGGGTGTATAAGTGCAGCTGACACGCAGGAATCTTAAACGCGTGAACATTTATGCCGACAGCGCCCGCGACGGCGGTTACGTCGGGAAGAAGCACGTTCCGTCTATGCTCGGATTCGTTTACGCGGAGGTGTTCCCCGAAAAGGATACTCTGGAGGATATGCGCAGCGGCAGACGGGTGAAAGGCGGAACAACGCTGGTACTCAGACGCGGTGCCGGAGTTTGCTGCGGTGATCTTGCGGGTATTTTCGGCGATCGGCCGGACAGCAAAGTGGTTGAGGTCAGACGATGCCCCGGTCACGTTACGGTTAGGACGGTGCGGATATGATACAATACGATATTATGCTTGAAAACGCGGTGAAGGCTGTTGCGCAGATCGCTTATGACGAAGCTTCACGCGTTTGCCCGGTGAGAACGGGGAGGCTTAAACGCAGCATAAGCAAGCGGGTGTTCAATGAACGCCCCACAGGCAGGATCACAGCAACTGTCGGCACCGATGTTCCGTATGCTCCGAGCGTTGAATTCGGAGGTTATCACAGACGCCCCAAGCCGTTTCTGGAAACGGGACTGGAGGCAGCCCGGCAGAGCGTTCCGCTGGTGTTTTCCATGACGTTCGGAGGTGGTTTCGGTGGTTGATATTCTTCCGGAGATCGCAGAGATGCTCGGTGACATTGCTCCGGTAGAGCTTGCTTTTCACGACGGAACTGCCGATACTCCCTGCATTATTCTTTCGGAGATCGGCAACTCCGCTTCCGTGGTGCTGAGCGGGTATGACAGGTACAGCGTTATCACGCTGCAGCTCGATGTTTACGCCGAGGACGAGGAGAACGCAAGAGGACTGGCTGTACGCGCAAGCGCCGTACTTGCCCGGAAAGGCATCAAACGGTCGTTCTCACATTTTATTACAGACGAGGACAAGCCGAGAATGTGCATGAGATTCAGGTTCGGCATTGATGAGGTGTCCGGGCGGACGGTTTCTGTTTAGGCGCATAACGCCGATCATCAAAAAACTGCCTCCGCGGATGTGCTGTGCGCCGTTCGCGGAGGTCTATCAAAAAGGAGGCTGGGTATGGAGATACTTTCTTCGGGTACTGCTTATTATCTGAACGGGCAGAACCTTTACGGACTGAAATCCACACCGGAACTTGGCGGGACGAGAGAGAAGCGGGAAGTGACAAATCTTCTCGATACTGCGCACCGCTATATTGCGGGACTGTACAAATATGACGATCTGACCTTCGACTTTTACTACAACAGCTCGGAAGAAAACCCGAATGTTAAGCCGGGGCAGGTGGCTGCCGCTTTCGCGGCGGCGAGAGCTGTGGAGGTCTCGGGAGCGTCGGTTGCGCAGAGCGTGTCCTTTCCTGACGGGACATCGTTCAGCTGGACGGGGCAGGTTTCCACAAAGGTGAAGAGAATGGAGGCTGACGGGGTGATCGAATTCAGTATCGTGTCGATACCGAATACGGCTATTTCGTGCAGTGCGTAAATTATACCGTGCGGAGCATAACGTTCCGCACGGTTTTTCGGAGGTACGATCTATGACTGAAAACAAAATGAGACTTCCTTATACCGAATTTACTGCGGGCGGGAAAACGTATATGCTGAGACTTACGGCACTTTCCGCCGTCAGACTTGAGGAACGGCTCGGAACCTCGGTGTACAGCGCTCTGGAGAACACGGACGAGGTAGGGGTGATCGCGGAGCTGATATATGCGCTCGTGGAGGGGCTGCGCCCGGAATTCACAAAGCAGGACGCTTATGCTCTGATCGACGACTTTATCAGCGAGGGGGGAACCTATCTCACTCTTAACGGCGTGATCGCGGAGGCACTGAAAAATTCGGGTTTTTTCGGAGAGGCTTCCGCAGCGCGGCAGAACTGACGCGGAAGCTGCGCAGGGAGGCTGCTCTTTTTGCTGACGATTTGCGCGGACTCTGGGATATGACTGCGGCTGAGATGGACGAACTTGTTGACGCGGGAAAGCGCAGGGAAGCTGCAGCTGTCAGAAAGAACGAATTGCTGGCTTTCAACACGGGAGCGCTTGTGCTTGCCGCGTTCAATGCCCCGCGGAGGTTTCCGAGAACACCGGACGAGGCGTTCGGCAGAATGCCGGCTCCTCCCGCGGACGGCGGAAAGAGCAGTTTTATGAGGATCGCGGAACAGCTTAACGGGAGACTTCGCAATACGGGAGACAAATAACGACTATGACCATTGAAGAACTGAACATAAAGATCTCCGCAGACGCGGAGAATTTCAAGGCGGGGCTTGCGGGCGCAAAAGCGGAACTGGCGGCTTTCAGAGATGAGGCTTCGGCGGCGGGCAAGGCTGTGACGGAGGCTTTCGGAGGGCTGCTGGAGACTGAGATCACATCGGAGGCAGGGGAGAGCGCGGCTGTGAATGTGACTGACGCTGAAAGCAGATATTCTTTCAGCGGCGGCAGAAATATTTACAGACCCGGCGGTATGCCGGGGAATGTTCCCGCGGAGGGGATATACTACTTCGACAACGGGGTAGCTTACTCCGGGACTGCTAACGTTCTCGATCTCGATGCAAGCGAGACCGTTGTCGGCGCAGTCGGGGCTGCACAGGAAGCGCAGCAGCCTGTAAACATTACCACTACCGTGGAACTTGACGGAGACAAGGTGGGGGAATCGGTCAACCGGTTCAATCTGCGCAGGAGCAAGATCACCAACGGTATGTATCAGTAAGAGGTGATTGAACCATGTACTTTATAAAAATTAACGGTTCGGAACTGCCGACGCCGTTTTACTACTCGGTCACATCAAGGGATATTCAGAGCGCGGACACCGGACGCTCCGACGAGACGGGCGTTGTCCACAGAAACAGGATCCGCCGCAGCGTAAAGACCTGTGATGTGAAATGGCGGATCCCGGGAAGTTCGCTGGCGGGACTGGATACGGCGCTGGCGGACGAGCTGCTGGAGGTGAGCCTGCTCGATCCCGGTTCGGCAGGATATATCGGCTGCAAGATGTACGCGGAGAGCGTAAGGTCGGAGTTCTATCAGCAGCAGAATAAAAACGAATCGGAGAGCTGGTGGGAGATCAGCTGCCGGCTCACGGAGTTTTAGGGGGTGAGGTTTTGTATAATGTCAGCGGCGCTTATCTGGAAGCAATGAGGGAAAAAGTCCGCAGAGACAGCGTTTCGGGTGTTCTGACTCTTGCGGGAGGTACGCAGATCGAGGTTAATGACGAAAACCTTGTGAGCGGCACTCTGAAACTTACGAAAGAGCTTTGCGGACCGCAGTACAAGATAGGTTCTTTCAATCTGTCATGCCTGCGGTTCTCTTTCTTTTATGACAGCGCACTGGGGCTTGATCTTATCGGCGCGTCCGTAAATATGAACTATATGCTTGACACGGGAGCGGTGACAGAGACTGTTCCTCTGGGGAATTTTCTTATTGACCCGGTGCTGTCGGTGAGGAGAAAAAACATTCTTTCAATAGTAGCATATGACGCGGGAGTTCTGGCGGACGCGGAACCGTCAGATACGCTGAGAAATATGCACTGCACGCCTGCGGAGCTTGTTGCCGCAGCCTGTGAAGAATGCGGGATCGTAACAGATATCACGGCGGACAGTCTGGACGATTTCCCGAACAGCGGAGTTACTGTGACTGCAAAGGACGCACAGATCCAGTCGTGCAGGGACATTATCATGTGGTGCGCGGCGCTGGTATGCGGGTACGCGGTAATTGACAGAGACTCTGTGCTGAAGATCATTCCCGCAAAATACGGCGTGAGCGGTTCGGACAGCAGTGTTATCGTCTGTGACCGTACTGTGGAAGCTTCGGAGAGGCAGAGCGTAAGAGTTACCGATACGCGCGCGTATATCAAGTATCTGACCGCGTACAAGGGCGACAAGGTCGCAAACTACACCTCGTCATACGTTTCACAGGACGAACAGGCTTCTCCCGCTTCTTATGTGCTGGAGAAGAATCCGCTGCTGTGTGAGCTTTCGGAGGCGCAGTGCGATACGGTGAACAGGGAATGGCTTTTGTTCATCGATTCTTTCAAGCAGCGCGGAATAGACGCTGTGCTTTTCGGTGACCCGGCACTTGACACGGGAGATACGCTGATGTTCAGGGGCGGTGATGTTGACCAGAGAAGCGGTATAATCGGCGTGGTCACTTCCTATGAATGGTGCTACCGCAATTATCATACGGTCGTATGCTCTGCCGCGGAATGTGTGGGTTCGCTGGTTTCCGGCAGAAGCTGCGTTTCCGCAGGCACGAGAGGGCAGACCGCAAAGCGGATTGATGCTGTAAAAGGCGGCGGAGGCGAGGGGAGCGGGGTCGGCGAATGGCTGGATGCCGCGCATACCACGGAACGGTTCAACGATTACAGAAACGACGGACTGTACTCTCATACGGCAAACTATTCAAATACAGCCTATGACCACATCGAGGGGTTCAACAACCACCATACGAGCAGTTACGGCGAGGGTTTCAACCATATCGGAGGAAGCGGAAACAATGCTTTCGGCGTGAAGTACTGCCGTATCGGGGGATCCGGGAATACTCTGGGAAGCGAGGAGGATACCGCAATTCATCAGTATGCGGACGTCGGCGGCAGGAACAACAGGATCGGCGGCTACATTGAAAGCTCTGTCATTAACGGCGATGGAAACATCGTTGCTGACGGCTGCTATCAGAGCGCGGTTTTCGGATACGGAAACACCGGCAGGGATATACAGCAGGTGATAATGGGCGGTATGTACAATTCCGTCGATGATGACGCGAGAAGGTCGGTTATTACCGGAAGTTCCAATCGGCTGCACGATCTGAATGACGACGTTGTGGCGGGAAGTTCAAACATTTTGATGAATGCTTCACAGGACGTTGTGTGCGGAAACGGAAATGTTGTGAACTCAACGAATTTCAGCATGATATGCGGACAGTCAAACAACGCTTCAAACGCGGCAAGTGCGGTGATATGCGGAAACGGCGTGACCGACGCTTCCGGAAAGTATATCGCCGCGGGACAGGTGTTTTATGTCACGAGCAGCGGCGCGGTGGCTGCTGCCGGGAGCTACGGCACTATAGGCGCGGATTACGCGGAGATGTTTGAATGGGCGGACGGCAATCCCGGCGGCGAGGACAGACGCGGTATGCTGGTGGCCGTTGAGGGTGACAGGATCGTACCTGCAAACGGAAGCGGGTTTACCGGAATTGTTTCGGCTGCACCCTCGGTCGTGGGAAATGCGGCTGAGCTTTACTGGAACGGACGCTACGTGAAAGACACTTTCGGCGCGGTGATCCGTGACGGCAGCGGCGAACCGATACTTTCACCGGAATATGACCCGGAGAGAAAATACATACCGCGCTCAGAACGTCCGGAATGGGCGGCTGTGGGTCTTGTCGGACGGCTGGTGGTAAGGGACGACGGAAGCTGCTGCGCGGGCGACTATATCTCCGCTAAGGACGGGATCGCCAAAAGGACTTCCGCGCGTTCACGGGCAAGGGTACTGAGGCGCATTGATGACAGTCACTCAGAGGTGCTGATAAAGTGAGGTGATAACGTGGACGAGAATACCGTGATGCTGCGTGAACGGGTGACGGCGCTGGAAAGCTCGTATGCGGCGCTTTTGAAACGCGTCGATCACATCGAAGAACTTGTGGAGAGCGTACAGAAGATGACGGTGGAGATCCAGCATATGCGTGAGGAACTTAACGGTATCGGAGAAAAGGTCGAGAACATCGAGCAGGTTCCCGCAAAGCACTGGCAAACGCTGGTTTCGGCTGTGCTGGGCGCTCTCGCGGGCGGGATCTGCACTATGATACTGACTATGCTTTTTTAGGAGGAGCGTATGTTTTTTACAAACGGTTACAATATCAGGATCCCGCGGGGCGACAGCGCGTTTATCCGTTTCACGCTGACACAGGCGGAAAGCGGTGAGCCGTACATTCTCGCCGCCGGACAGACGGTCGTGTTTGAGGTGTGTGCTTCAAAGGGCGCTGAGCCTGTCATTTCAAAGACGGCGGACAAATCCGCACAGGACACGCAGGGTGCGGTAACATTCCCGCTTTCGCCGGAGGATAGCGATATTGCGCGTCATACTTACTTTTACTCGCTGAGGATAGCCGACACGGACGGGACGGTGTGCGATACATGGCTGGGATTCCCGGACGACGCGCTGTTCGCAGTCGGACTGGACTGCGGCAGGAGCGCGGACTATACTCCGGAGGGAGGAATACACGTTTCGGTAGGGCAGGGAAGTGAAACAATGCCCGCTTACGACGGCGAATACACCGTTGTCCCCTCTCTCAGGGAGCCGGTGGTTCTTGCTACAGCACAGAAAGCGCTGAGGAATAACATTACAGTGGAGCGTGTTCCCGTTTCGGAAACTCTGAACGGGAGCGGAGGTATCACAATTGCGATCGGAGGTCAGAATGTCTGATAAATATGTAAACAAACTGGTTATAGACGGAGTAACAAGATTCGATCTGACGAACGACACTGTGACTCCGGAAACACTGATAAGCGGCACTACGGCGCATGACAGCAGCGGTGCGGCTGTTGTCGGGACTGCCGATTACTCGATCCGGGGCGCTGCCGCCGGAGAAGATATATCATTCAGCGGTGCTGCCTATGCTCAGATCCAGTCACTTGTGATCTGCGGAAGAACAGAGGGAGGAGCGAGCGTCGGTGACGGCGGGACTCTTACAGTTACCTGCTCTGACGGCAGTGAAACAAGATCCTGCGTTTTTACAACCGGACTGCCGCTTCGGGGGATAAAGGTCTCTGACGGCGGCAGCTACACCGATGAAAACGGACAGCAGTGGCTTGCAGACGAGATCGTCTTTCCCGGCGGTCTGGCTGTTACACGGATCGCGGACGACGGGACGACGGTGCTTGATGTGCCGATGATAACAATGCTTTCCGAGGAAGAGAACGCTGGATTCCGACGCTTGCGCAGTTTCGGCGGCTCCAACACGGTCACGGCTTCCGACAGTCCATACATGGAGGTCGGATTTCTGTGCAGTAACGGAAACGGTCACGCGGCAGCGGATCTGCAGAGCGGTTTGCAGTCACAGATCGACGTGATAAACAGCAGAACAGCCGGCATGATAACCGTCTCCTCGCTGCTTACTCTCACCGCAGCAGGCTGGGACAGCACAACGTTACGGCAGACTGTAACGTTTGCACACGACACGTCCCGCAGAAATGTTATAGACATTACTATCGGTGAAAATGCCGCATGGGACGCTGCCGGGGTCTATGCGGTGTCCGAGACTGCCGCAGGAATAACGTTTGAATGCTCGGAGATACCGGAGACAGCACTCACATTCCGCGTAACGAGCATGGAGGTGAGCTGATGCTTGTGTTTCCGAAAAGGTACAAAGCTAAAAAAGAAGCAATAACCATAGTTCAAGGGGAGTGGGGTTCCGGTTACACTCCCTCGACAAGTTCTTCAACAACAAGAGTACGCAATGCGACCGCTGTCAGTGTTGAACCGGGCAGTACCTATCTGCTTACAGTTGAACCGGCAAATATCAGCTTTACAAGTATATATGGCTATAATTCAAATGGGGAGGAATGGTCAAGTGATGTCGGCGGCTCAACAGAAGCAGGGACAAAAACCATAACCATTCCGAGTACATTCAACCTAATAGGCATTAATCTCGGATTGTGGAGCCGCGGTACTTGGGGGGCTATAACGCCCGAAAATGTAACAAGTCTGACTGTTCAAAAGGTGACGGAATGAAAACTATGGACATTATCCTCGTCATCGTGGGTGCGGCTCTGCTCACATTCACGGTGACGATGCTCGTCACGTTTTACCTCTGCGGCTCGATCCCCGATACCCTCTGCACCTGCGTGTTCGCGGCTCTCGGCGGGGAATGCGGGGCTATGGCGTGGATAAAGACCGAAAAGGAAAAACAGGCTGAAAAGCAGGAAGAAAAGGAGCGTGAGAACAATGCAGATGAATGATATCATAGCTTTATGCGCAGGCGGCGCGGTGCTTGTTATCGCCGCTGTGTACCTGATCGTCAATCAGCGCACAAAGGTCAAGGAGTGGCTGAAATACGCTGTTGTGGAAGCCGAAAAACTCCTCGGCAGCGGCACGGGACAGCTTAAACTCCGCACTGTTTACGACTGGTTCTGCTCGAAGTTCCCGACGACTGCCGCGCTGCTTCCGTTCCCGGTGTTCTCCGCGTGGGTAGACGTGGCACTGGAAACGATGCGGCATTGGCTTGAAGTCGGTAATCCGATAGGGGACTACATACTGCACAAGGAGGGCGACAATGGGACTGTACACTAATACCGGGCTTGTAAAGCACGCCGAAAAGGCGCTTGCGCTCAAAACAAAATATATGTGGGGCGGCATTCTCCGTCCTGTTGAGCAGCAGTACGATATGCTGTTCAAGATGTACGGGAATAAGGCGGGGACAGGCTACACCGCTGCACGCTGGAATGAACTGAAACAACTCTGTAACAAGGGGTATTACGGTGTTGACTGCGTGGGGTTGATAAAATCCTACTACTGGAGCGGCAAAGCTGACGGCGGGACAGGCTCGCCGAAATACGGCGCGTCCGGCTATCCGGACGCAAATGCGGGATTCATGTATCAGCAGGCGAAGAAAAAAGGCAAGATCTCAACTATGCCCGAGATCCCCGGTCTTATCGTTTACAGCAAGTCTCACCCTCATGTCGGTATCTACATCGGCGGCGGGTACACGATCGAAAGCACACTTGGTGCGCGCGGGGACGGAGTTGTCAAACGCAGGCTTGATAACTTCTGGGAATACTGGTTCCAGTGCCCGTACATTGAATATCCGGCGGCTGCGGCAAATTCCGGGAAAAGGACATGGTTCAATGCAGGAGACAAGGTTTATATAAAAAACAATGCGAAGTGCTACGCGGGAACGAACATCAGGATACCCGCGAATATGAAGGGCAGCGGCAGGTGCTATACCGTCGCTAAGATCCTGTCGGGGCGCGTGCTGCTTAAGGAACTGTACAGCTGGGTGATGCCGGAGGACATCGGAAAGCTGAAATGACGCAAAAGACCGTGATACCAGACGTATCACGGTCTTTTTATATCGAACCTGTTCAGAAACCAAATGTTTTTTGCTGTGAATTCCCTGCCGCTGAGGTAACCGAGAGAGCCGGCGTCCGTTGTGAATTCAAAACGCAGTTTATAGCTGTACAATGCCTGGTATTTGTATCCTTTTTCCTTGTTCACGCGGTTGGAACCGTATTTGCCGTCGCCGAGCAGCGGATGCCCGATATGCGCCATGTGTGCGCGTATCTGATGAGTGCGCCCGGTTATAAGGTCAACCTCAAGCAGGCTGTCGCCGTCGGAATTTACCGACAGGACACGGTACTTTGTCACGATAGTCCGGTTTTCGGGTGTTTTATGTCCGGAGATCACAACTCGGTTTTCTTTCTCGTTTTTATACAGATAGGCGGTCAGAGTCGCGGCGCGTTTCTCCGGGACTCCGTTCACTGCGCACAGATACAGCTTTGTAAGTTCGCGGTCGCGTATCTTCTGATTCATTACCCGCAGCGCTTCGGCATTCTTCGCGGCTATGACTATGCCGCCGGTGTTGCGGTCTATGCGGTTGCAGAGCGCGGGCGCGAAGCTTAACTCGCTTTCCGGGTCATACTCACCTTTTTCACGCAGATAGCGCCGGATCCCTGCTATCAGCGTTTCTCCGCCGCCGGAACTGTCCTCATGCACGAGCATTCCGGGCTGTTTGTCCGCAAGCAGGATATTCTCGTCCTCGTAGATTATGCTGATCTCCGGCGCGTTTTCGTCATTACGCACGATGCGGGGATCGGCGGCAAGCAGTTCCTCCCGGACATACAGAGTTATCTCGTCGCCCTCGGTGAGTTTGTAAGCCGGTTCGGTACGCTTACCGCCTATTTTGATATCCTTTTTGCGTATCAGCTTGCAGATCTGTCCCTGAGTAAGCGCGGGGAAAGCTTTTTGCAGAAAACGGTCAAGCCGCTGTCCGGCAGAGTTCCTGCCGACGGTGATACTGCGCATCAGTGACGGATCCTTGTGAAGCCGTATCTTTCAAAATGCTCCACAGCTTCGGACATGAACTGGTTGGAGTTCGCGCATTTTTCGCTGACGGAGGGAAGCTCGTCCACAGCGGTTTTCCAGTTGTTTGCGGCAATCTCGTTGTCAGGCGCGGTAAACCACAGTTCGTTGCGCCATGTTCCGAACTGCAGGCATATTATATAAGGTTTGTTCATCGGGATCTTCCTTTTGCGTAACCCGGAAAAGCGGGTGTGCATATATTATTGTATCGGCTTACTGGATAGCGACTAAGCTCATAAGGAGCTTGCCGTTCTTGTCAATGTTGATAACGCCGTAGGAGGGCTTGTTCTTTCCGCGGGGGGAGTCGATCGCTCCGGGATTCATGACATACACGCCGTCTATGACTTCGGTGCGGTACATGTGAGTGTGTCCGTAGAGCGCCACTTTGCAGCCGCGCTGCTTTGCCTCGTTTACTATCGGGTCGAGACTTCCCTGGACGTTATGCTCATGCCCGTGGACGCAGAGGATCTTGTAGCCCTGTGCCTCGATCACCTCGAGCATCTTGTGCTTGCCGTAATCGCAGTCACCGCCGACGTAGTGGAAGTCAAGCTCCGGGTGTTCCGCTTTTACGTCCGCAAACTCATGTTCGCCGTTCCCGAGGTGAATAAACATATCCGCGTCAAGGTTTTTCTCAACTACTGCTTTGTACTTGTGATAATCCTTGTTGGTATCCGCTACAACGATGATCTTCATATTATCCTCCGTTTCCGCCCTTTGGCAGCCGATGATTTCATTTAGTAACATTATATCATTATTCTCTCTGCAAGTCAAACGATTTTTTGAATTATTGACGAATATGTAAATACAGCACATACGATTTTGTACAATTTTAACAATTGTTGTTACTTTAATGATTACAGATAACGTTCCGGCATAAACGGCGGGAATATTACGCCGTACTGTATCATAATAATTGAAGGGAGTGAAAAACTATGGCGATCAATGTGAACAGTCTTATCTCCGCTGCAAGCAGGAAGCTCGGTGTACCGGAGGAAGCCCTCCGCAGAGCGGTGAATGACGGCAATGTGGCGGAACTCCGTTCGTATCTGAGCGAAGCCGACAAGGCGAAGATAGACAGTACGCTTCGGGACAGGAAGCTTACCGAACAGCTGCAGAAAAAGTACACGGCGGGGAAGTGACATACACGCCGTCCGGAAGGAAATGTGCGCATGGCTGAGCTTGACGATATCCTGAATATGCTTGGCGGCGCTGCAAACGGCGGTGAGGGCGGCGCCGGGGACGGCTCGGGTGAAAGCGGCAATTCCGCCGGCATCTTCGACGGGCTTGACCCGGGAGTGCTGCTGACGCTGCTTGATGTGATGTCGAAGCTCGGTGAGGAAGATAAAAACACCGAGCTTCTGAAAGCACTTCGTCCGCTCCTGCGGGAGGAAAACCGTCCTAAGCTTGACCGTGCGGCACAGCTTATGAGATTTATGAACATTATCCCGCTGCTGCGCGATATCGGACTGTTCCGTTTCTGAACTGCGAAAACCGGTACCGCGCAGTTACGGCGGGTGCAGACTGTGGCCGCGCGAATATGCCGGTAATGAGTTGGAATAAGAATATGCAGGGCTGTGTGTCCGAAAAAACTTTGTCAATACTTTTCAGGCATTATTCCGATAGTCTGAAAAGATCCATTATGTTATCCGGAGGTTTTTTATATGGATTGGAAGAAAGAGAAGATAAGCGCGTCCGAGCTTGAACGCAGACAAAAGGAGTATGCAAGCGCGGCATTGGCTATGATGAGAAGCGCACATCCGGCTACGCAGAAGGACGTTCTGCCTGCCGGGACTGAGGCTGAAAGCAAGGCGGAGGAGGTTTTGCCGGAGAACGAGCCTGTCGTTGAGATCACGGCAAAAGCGGAGATCGGTGCGCAGATAACCGTGACTGCACCGGCGGAGAACAGCGCTGAGGACGACGGTGTTCATGAGCCGGCAGAGATGTCAACAGATGAAGCTTCCGCCGAACTGTCCGGAAGCGGCGGCGACACTTCCGGGACGGGATATGAAACGACAGACAGCACCGCGCCGGAGGAGGTATCCGCTGCTGAGCCGAATGACGAAACTGACCGGACTGTTCCGGAAGAACATCTCGATCCGGAAGAAAAAGACGACAGGTACGGAGTATATACCGCAGATGAGCTTATGAGCGGGGATTATTCCGGCGACGGGCTGAAAAAGGCAGCCGAGATACTCGAAGAAATGACCAGAAACACGAAGATGATGAAAGAACTTGCCGAGAGCGATTCAGATCCCGATACCACCGACTTTCCCGATTTTTCCTGCGATAACGGAAACGGAGGGCAGTTTCGGGGAGAAGAGGACGCGCAGACGGAGGAACAGAACAGCGGATCCGGAAATGTCGGCTGACGGCGGGTTGGTGGGGCGGCTGCTGAATGACCGGGACACTCTTATGATACTTGTGCTTGCATACATACTTTACAAACAGGACGCGGACAAAACGCTGATACTCGCGCTGCTGTCGATACTGATAATGTGAATAAACGCGCGGAGACTGCACAAAATAACGCTGCCGCAACGCGGTAATAATAATGGTGGCTGCCGGTGTCCCCGCGGCAGTGACGATCGGCTTCGAGGCAGATAATTCGTGTTTGCTGAAAAGTAAGATACGGAGTGCCTGCGGGCGCTGCCCGCCGATGCCTGATGTGAAAACGCCCTCCCCTCTTTTTGAGGCAAGAGGGCGTTTTTTCTTGACAAATCCATATAGGTTGGTGTATAATATATTGGTATGTTTATTGACTTCGGAGGTTCGCATGACCACAGACGTAAAC
>JAGAWN010000112.1 GCA_017941355.1 Ruminiclostridium sp. | reverse complement strand
CCCCAGTTCGGAAAATGTTTCAAGGATGACTTTGAAAGTTTCCCCCTTGTTAATCGATAACAGTCCGGGTACATTTTCAAGCAGAAAAAACGCAGGTCGCTTGGCTTCAACAAGTCTTGCAATTTCAAGGAACAGAGTACCTCTTGGATCATCGAAGGCTCTACGTCGACCGCAGCACGAAAAAGACTGGTTATTCCGAATTCGGAATAACCAGTCTTATGCCGACCTTTCAGTTATTCCGATAAAAAAGAGAAAGTGCGCATAAAAAGGCACTTTCTCAATAAAATATCGGAATAACTATAAGGCTCAGATAAGACCTGAAAGCCGGAGAATCATATCTTCATCATCTTCCCATATTGCAGGAACCGATTTTTGAACGGTAGATTTTGACTCTATTTTTTCAAGAGCAGCACGCTTCATTTCGGTATCCGCGTACGCATATACTCTTGTACTTTCTGAGTTTGAGTGACCCATAAACTGCGCCAGCAGTTCCAAAGGCATTCCTGCGCGATACAGATGCATGGCGCGTGTATGTCTGATCATGTGCGGATGCAGATGTCCCGGCATTTCGGAACACTGCGGTGCTGCCAAAGAGCAATATTTATCCATAAAATCGGCGGCAGTATCATGTGACATTTTATGGCGCATTCCATGCGAAACTGTGTAAAAGACATATTCTTCGCTGTTGGAATGTTCACCGGCATGAAATCTGCTGAGATATCTTTTGCAATGCTGCACAGTTTTCGGAAGCAGCGGAACCGTCCGTGTTTTACCGCCTTTGCCGTGCAAGTATGCTATGGGGTGTTCAGCGTTCAGCCGAAGATCCTTTATCCTCATTCCGAGAAGCTCAAAGCATCTTGCTGCAGTATCATACATCAGCACCATAAAAGTGAGATCACGAAGCCCTGTTTTCTTACCTGGGTCTGGTTGCTGTAACAAGGCTGTCAAAGCATTTTCGGACAGGAATTCCACTATCTTACCATGTTCATTTTTAGTCGGTATTTTCAAGCTGTCCGTGTATAGTGAAATATGTGTGCAGTCAACTATTCCTGCATAATCAAAGAAGGAGCGAAGAACCATAAGGCGCTGATTTCTTGTACTTGCGCTGCATTTCCTTTCAGCTTCCAGCCAGTCGAGAAATTCCAGAATAACCTTCCTGTCAATGACCGAAAAGCTGATCTTGATGACTGAATATCCCTTTACTTCCCGAAGAAACTTAACGAAAAGATTGATTGCCTGCCGGTATGATGTTATCGTGTTTTCGCTTAAGCATCTTTGTTTTGGAAGGTATTCTGTCAGAAACTTTCGTACTGTTTCAAAGAAATCACTCATCATCGCTCACCTCCGGTATCAGACTTTCTGAGGCACTGTCATCGAAACCGCTCATTTTTTCAAAAATACTGGGGACAAGATGAATGTAGTAATATGTATCGGAAATCTGAGCGTGACCCATATATGCACTCAGATACGGGATCATTGCATCAAGATCCTTGCCCTCTTTCATCCACTGATACAAGCGATGCGTGGCAAAAGTATGGCGAAAGTCGTATGGACGCGGAGCCTGTTTACCAGATGACTGTATATTAGCTTTTTTCAGAGTAATACGAAAGGTTTTGTCTAACCATACCTTTGTATAGATCCTGTCATTAGAATCCGGAAAGAACTGCTTCCTGTTCGGCATAACTGCTGAAACGGAACTGTCATAGTTACGAAGCATTTTGGTAACGTCGTCCGCCATCATTACGATCCTGCTTTTATGCGCTTTGCTTTCTATGATATCAATACGTCCTTTATCGAGATCAACATCTTTCCTGAGAAGTTTTCTCGCCTCGGGAGGACGAAGTCCACAGCAATAAAGCAGCTTTACAAGCGCTGGAATCACCAAATGACGAACAGGAAAGTTTCTTTTGTACGGAAGGCTATCAAGTACATTCCATATTGCTGTTATTTCGTCTTCTGTGTAAATATGCGGAGCGTTAGCTTTTCCTTTTGGCGTAAAGGAAGCCGGAATTATGTATGCTTCTTCGCCTATGCAATTAAGATATTTTGCAAATTCACGGATCGGAAATATGCGATTACGGAGAGTGTTTCTGCATTCATTTTCTTTACGCACAGACCAGGACAAACATATTTCTTTGCTAAGCGTCTTCTCACCGGGAAAGTTTTCCAAACAAAACATATCGAATTTATGAAGGATACGGCTTGTTTCTTCATAAGAATAGCCAAGAGCGTTCTTCTGTGCGATGAACTGCTCCAGTTGATCAGCAAATCCACTGTAAAATACATAGCTCATAAATGCGCCTCCTCTCTGCCGAAAACAAGAGAAAGGGCGCAGCGTTTAAGCCCTTCTTCCTCAACAGACAGATAAGGCTTCATTGAATTCATCTGAGTGTGTCCGAGCATCTGCTGTATCAGATCCATGGGAATATCGTTTTTTAACAGCGATGTTCCGAATGTCCTGCGAAAGCTGTGAAATCCGCGGCGGCGTTCAGTATCATAAATACCGGTCCGTTTCATATATTTTGTAACCACTGTCCCAAATGTTCTGCTTTTAATTGGGCGTTTCTTGCCTACGTCACAAATAAAAATATGCGGAAGATCACATACGGGGCGCCCATGCAAAAGATAATCTGCGACAGCATTTCCTGCTTCTGACGGCAAAGGAAGCGACAGTGGCACGCCGGTCTTGTGTTGAACGATATTGACGGTTTTGCTCTTCCAATCGATATTTTCACGCCTAAGATCAGAAATGTCACAAGCCCGCAAACCGGTCTGCAGCGCAAGCAGCATTATTGCATAATCACGCTTCCCGATTGGAGTTGAACGGTCTGGAGCTTCGAGCAGACATTTGATCTCATCGTCGGTTAACGGTTCATGAAAGGTCTTTTTTGTTGCTGCCGCTTCGGGTAAAGCTACACTCAGATCTGTTACGACAGCACCTTTCTCATACAAGAACTGTAAAAACAACCTAATCGGATAGAAAAGGTTTCCTGCTCCACTCGGATAGTTTTTAGCAAGTTCAGTCACAGTTGTATTTACAAGAACCGGGGATAATGATTCTATAGAATTTATCCCAGAATCTTCCAGTGCAAACATGAACCTTCGAATCTTACTGGCAAGCATATATACCGATGATTCTTTCAACCTGTTTTCGGAAATGAATGTGATGCAAAAATCCGAAAGTAATGCTGAAAATTCAGCCGTAGGATAACGCAGGCTCCATTTGGGAATTGTTTCAAGGGCTATTTTACCGGTTTCGTATATTTCGTTGATAAGCCATGCTGTTTTGCGGATGTTCTGATATGCCTGTCTTCGAAATGAACCTTTCTCATACTTCTCTCTGCTGTTGCTGACAAGGCTGTCCGTAAGTTTTTTTGAATAGTATTTCGTTCCATGCGCATAGTGATACCGAATGATAACAGACAATCCCTCCTCGGAATAATGTCTCACTGTGTTTGAGGCAAGTCCGGCAGATATCAATTCCTGCCTGACCCTCCACGCTAAGGCATATATATTTCCACATTCAGCGATCTGCTCGACAGTAGGCGGATCCGATGCAATGTATTGCATCGGTAATCCCCGCGAATAATCCCATCTGCTCAATGAACCGATATCTATGGTTTCTTCCGAAGAGTACTGCTTTATCATTTCGCAGCAGCGTCGTATAACCCTCCACTTTTCAATACCAAACCTACCGGAAATATGTTCATTATGCATCTCAAGCAGGAAATCATCTACCTGCTTAGAGTCAATTTCGTCAATGTTTCTTTCCTCAAAGAACCTGACGATAATTCTTAATCCTTTGTTACACATTTTAAGAGTCTTTTCGGACTTACCTGTCTGAGTGAGCAATTCTTTTACTCGTTCAATGGCTTCTTTTAGTTTGATCTTCTGCATATTTTTTCCTCCATGCATTTAATTTTTTGGGTTTACCCGTATTCTAATTATACATTTCTGGGAAAAATATGTCCATTGTTATTCCGATATTTTATTGAGAAAGTGCCTTTTTATGCGCACTTTCTCTTTTTTATCGGAATAACTGAAAGGTCGGCATAACTCTGGCACGGAAATCCGGCAGTAATGAGATCAAAGTCTCCAAGCTCTGACGGATCGATTGTTCTTGCGTCACTGAAATACATCTCTCCTTCCGTATCGTACATGGCTTTGTAAGCGGCTTCCGCGTGCTTGTCGATCTCGCAGTTGCCGATACACTTGAATCCTCCGGCTTTTTCAAGTCCCGAACGGAACCCGCCGATCCCGGAGAACATATCAAAAAATCTGATTGCTGTGACCATCTCCTTTTATTCTTCACAAATCTTAACAATGTGTTCGCAGAGCCTGTCCGGTATCATGCTTCGCTGAACGCTGCCTTTGAGTCCCTGCGTCCCTGTCTTACTGCCGCGCGGTGCCGGTTCGTGACATGGGTCACCGTTGTGACAGGGCGGCAGGAATTTCGGGTCGGGGTGGTTGGTCCAGATGTCAGTGGGCTTCATTCGCTTATCCCCGTATTGGCAGTAAGTGACTGTGTAACGCGGAAGACCCTGCATCCAGGTCATCTTCCTCATGCCACCGCGCGGATTCTCGATAAACCAATACTTTGGTTTGAGTTCACGAATGAGTTCAAGGACATGAGTGTCAACTTTATCACAGAATTTTGCATAATCGCTGACTGGATCGAGATTTCCGGTTTCCTCATTCTTCCGTCTGTGATGCGATATCGCTGCAATGCTGAAAGTAGTGCAGTCCGGTGATGCCCATATCACATCCGGTCGCCCGAAGCTGTCGATTATCTCCTGTGCCGTCAGCTCGGATATGTCCTTGTACAGCGAAATGTTCTCGAAGTCCTTGTTCCACTCGACCGAGAATACTGCATGACCGCGCCGTTCAAAAGCACGACCGATAGACCGTGTCCCTGCGAACAGTTCCAATACCTTTAAGCCGATTATCACCTCCCCGCATAAAAAATACCGCCGCAGTTACATTGACTGCTGCGGTTCTCCCGATGCTTCGAGAGCTTCCCATTCTTCATCGGAAAGGCGTTCGTAGTTATCGGATTCCTCATTGAACATCATGTGTCGGTCTGCCAGCAGATCTTCACCTCGGATATCGGCTGCCATTTCAAAGGCTTCTTTCGAGAACGGGGTGGGGATATTTTCGTAAGTTATCTCTCCGTTTTGCAGCTCGACTTCACCGACATTGTTTCCGAAGTCCTCGTCTGCCCACGCATAGTTGAAATGCACATCGGGATACATTCTCGAAAGCTGCTCGACAATGGGCGAAGCCCTTGACCACGCTGTCTCAAAACAAAGTGTGTTATCGGCGAACGGTTCAAACCGTCTGCCCTCGGAGTTTGTGTTCCACATCTTATTCCGCCAGTCGAGCCACGTCTTGAAGCCGTATTTCTCGTAGTTACGATATGCAGCCCTTCCGAGAGTCCAGACTCTGTCGCTTATGCCTCGTCTGTAGTTGAGGAAAGCGTTTTCTGCTCTCGCGGGGATGTTCATCGGGTCGAGCGGTCTGTTATCAAGTCCGATCTTGTAAACCTCAACAAAATCGGAGTAGAGCTTGAAACCGTCCTGTGTGTCGGTGCATTCCGGGATATCAAGCTCCGGCGGCATAGGTATCACCTTGCTGAAATCAACGCTGCCGAGAGCCTCGTCCGAAAACTGCACCGTGCGAACAAGCTCGTCTATCCGCGATTGCTCACCGGTTATTACAATGCGGTTCGTTACATAATTCGGCATTATTTCACCTTCCTTCTTGTGATAAAAATATATAAAAACGGTTCAGACTTTGATATCGTCCAAACCGAATTTATCAGTCTCTATGTACCCATAGCCGTTTTGGGAGACCACGACAGCCGTCCGTATCAGCTTTATGGTAATATCAAGCAGTTCCATTTCCCGCAGCTCCGCCAGTGACATTTTGAACTTATGACAAAGAATGTCCTTTGCCGATTTGTACAGCGCATATCGGTCGCAGTCAACGGTTCCCAGCTTTATGCTCTTGAATTCGATACTTTCATCCTTGACCTTATCTGCGACTGTTTCCCACAGGTCGGGATCTGCGGTCAACAGATAGATCGCAGCGCAATACTCCGGCTCACTGCGAAGGGGATTTGTTCGGAGTCTCTTGAAAAGGGAGAGAAATCTGTCGCGGTGATCTTCCGATAAAAATTTT
>JAGAWN010000111.1 GCA_017941355.1 Ruminiclostridium sp. | reverse complement strand
ACTGGTCTTTTACGATAACAGTGTCGATCAGACCTTTCTGAATGTCATCGTACATACTGATAAATCCGGGACGGTTGAAGTTCGTCCCGCTGTAACCGTCGTCATCATATATTTTGTAATTCTTTATCGCGTGATCTTTGCAGTACTGCACCAGAAGTATCTTCTGCGACTCGATGCTGACGCTCTCTCCGAGCCTGCCGTCATCGACGGATAATCTGCAATACAGTGCTGTTTTCTTTGGCTGTTTATTCTTCATTTTACTCCTTTCCCAGCCGGACCTCACGTAGACCTTACACCGCACAGTATATCACACCTGCCGGCGAAAGTCCAGCAAAATCCGGGATCTTGCCGAAATAAAAAGCACGCGTTCGACTTTCCGAACACGTGCCTTTTATCATACTATTTTGTTGTTTCGTCAACTGAATGGATCGATTCGTCAACTGGTTTGTCAACTGAATACCGACGATTCGTCAACTGAGTGACATCGATTCGTCAACTGAATGCCGCTTATTCGTCAACTGAGACTTTCGACGATTTACTAACAAAAAGCGGACATATACTCAGCGTATAAATTTATAAATGGTCTTTTTGCCTTTACCAGACTTTTGCAAAAAGCCGTTATTGATTAATCTGTTAATGGCCATCGAAGCTCCTTGTCTCGTAGATATATTCGGAGAAATCTGTACTGCCTGCGCTGTTGTAATGAATCCGTTTTCTTTAGCATACTCATAAATGAGTCGATCCGTATCTGTTTTAAATTTGATTTTTTCTACAGAATTGTCAGAAAAATATACCTGTTCAGGCTGAATTACATATCCTTTATTCAATTGATAGCAGGTCCAACGACCTTTATTGTCTGTAATTAACATATTCTTTTCAACGAGTCCTGCTAAAATATGTCCTATTTCTGAACTGTGTAGATCAATTATAGATTGAAGTCTGTTGTTGGTTACAGAATTTTCCAGGTATGCTGTACCCAAAATGATTTGCTCATTACGAGACAAATGATTATATGCTATTCCAAAAAGGTTTTGCAAATAGTCAGTACACTCTTTGGGCATAAGAGATATTGTCCATAGTTTAAGTTCTACTACGTTCAAGTCTTCATTTTCACGTAAATCAGGTTTTCTCCATTTTTCTTCTCCCCAAGCTTCCAGAATTGTTGGAAATCCAGATCCAATGTTATCGCCGGCACCAATCATACGGAAAAAAGTCTGTATTCTTGGGTTCCTTGCCACAGAATGTCCGCCATCATAAATATCTTTAACAGGCAATTTCAAGTTTCCAGGATTTGAGAAAAAGAAACCCTTCTCTGTTTTTTCAATTTTTAGTACCCCTGTAATCATATAATCACTGTGAATCATCATGTTAACTACAGCTTCTCGAATAGCCTTGTGCACCGGTGTATCATCTATTCTTTTCATACCACTGAGTTTAAATGGACGTTTTATATCAGAAACAAGTTTAGGCATTACCTGACGCATAAAATTGTATAGATTATTCTCCCACATCCCATCGTATGTCAATCGATCACTCCATCTGCTGCCCGAAAGTAAATTCGTTTTATCCAAATAATCCATCCGTATGTTTGCAAAACGTTCTCTTAAAACATCGCCTTTTCCAAACATCAATAATCCGGCTGAAGTAAGCCAACTTTTTCCCGTAGACCTATCTTTAGTGTATCCTCCCATTTTTTGAAGAAAATCTATATCTTGCAGGCTATTCCAAACATGGTCAGGATTATTATGTTCAAATTCTATTCGATAGGACCGTAATGCGTTGATATCAATATCTTCCATTGTATAGCCGTCAAGAATTCCGCCGTCACTTCCAGTGTCGTTAGCATCGCGGAGCATGGCTTTTACTTCTTCTTCGGTACAATGGTAATCACCTTCATGATTCCGCTTAAAGCTTCCCTTCATTGGGTTGCCATTCAAATATATAGGTTTTTGATTGTATTTAGCGCGAGGAACATTAATCCAGATAATCAATTCATTTTTTACAACACATGTACCTACATTTGCGTCAACAAGAATATTACTGCTAACTTTATCGTTGTTAATTGTATTCCATATATCCTTTATCCGCTGATCTGGATTTTTTACTGACATAAAAGAAAACCGCTTATCGAATTCTACTTCTTTTATATGTTCCTCAACGCCAAATAAAATAAGACCGCCGTCTGTATTTGCAAATGACGAATAGGTTTCCCATACCGAATTTGGTATCTTTGATTCAGCTTTCTTGCATTCAAGATGAATATGCTCACCATATTTGAGCAGTTCTAATATTTCTTGTTCAGTCACAAAAACCTCCGTATAATAAACTGTCCTTGATTAACATGTTTAAAGCATAACTTCTGTGTATGTTCTGACCCGTTTTTCAACCCCAAGCGCCTTGGCGTACCTCATAAGATTTAATAAATTTTTTTGCTTGCTTCGCATATATTCTCGAACAGCACTTCTATAGTTTTGGATTTCAATATCATTCTTATGCTTAATAATATCACATAAAGTTCGTTCCATATCATATGCAGGGACTTTGTTTCCGTATAGCGTTTCAGTTTCAGCCACTCCAAGATTATACAATTCCGGGCTGACTGTATATACTTTACAACCTTTCTTGCGCAAATGACTTGCATTGTACGAACGATTTACTGTGATATTGATGCTGGTGGGTTCATTTTCGATCATACCATACATAGCAAGCGCGGACTCGTGTGAAAAGATTATACCCTTATTGTTAAGATGAATAACATACATGTCATCACACCAAGTGTCTTTAGTGATATATATGCCTCTGGCGACCTTCTCCATAGTATTTTTATGAGCATATTCAAGAACATAACTTTTAGAGATTCCAAGGTCTATGCCATCAGCTACGACAAGGTATCCGTTGTTATTGCATACAAGTTTATCGAGCATTTGAACCTTAGTCATAATATTCCACCTCTGCAACAGTATTATATCACAATTCAGCGTATAAGTCAACTGCGATATTCAAAGCTCGCAACTATACCATCTGTACAATGAATTATTACTGAGAGCACCTATTATCAGCATCGAACATGCCAACGTTAAAATTCTCGATTTGTGTGGTTTTCGGCGGATAAAAAATCTTGATTTGTGCAAATGCTTAATCTTCGGGCAGGTCATTTTCCGTTTTTTTCGGTAACGGCTCGGCAGATATTCTCGTTATGCTTGCGATACCCTTACCTTCCTCAAAGTCAAGTGCTTCCTGCAATCCTGTCATTATGCTGTTAAAGACAGCCGTTGAATTGCTCTCGTTCGCGTCAGACAAATATGCCGCCAGTCGTTTTATCCAGTCCGGAGCATATTCACCTTTGACGACAAGCGCCCCGTTATTATACTCCGCGACTTTGACAAATCCATTTTCATTATCGTAGAATTGTACCTCGTTACAGAAGGGAGATATCTTGCCGAGGTCATTAAAGCGTCGAGCAAATTCGCGTTCGATTTCGTCAGTCGGTATGTTGCTGCCGCCATTACGAACACGGTTTTTGACTCGTTCGATGCTCTCGTCGGCGCTATTGATACCGATATAGTATAGCCTGACATTGTAATCAAGATCGCGGGCGCGCTGTACAATTCTGAGCGCGATCGTTTCCGTAAGAGTAGTTTCCCATGTAAGATTCATACCTTTTTCAAGGCAGGAATATATCTTCTGTTCCTCTGTTGCGCCATCAAAAATGACACCCACATCAGATCGTATCGACGACAGTACTCCGAAGAAACTGGTCTTCCCGACACCGTCTGCACCGCCTATTATGGTAAAAGTTTTCATGCTTATATACCGAACTCTTTCTTCAGCATTTCATCAACCTCATCGGCAGTAAACACTTTACCGTTATTCAGAGAATCGAATCCCTTTTGCAGTTCAAGGTCAAGCTGCTCTTTGCTCAGGCTGCCGATGGATACAGGAACAGGAGTAGAAAGCGTCGGCTCGGAATGCAAATCTTTATCATTATTCATACATTTATTCCCTCCACCAGATAATCAATTATGGTTTTTGTTTCGCTTTCGGTGTAATACTTTTTGGCATACGCAATGAGTTTCAGAACATCAATACCGAATCGAAGCACAAACCTATCTATCACTTTTCTCGGTTCATCAGCATCGACAGGATATTTTTTCAGACTGATAATTATATCCGCAAGCTGAAGGTATCTGTAGTTTTGATCATTGATAGTAATTCTCGGCTTTTCAATAATGATATTGATATTGTCGGGTAATACTTTTCTGTACAGATTTGTAACTATATTTTTCTTGGCGGCCATAACAGTAGTTAATCCAACTGTATTCAGAACAGAAGGGCTGCCCTCATATCCAATTTGTTCATCACCCGGACAGGTCAATGCCTTATAGTAGTACTCTTGTTTATTCAGAACGGATTTCCCGAATGGAGTCATAACAGGCTTGTAGTAAACCCCTTTTGCAAAGTGAGTGATCACATCCTGATCTGCCAGCCGTTTCATATTTTGGTTTACTATGCGCTGAGCATATCCCGATTCAATAGAAAACTGTCTTGCCATTTTTTCTGCGATATTATTATTGACAATAGGGGTATTATGGTCGAAGTTATCCACCTGTTCTCTGATATATCTGCTATATCCAAAGTCCTGCATCTTATCATCTCCTTGATATATTTTTGAATATAAAACCGCTTATTCCAGACATAATTATACCATGGATAAATGCCGTAGTCAAGTGTTTTTTCAAAATACCTGCCTCTTTCCTTGTCAATATACCTCGATCTCCAACGGAAATCCGTAATCGTCCGGCAACCCATTCTCCCTGTTTTCCTGTAACTGTCTGGCTTCAAGAAACATCTTTCCAAGCTCAACGAGCTGCCAGTCAACGACCTCACCGACCTGTTCTCCCGACTCAACACTGCTCTGCATCAAGTCCGCAAGCCTGTCTGAAGGCTCTCCCTCGTTGGCGAACACAGACCACACACGGTAGGTTATCCCGTCCAGTTTTATGTCATGGCACTCTGCTGAACCGCTCTCCGGTTCACTCAGAAACAGTGGCTCTTTAAGGCCGATCTCCTTGTTAGTTCTGATATTTTTCTTCATAGTTTTCCTTCCTTTCATAAATAATCATGCTGAAATTTGTCTGCACTCTCGTAATTTATGATCCCATTTATCCGTCGTACCTCGTCAACTATCATCGCGTGCAGGTCGTGAACGGTGTCATCGTCAACATCATTCATCGCCGCAACTATGTGTGACAGCTTGCCCAGCTCCACCGCGATCTTGAACAGATTTCTGTTGGTTCGCTGCTCGGATACCTGCATCTGATCACGGATAATGCTATTCAAAACCGGCAGCAGATATTTCGTACTGCTCTTGGCTGCGATGTAGCCGAGATAGAATTTTGTCGCTTCTACGATGAACTCCGAGCGGGAACTACAGCCGCTCTCGGCATACTTTTCTCCGACTTCTGCAAGCGTGTCCTCGTCAATGTAAAGTGCGAATTTTCGCTTGTCTGACCCCTCGGAATTTGGCTTTGTTACGCCATTTTCCTTTGGAATATCGGGATTTGACCCCCAACTTTTCTTATTTTTCATATTTTGGCTCCTTTTTCTGAATTTTACAACTGGCTCAACGGTGGGCTTTGCCCGCCGAAGTGGACGGGCAGAGCGCCGAAAAGGCGACTGCCCTTTTTCCTGCATTTTTTTCATATCCCAGAATTTGTCCCTCTGCCAGACTGCCCTGTGCATAATGCCGAAACCCTGCATAGCCGGAACTCAGTCCTGCTTTGGGATTGAGTGTCTGCTCCGAGCGTCATTTGCTCACACGGGCTCAGAAACGGCTCAAATTGGCGTTGAACTACCCTCGGTGGTATCACTACTCTACCTGCCCTGCAAATCGGCGGAAACCGCTCGATTTTGCCGTCACCCGAACTCGGTTTGCCGTCACCCTGAGAGCCTCATGCTGTCACCCTGAAAAATGGTGTCACCCAAAGCGATTGGCTCTGTTAAAGGGTTTTCGGGAGTTTGGGTGACAGCATCGTCCACAATTTCCACGAGGAGCAGAGCCCCGTTCATGCTGTCACCCTGCTTGT
>JAGAWN010000009.1 GCA_017941355.1 Ruminiclostridium sp. | reverse complement strand
GCCTGTCGGCAGCTACCAGCCTACCATACTCAAACTCATTGTCAATAAGCTTTCGCGGCATAAACGCTATTACCTGCTTATTCCTTACAGCATTTTTCCGATTGAAGAAAATGTGTCAAGCATTATTGACAAATTCAAAAGTAATTCTACGAGCATTTGCCGTTCTAACTGCTTCTATTTCCAATCGCCTTAATATTCCTTGTAAATATAAGGAACGCAAAGCAAAGAGCATAGCAGTTTTAATGTTGACGGCATTACTTTCACAGCGAGCATTTGGCGTCAAGCTAAGCCTAAAGAACCTTGAAAACTTTATAATTTCGAATGTAAATCGCACTTGTTGTAACGAACAGTGGCGTATTGCATACTGGGATTTTGTGCAATATGTTGCTATGAATTGCAACAGATTCACTCGAAAGCAAAATGCACCTTTCAGCATGATTTTTTTCCCTGAAGATCCTTACGCGCCTGACAACATTCACAGGACATATATCCCTACGGACGAAATCAACGCTATTGGCTTTCGCTGTTTTAAGAATAGCGATTGGCATGACGCATACTGCGTTGGTATAACGGTTTTTGCCTTTGAGCGCTGGTTCAAGGAAAGCGGATTTAGCAATATCGACGATACTTTACATAAATGGCGCGATGAACTTAAAGTCTTGATTCTGCCGAAAGGTAAGGAAGATAGATTTAAGGTGGAAAACCGTATCACGCAAAACGGTAACCCCGTACCTTTCTATCACATTTTGCTTCAACAGGACGTTAACATCGACGGAACGAGAATCGGCGGTCTTGACGCCTCAACAATCATGTCTGACAACCCATAAATCGAAGAATAAGCGCAATATGCAGAAAGGAGGTGTTTTCGCACGCTTCATTACTCCGCTGATAGATTAGAAATTACAGATAGTTATAGCAGTAGTAATTACGCCGATAATAAGGCAGACATATCCGATATCATTACTTCAAGCCAGTACGAGGTTTTGGTATCATACTTATCGGATATGATAAAAGAGTATATTTTTTAGTCAGCGCACAAGCGTTTTGACAGTTACATTCCTTTGATGATACGGCTGCATTGTGCTTATGCACAATGCAGCCACAATAGGAATTTATGGAAAATTTTATATTTATTCTAATTATTTGTTGCTGATAGCAGTGGCTTATCTTACTATACGAAAATTCCAAGCGGAAAAGCTTATATTATAATTCTATAACCTAATCAGTCAAAAGGAGTATTGCTATGGATAATAAAAAGTTTAAGCAAATTGCACGTATTTACGCACGCATCAGTTCAGATCGTCAACACGAAACATCTATTGAGGCTCAGATCGAGGCAATGAAGAAATATTGCGAGGAAAACGATATGGAGATCATCGGCATCTATATTGACAGAGCTATATCGGGAACAAGCACTGAAAACCGCTCGGAATTCAAAAGAATGATGAAAGACTGTAATGAAAGCGGAGGGGATTATGTTATAGTCCACAAATTTGACAGGCTTGGAAGAAGTCTGCGTGATATGATCGAGACCTTTGACAACCTTCAAGACCTCGGTATTGATGTCATTTCGGTCACTCAACCACTAATGGCTGGCAATATGGGAAAACTCATACGAGGGCTGCAATGGCTTCTTGACGAGTTCTACAGCGATAATCTCGGTGATGAAGTCATGAAAGGTCACAGGATCAAGGCTCAGAAATGTTTGCATAACGGTGGCACTCCACCGCTCGGCTATGATGTTGATCCTTTGACGAAGAAGCTGATTATCAATGAAAAAGAGGCTGAGGCAGTAAAACTTATTTATGACCTATACCTCAAGAGCTACGGCTACAACAAGATAGCACAGGAGCTGAACCAAAAGGGCTACAGGACGAAAGAAGGCAACTATTTCACACATAATTCTTTCCACGACCTTCTCCGTAATAAGAAGTACTGCGGATATTACGTCTATAACCTTACCGCCAAAAAGCTTCGCGGCGGTAAACGAAACAAACATAAGCACAAGAATGATGACGAGGTAATAAGTATCAAGGGCGGCGTTCCTGCCATAATCTCCGAGGAAACCTACAATAAGGTATTGGAGAAAATGGAAAAAAACAGACATAAACAAGGAGCTTACAGTGCCAAACGCCTGTATATGTTAAGCGGTCTTATCCGTTGCGGAGAATGTGGCTGCGCTATGCAGGGGGATACTCGTAAAAGCGGAAAAGGCTACATAACCAACTCTTACCGATGCAAACATCACAACAAGACACAGTGCTGCAACAAGGAAATCAAACAGGAGCTTATTGAGAATTACGTTATGACTCTGCTTCAAAAAACAATTTTCTGCGAAAGCAGTATTCCTCTTCTACTTCAAGGCATAAGAGAGTCTCTTGCAACAAAAGACTCTCACGTCATAGCAGAAACAAAGCGTATCGACGATACAATCCGAGGCAAGAAAAAACGTATCACACATATCAAAAATGCTGTTATGAACGGCTTTGCAGAAAAGGACTTTATCGACGATCTTGCTAAATTGAAATCCGATGTAGAGGCTCTTGAAGAGCAACGCAGACAGCTTCCCCCGATACGCAAGCTTCCTGATATAACCGAGGAAATGCTGCGTAACGTGATAAGCAACTTCTCGGAACGGCTGAAAAAACGCAATACAGAGGACTGCAAACGTTTCATAAGCGAGTTCGTTGATAGTGTTATCATCTATAAAGATAAGGTCGATGTAAACCTCAAACTTTCACCTGCAATAGATGACTACACTATATCGCGCTCAGTCAACCGTCAGTTCCTCCCAAATCCAAACAAGACACAGAACAACAACTAAAATACAAACAAAAAACGCCGTGCTACATCTTTAGTTCGGCGTTTTTGCGTCCCTGTAAGCTATATTACGGGAGCTTGCTGGAGCTGGTGAACGGACTCGAACCAATTACAACGCTTTTTCTATCTTTTTATAACTTGCTATAACATCACTGTTTATGCGGGTTTGCGGGATTTGCTCAATACATAACAAATCCTTGTTTATCATAAGTTTTTACAACAATAATGGACAAATAATGGACAGACAAAACTGACAACTTAACTACATAAAGCCTCCTGCATAGAAGCGTAACAGCTTCTAATGCAGGAGGCTTTTTTTGTTCCCATATCACAAATCAAATCATTTGTCAAGGGTTTTCGGAAGAATTTATGAAAAAATCTGAAAATCACTTGTCAATCATCAAATGTAACAAATCTTTAACTATATTTTTGACAAAACACACAATCCTCTTTGTGTTTCATAGTTCTCCTTTCTTTCTTTGCTCCTGCATCGGGGTTCGCCCCGGTGTGGGAGCTTTTTCTTTTCTGAAACACAGGTTTACAGAGACAGCACAAATCGCGAGATTTGTCAAGCGGTTTCTGAAAAATAATATCTGTACGAAATCAACAAATATTTAACATAAATTTTGGAGGTATTTACAATGGCGAGATTTAACGTAGAACGTGTACAGGGTTACACGATAATGAGCAACTATCATCTCCGTGACAACAGGCTCTCTATGAAAGCCAAAGGTCTTATGTCCGTTATGCTGTCTCTGCCGCCGGAGTGGGATTACTCGCTGCGAGGTCTGACAGCTATATGCCGCGAGTGTCAGAGTTCTATTGCAGCTATGGTCAGGGAGCTTGAAGAATGCGGGTACATAGAGCGTTATCAGGAGCGCGGCGCTGACGGAAAGCTCGGCGGCTGTGTCTATAACATTTACGAGAAGCCGAAAACCGGTACTCCGTCTGCTGAAAAACCGTGTACTGAAAAACGGCACACAGTAAAACCGCAAACGGAGAAACCGTGTGCGGAAAAGCAGTCCCAATTAAATACTTACCAATTAACTACTAAAAAAATAATTAAAGAAGAATCAAATACTCAATCAATCAATCCGGCTGCAAGCAGCGAAAGCAAAGGCGATTGGATTGATAGGATAGAAGAAGCGCGGGAGACTGTAAAGGAAAATATCGAATATGACATTATCAGCGGGCAGTACGACAAGGAACAGCTTGACGAGATAGTTGAGCTTATGACCGGGATTATCTGCACTTCAAGGGATAAGGTCACTGTCGGTAAGCAGGATATGCCTGCGGAAGCGGTAAGAAGCCGTTTCCTGAAAATCAACAGCGAGCATATCGAGTACATCTTTTGGAGCCTTAAACGTAATGCCACAAAGATCAGGAATATCAAGGCATATCTGACCACTGTGCTCTACAATGCTCCGGCAACTATCAGCAACTTTTATGCTGCCGAGGTCAATCACGATATGAACGCTGGCAATTAACCACTTGATCACGAAAGGAGGGGCTTTCATCAGAAAACGTATTGATTTTCTTTAGCAGGAAAGCGGAAGGGAGGATAAATGCAGGAACGTAACGCCGAGAAAATGATCTCGCTCTCAGTGCGGGCAACTAAAATGACCGCAAATGTGCTGAAAAGTGCGATACACCGTTTCCTCGCGGCTCAGAAGAACAAGTCTCCAAAGGTTTACAAGGGAAAGCAGTCCGTGAAAAAGCTTGCCAAAAGCGGCGAAAAGCTCACCAACATCGAGATAACCGACGAGAACATTAAGTCTTTCTCGCGGGTGGCGAGAAAATACGGTATCGACTATTCTCTCCGAAAGGATAAGTCGGAAGAACCGCCGAGGTATTTCGTTTTCTTCAAGGCAAAGGACACGGATACGATGACAGCGGCTTTCAAGGAGTTCCTCGGAAAAGAGATGGACAAGAAGAAAAAGCCGTCTATCCGCGAAAAGCTGCATAAGCTCGTCAAGGAGCTTGCCGCAAAGAACAAGGAGCGTACCCGTGAGAAGAACAAGCAGAGGGAGGAATCGCTGTAATGGCTTTCAAATTCGATAAGCAGAAAGTCGTCAAGGTTCTTCCCTTTGTGATGATCGGTTACTTTGCCGACAAACTGGCACAGGCGTTCACAACGGCATCAGGCAGTGATGCCGGAGAGATCATAACCAACGGATTGAAGAATATCGCACAGGTATTCCACAATCCGCTGCCGAGCCTTATGCCGGTAGATCTGCTTGTCGGAATAGCAGGTGCGGCTCTGATAAAGCTGTATATCTATGTCAAGGCAAAGAATGCAAAAAAGTACCGCAAAGGCAGCGAATACGGCTCCGCCCGGTGGGGCAATGCAAATGACATAAAGCCGTATATGGCTGAAAAGTTCGAGGATAACGTGATCCTGACCGAAACAGAACGCCTGACAATGGAGGGACGCCCTGCGGCGGGTCCGAAATACGCGAGAAACAAGAACATTCTTGTTGTCGGTGGCTCCGGTTCCGGTAAGACGAGGTTTTTCGTGAA
Organism: Ruminiclostridium sp.; assembly: GCA_017941355.1. GTDB lineage: Bacteria > Bacillota > Clostridia > Oscillospirales > Ruminococcaceae > Ruminiclostridium_E. Next base: position 19,918 of record JAGAWN010000009.1, on the reverse strand, counting down.
GCCAAATCTGCTTCAAATGCACAGTTCCTATGTTGTTACAGACCCAAAAGGAACAGTTCTGATCGAAACGGGAAAGGCTTTGCTGGACGGCGGTTACAGGATAAAAGTGCTGAACACTATCAATTTCGCAAAGTCTATGCACTACAATCCGCTGGCGTATATCCGCTCGGAGAAGGACATTCTCAAATTGGTGAACACGATAATAGCGAATACCAAAGGCGAGGGAAACCAATCCGGGGAAGATTTTTGGGTCAAGGCTGAACGCTTGTACTATTGCGCCCTGATCGGGTACATTTGGTATGAAGCGCCGGAAGAAGAACAGAACCTTAACACGCTGATCGAGATGATAAACGCTTCGGAAGCCCGTGAGGAGGACGAGAGCTTTGAAAATCCGATAGATGTTCTGTTCAAAGACCTTGAAGAACGCTCTCCGGAACACTTTGCTGTCCGGCAGTATAAAAAATACAAGCTCGCTGCCGGCAAGACAGCTAAATCCATTCTAATTTCCTGCGGTGCTCGGCTTGCTCCGTTCGATATCAAGGAGCTGCGAGACCTGACAGAATACGATGAAATGGAGCTTGACACGCTGGGCGACAGAAAAACAGCGATGTTCGTTATCATCTCCGATACGGACGACACGTTCAATTTTCTTGTGGCAATTATGTACACTCAGCTTTTCAACCTTTTGTGCGACAAGGCGGACGACTTCTACGGCGGCAGGCTGCCGGTTCACGTCCGCTTTATTCTCGATGAGTTCAGCAACATCGGTCAGATACCGAAGTTCGACAAGCTGATCGCCACTATCCGAAGCCGTGAAATATCGGCTTCTATCATTTTGCAGGCGCAGTCACAGTTAAAGGCTATCTACAAGGACAATGCCGACACGATAGTCGGAAACTGCGATACGATGCTCTTTCTCGGCGGTAAGGAGAAAGGTACGCTGAAAGAGCTGTCCGAGATACTCGGAAAAGAAACGATAGACCTTTACAACACGGGCGAAAGCCGGGGCAAGGAAGTCTCCCATTCGCTCAACTATCAGAAAACAGGCAAAGAGCTTATGAGTATGGACGAACTGAGCGTCTTGGACGGAAGCAAGTGCATTTTGCAGCTCCGTGGCGTAAGACCTTTCCTGTCAAACAAGTACGATCTTACAAAGCACCCGAAATTCGGCTTAACGTCGGACGCTGACGAAAAGAACCTGTTTGATGTGGAAAAGTTCCTGTCCCACAAGCTCAGAATAAAGCCCGATGATACAGTCGAGGTTTACGACTGTGACGAAACAACAGAAGATAATACGGAAGAAGCCGCTGAACAGTAGGAGTTCGGCGGCTTTTGTGTTACAAAGATTTTTTGGAGGTATATGACTTATGGATTTTTTCAACAGTGCAATTGACGTTCTTCAGACACTCGTTATCGCGCTCGGTGCCGGTCTTGGCGTATGGGGCGTAGTCAATATGCTTGAGGGCTACGGTAACGATAACCCCGGTGCAAAGTCTCAGGGTATCAAGCAGCTTATGGCTGGCGGCGGTGTCGCACTTATCGGTATCACCCTTATCCCTCTTCTTTCCGGTCTTTTCGGTTGATCCGGACTGACAGCACGGTCACAAAGCCTGCCGTTCGCGGCAGGCTCGCCTGACCGTAAACTCCACAGGAAAGGCGGTCTGATATGGACATTTTTCAGCAGATAAGTGATGCGATACACGACTTTCTTGTAAACCTTGTCGGTGGAGTATTTATTCAGATATTCAACGAGGCTAACGAACAGACAGGACAGATAGCAGCACAGGTTTCCCTCTCCCCCTCCGACTGGAATTCGGGTATCTTTACGATGATACGGAACCTGTCAAATAATGTCATACTGCCGATTGCGGGTATGATAATCACGTTTGTCCTGTGCTATGAGCTGATAACCGCAATAACCGAACGGAACAATATGCGCGATGTTGATGTGGATACGTTCATCAAGTACATTTTCAAGGCTTGTGTGGCTGTATTCCTGCTTTCGCATACGTTTGACATTGTGCTCGGTATCTTTGATGTGTCAAAATGGGTGGTGGATACCGCCTCAGTATCAATAACGAACGACACCTATGTTGATGTCATTTCGATATACAACAATTTCAAAGATACGCTCGAAGCAATGGATAACGGAAGCCTGCTGCTGTTGTTCCTTGAAGTCTCGGTGGTAAGCCTTGCGGTCAAGGCAATAGCTATCCTCGTAGCCGTGATACTGATAAACCGTATGATCGAGATATATCTGTACTGCTCGGTAGCTCCGATACCGTTCGCAACGATCACCAACCGCGAATGGGGCAATATCGGCTCCAACTATCTGAGAAGCCTGTTATCCCTCGGTTTCCAGTCTTTCTTCATTATGGTAATCGTGGGTATCTATTCGGTGCTTGTAAAACAGCTCCAATTCTCGACAAGTCTGAATGACTTAGTGGTACAGCTCGGCATTTACTCCGTCGTTCTGTGTATGGCACTGCTCAACACGTCAAACATTTCAAAATCAATTTTTAACGCAAGGTAAGCGGGAAAGGAATTATTATGAGTGACAACTACAAGAAGATCAACAAGTCTCAGGTCGCAGTCTTAAAGGCATTAGCGAGGATCAATATCGACGAGGCTCTCGGCGGCACAAATACAGTCTCTTATGAGCTGCTTTCCCCTATCTGCGCTGTAGAGATGAACCTTGATCTCGGCTACACTTTCGGTGCAGGCAGAATCGAGGATATCGCAGCCGCCGACTTTGATGATGCTATCGAGTATTTCATCGAGTGGGAGCCGTCCGAGATCATCAGGAATATCTCAGATGATATAGAAGAAGATTTCTCGGAGTTCCGTTACCGCTATGTTGACGAACTGCCGCCGGAAAGCCCCGCATATCAGCAGATGAAGGAGGATTATCTCAATGCCTTATGTTCAGATGCCGAAGGACTTGACTAAGGTCAAGACCAAAGTCGCGTTTAATCTCACAAAAAGGCAGATCATTTGTTTCGGACTTGCGGCGGTATGCGCTGTGCCGACTTATTTCCTCACAAGGGAGACTATCGGCAATATGGCGGCTATGCTGCTCCTTATAGTCATTGCAATGCCATTCTTCCTGCTCGCTATGTATGAGAAGAACGGCTTGCCCTTTGAGAAAATAGCAAAAGCGGTGATAAAAAGCCGCTTTTTGCGTCCAAAGGTAAGACCGTACAAGACCGAGAACGTATATGAGTATGCCGAAAAGCAGTACGATCTGGAAAAGGAGGTCAAGGCGATAATCAATGAAGATAGATAAGGTTACAGGAAAGCAGAAAAAGGCGATAGCTGCCGTCGTTCAGAAGGCTCGTCCCGACGGGCATCACGGAGGATGCAGCAGCGGATTACAGAGAATAGTGCAGGACGCACTATTCCAAAACCGCTGCGAGACGGCAAAGACGCCCCATACGGCACAGCAGACTATCCGCTTCAAGCAGATGTACCGTGACGGTATCTGCAAGGTCACTGACAGGTTGTACACGAAAACAATACAGTTCTTCGATATAAACTATCAGCTTGCGCAGAACGAGGACAAGACCGCGATCTTTGAGAACTACTGCGATTTCCTCAATTATTTCGACAGCACTATAAAGGTACAGCTCTCTTTTCTGAATCAGGTCGGAGACACCGAGGAATTTATGAAGCAGCTTGAAATTCAGTCGCAGGACGATGCTTTTGACGATATTCGCCGGGAGTACACGGAAATGCTGAAAAATCAGCTTGCAAAGGGCAACAACGGACTTGTAAAGACGAAATATATCACGTTCGGCGTGGAGGAAACGTCGCTCAAAGACGCAAAGCAGAAGCTCGAACGTATCGAAACGGATATACTCACCAATTTCAAGACAATGGGAGTGCTGGCGCAGTCACTTAACGGCGCTGAAAGGCTTGCTATCCTGCACCGGTGCTTCAATCCCGACAGTCGTGAGAAATTCACATTTTCGTGGGATTTGCCGGTGCAGACCGGAAACAACGTCAAGGATTTTATAGCCCCGTCCTCGTTTGATTTCTCAAAGGGTAATTCGTTCAGAATGTCCGGCAAATACGGCGCTGTATCATTCATAAACATTATGGCGAGTGAAATGTCTGACCGTATGCTTGCCGATTTCCTCAATATCGAGCATAATATCACGCTCTCCATTCACATCTGCTCGGTCGATCAGAACAAGGCTATCAAGATGATAAAGCGAAAGATCACCGATCTTGACAAGATGAAAATGGAAGAACAGAAAAAGGCGTTCAGAAACGGCTATGACATTGACATTATGCCCTCTGACATCGGTACTTTCGGCAAGGAAGCGAAGAATCTGCTCAACGACTTGCAGAGCCGCAATGAGCGTCTGTTTATGGCAACTATCCTGCTTATGAATACGGCTGATACGAAGCGCCAGCTTGAAAACATCATATTTCAGGAATCCGGTATCGCGCAGAAATACAACTGTCAGCTCAAAAGGCTCGATTATCAGCAGGAGGACGGCATAATGGCTTGTGTTCCTATCGGCTGCAACGACATTGAGATAAAGCGCGGTCTGACTACCTCGTCAACTGCGATATTTGTGCCGTTCACCACACAGGAGTTATTTCAGGGTGGCGAAGCGCTCTACTACGGTCTTAACGCGCTATCGAATAATATGATACTCTGCGACCGGAAGCAGCTTAAAAACCCGAACGGTCTGATACTCGGAACACCGGGCTCCGGTAAGTCATTCTCGGCAAAACGCGAGATCACAAATGCGTTTCTTACCACAAGGGACGATATAATCATCTGTGACCCGGAAGCGGAGTATTTTCCGCTTGTGGAGCGCCTTAACGGACAGGTCATAAAGATCTCGCCCACATCGTCGCAGTTCATCAATCCGCTTGACATCAATCTGAACTATTCGGACGAGGACAATCCCCTTGCTCTAAAATCCGATTTTATTCTCTCGATGTGCGAGCTTATTGTCGGTGGAAAGAACGGTCTTGAACCTATCGAAAAGACGATCATTGACCGCTGCGTCCGTATGGTGTACCGCGACTATCTCAACAGTCCCGATACCGTGGAAATGCCGATTTTGCAGGATTTGTACAACCTTATTCTGAAACAGACGGAGCCGGAAGCGCAGCGCATAGCGACAGCACTTGAAATGTACGTCACCGGATCGCTGAACGTGTTCAATCACCGGACGAACGTTGACCTCAACAACAGGCTGATATGCTTTGACATCAAAGAGCTTGGCAAGCAGCTCAAAAAGCTCGGAATGTTAGTAGTGCAGGATGCCGTATGGAACAGAGTCACAGTCAATCGTGCGGAACACAAAAGCACCCGCTACTATATAGATGAGTTCCATTTGCTGCTCAAAGAGGAACAGACAGCGGCGTATTCCTGCGAGATATGGAAACGTTTCAGAAAATGGGGCGGTATTCCTACGGGGCTTACGCAGAATGTCAAGGACTTGCTTGCAAGCCGCGAGATCGAGAATATCTTTGAGAACAGCGACTTCATTTATATGCTCAATCAGGCAGGCGGTGACAGGCAGATACTCGCAAAGCAGCTCAACATTTCGCCTCACCAGCTCTCTTATGTCACCAACAGCGGCGCGGGCGAGGGTCTGATATTCTTCGGAAACATTATTATCCCCTTTGTTGACAAGTTCCCGAAGGATACGGAACTCTACCGCATTATGACGACGAGACTTGAAGAAACGGAAAACAAGTAAATTTACAGGAGGAAAACAGTATGAAAAAGGCAGTAAGAATCATCTTTATCGCAGCAACAGCAGTAGGCGCAACGATCGGCACTATCGCCATTATCCGCAAGATCAAGGCGAACAAGGCGGCTATGCGCTAAACAAAAATGCCGTGCGCGGTGTTTCCGTACACGGCTGGTACATATCAAAACGTATTTCTTTCATTCAGCTCCATTGATGAATCGTAAAGATTATCATAGTGTAACAATTTTTTATTGGAATCAAAAGATTCTCTCTTAAGCTTACGAAGTTTTTCATGTGAGTCAAAATCTTGTCTTAACCCTGCGATAACAACATAATGGTATCTTGATAAATCAAACTCGGTAAATTCAGAAGGTAGTGTTTCGATATTTACACCTTTAACTTTATTGAAATAATCAAAAAATAATGTCTGATTTGAGGGAAGCCAACGTACCCAATCGTCTAACTGATTAAGACCTTTTCGTATAACTTCGCCATAATCTCCACTTTTTATAGCAATTCGTCCATTTGGGCTTTCAAGCTCTATAAAAACAAATTCATAACCTCCGGAGCCTTTGCCTATCAATAGATAATCAGCCCTATATTTATCTCCTAATCTAAACTCAGGAAAAATATATGCGTCGTGATGACCAAACTGAAAACCTGCAGCATTAAATATTGATGCGATGATAAAATAAGCAGGGCTATGGTTAATAAAATTGAGAATATGTTGTTCTTTGGTTTCAGAATTATGTATTAGATTGTAAAATTCTTTTGCTTTATCTGTTGTTTCTTTAGAAAGCACTCCGTTTTCTTTGTAATCAAATAAAACTATGTGATTATTAGGGAAAAGGCTTTGAAAATGTCTAATTGCTTCAGGATACTTATAATATAGATTTATTTTTCCGAATTTTCGACCTGTACTTTCTTCTTTTCTGATTATGTCGTATTGAGATAATTCTTCAACAGTACATTTGTTAAAATCTCTTTTATACAAATTCATAAATATCACCTAAATATTATTATACAGCATTCTCATAAAAAGGTCAATACATAAAAAATGAATATGTTTTGGAAGGAGGTGCGATATGGCAGGAAAAGCATTGAAAGCAAGCGGAAAGCGGGTTGTGAAATATTCCCGTGACGGTGCTGTTGAGCGTGACCTTGCCGAAAGCTCGGAAACAAGGATAAGCGGCAGGACGGAAGACGCTGTTTTACAGAAAGAGCGTACCGATGAGCGGTTGAATGCCCGCGAAAGCACTACAGGACAGCCTGAACCGGAGCATAAGCACAGGCGGCATACTCCGTCTGATGTGCAGGAACAGCCGCAGAATACCGAAAACGGACAGTCAAACAGCGATTTGAAATTTGAGGATAAGACTTTCAAGTTCGATGATACTGACATTCCTGCTCCGGCGGTGAATGAGACAGTTCCGGTTGAAGCTCCTGCGGCTGCCGAAACTCCCGCTGTTCCCGATAATAGCGAACAGCAGCCGGAAACACCGCAAAGCACTGTTGCCGCACAGGTCATTCCCAATCATAGCGATGATACGGACGAGATACCGCAGGACAGCTTCATCATCGAAAACCTGTTTGCTGAGTTTTACGGCAGTGATGAGGCTCCGGCAAGCGGCTCAAAGTCTGATAAGTTCTCGTTCAGGCAGGACGAACAGCCTGCGCCCAATACCGGCAAGAAGCGCAAAGCAGGACGGTTGCAGGAAGATATGCACGGTGACAGTAAGCTGAAAGCGGAAACGGCAAGCACTTCTCTGAAACAGGACGCTGCCAAAAGCGGTTTGATGTTCGGTTCTGCTGTCAAGTCTGCGGAGAGTATCGAGGGCGAGACTGCCGAAATGACAGACGGAGAAAGCGGCTCCAAACTCTCACACAAGCGCCGACAGCGCCGTGGTGAGCCTGACGAAGATGAAGCACTCGCTGAGGAAAGCGAAAATGCCGATACTCTGAAATTTGAGCATAGCAACAGGTCGCTTGAAAAGCAGTCGCATTATGCCGATAAGCTGTCAACGGGTTCATCTGCAAGCAAAAAGCTCTCGGAAAGCAAGCTGCCGCGCGAGGAGATCTCCGAAGAAGAACAGGCTCGGCAAGATGTCCGTAAACGACAGCGCAAGGCTCAACAGGCTGAACAAGCAAAGAAGAAAGCGGAAACTACTGTTGACGATAAGGTTTCCGAAACCTTTGACAAAACTGAGCAAGTCCTACCGCTGACGGATATTCAGCCTTTGACTGAGGAAGAACGGACACGGGCGGTAAGAGCGGCGGTTCGGAAAGCTACAAGGGCTGAAAAGAATGTCGAAAAGGCTGAATGGAAACTTGAAAAAGCCGAAAGCAAGCTACCCTCCGAGGCTGTATTTCATAGGGAACGCAAAGCTGACAGGAAATCCGGCAAAATAAAAAGCAAGCTGAGACTTGAAAAAGAGGTCAAGCCGGAAAACCGCCCCGACAGCTTTTTACAGGCTGGCGCAAAGGGGGTTGCCACAACCATAACCGGCGCTGTCAAAAGCCGTGTTCACGGTAAGATCTCGGAGTATGAGCAGGATAACGCCGCCCTGAAAGCTGCACACAAGACCGAACAGGTCGGAGAATCGGCTCTGCGGTTCACCAAAGATACGGTCGCCCGGATAAATGACCGCGAAAAGAAAGCTATCTATCGAAAGACCGAGAGACTGCGCTTTGAGCGGGACAGTGCCGTAAAGAAAGCAAATACCCGCAGTTCTCAGCTCCAATTCGAGGAAGCAAAGGCGAAAAAGAAAGCCCGTGACGCTGCACGAAAGGCTCAGCGTAAGCAGCAGCGCAAAAAGGCTCAGAAAGCGGCTAAAACGACAAAGAGCGTTATTCAGAAAACTGCCGAGTTCACAGAAAAGGTCGTTTCCGGTATGGTTCACGCGCTGACAAGTCCGGTATTCCTGATCGTAATGCTGATAATCGCGCTGGTTCTTGTCCTTGTTTTCTGTCTTGTATCATTATTCGGGTCAATAGGTGCTGAGAGCGGTGCAAAAGTTATCCTTTCGTCATATACCTCCGAGGACGAGCAGATGTATCAATCAGAAGAATATATGGCGGGACTGGAAGAATCTTTGCGCGAAAAGATAAACTCTATCCCGGAACTGTATCCCGGCTACAATGAGTATCGTTACAACATCGGTCCGATAGGTCACGATCCGTATGGGCTTATCTCGTATCTGACAGCGAAATATCAGACATTTCAGTCGGAAAATGTTTCCGGTGATATTAGCGAGTTATTCAGCAGGCTGTACGACTTATCATTCAAAGAAATTACCGAGCAGCGTCAAAAGACTGTAACTTACACCGATGGCGGCTTAACCAAAACCAAAACGGTCGCCTACACGGTAAAGATACTTGAGACAACTCTGAATACTGCCGACTTTGATGCTGCTGTCCGTTCTTTGCTTACCGATGAGCAGTATGCGCAATATGAATTACTGAAACAGACGCAGGGCAACCGCTCCGATCTGTTCTGACAAGGGGGGATAAACATTGAAAATATCGGGAAATCTCAACAAGACCGAGAGTGACCTTGTAAAGACTTATGCGGCGATAGATGATGTCCGCGCCGAGATAGCCGAACTGAAAGACAAGGAACGCAAGCTGCTTGATAAAGCCGAAACTCTTGAGCGGCTTCGAGTTTTACAGGTCGTACAGCTCAACAACATTGATATTGAACAGCTCAAAACGATTCTTTCTGCCGCAGGCAAACAGCAGATATTCACTGAGGCTATAAAAGCCCCTTTGACGGAACGTGTGCAGGCAGACGATGAAGAAATCGAAAGGAATGAAGATGATGAAGAAGATGAATAAAATTCTTGTTTCCGCTGCTGTATGCGGTATTTTAGCGGCAAATGTGGGAGTAAGCGTTTCTGCCGAGTATCTCCCCTCTTTTGTAACAGGCATAACAACGACGACAGCGGAGGATATTACCGATGAAATAACGGAAATACCCGAAGAAAGCATTATTGACATAACCGAGGAAACAACGATAAGCTCCGAGATAATTTCAGAAACGACTGTTCCCGTTACCGAACTTGTGACCGGTGACGAGATCAGCACCGGCTCTCTGATAGTGGAAACCGATACCGACGATGTAACGGACATAGACGAAAATGAAGATGAGATCACAATTCCCGCCGGAAACGGCATACTGCTCGAAGATGTATCTGACAGCGAGATAAACCGCCAGTTCCTCACCATTCAGAGTAAAGGCGGCAACACCTTCTACATCGTTATCGACAAGGATATGAAAGGAAACGAAAACGTGTACTTTATGAACCTTGTTGACGAGTATGATCTGCTTGCATTTTCAGAGGACTTTCCCGAAGATGCGCCTGTCAAGACCGACAAGGATAAGAAAACTAATGCCGATAATACAGCGGACGTGACCGAAGATGCGGAAACCGAAAGCTCCGAACAGCCGGAAGATACAGCAAAGCCGGAAGCAGGCGGCAATAATACGATCATTCTGCTGGTTGGCGGCGCGCTTCTGATCGGCGGCGGTGCTTTCTACTATTTCAAGATATACAAGGGCGGCAAGTCAAAAGCTCCGAAACAGTCCGTGTCTGATGATGACGAGGACGAAGAAACAGAGATCGAAGACCCGAACGATGATGAAAAGCCGGAGACTGACGATACCGATGAATAAAAAAACAAGCCCGTGAGGACGGGCTTGATACATACTGTGGTGCTAATAAAAATCAGAATTTATCAGCATAATCCAAAATGATTTGCTATAACATCACATACTTCTTCCCTTGTATCTTTCCCATTATCTTCTCTTACAACCGTGAAAAAGCCACTATTTGCAAATTCATCATAGTGTTTTTTGCTGTTGATAAGAGCAAGTCCACGCCTATAATTCTCCATTACTGCTTCGGGATCATCGCAGCTATCAATAACATTTAATAGAAAAAGTTTGTCAGGGTCGCTTCTGTCAAAGAAACGCTCAACACTCATAGACTGCGGTGAAAGCATAACTGCAACATGATGATAATCTGATATTTCTTTGAGCAAATCTAACGGTATATTAGTATCAACTATAACCGTTTTCTCTCTTGAAATTGAAATAAGTTCTGCTATTTCAAACTCCGCAGCTTCTCTCCCGACACTAAATATCCACCGTTCATATTCTTCCGGAGAGCGGGTTACAAAGTCTTTCCAATCAGTAAGATTGTTTATGTAACAGATATCAGGCTGTACTTCTGGTGCCGCCACAATATCAGATATTTGACTGTGATAGTTTTCACCGCAGAATATCATGTCATATCGGTCAGCAAGCATTTTTACCATCGTTGATTTTCCGGCATAAGCTGTCCCAGTTATAAAATATACATTTTTGAGATAATGCCTGAGAATGTTATTCTCAATTTTCAATAGAGATCACCTCATTCTCTCGCTTTTTTATTGCTCTGAAACATATTCCGATTTATCGTTCATTTAATTATACCATACATAAGAACCTTTGTAAAGGCTCTTTTTTATTTCTCTTGAAAGGAATGATATGTATGCAGTTAGTGGTATGTGAAAAACCGAGTGTCGGGGCAACTTTAGCAAAAGCTCTCGGCGCTGCTGACCATAAGAACGGATATATCGAGGGCGATAACATCATAGTTTCGTGGTGTATCGGTCACCTTGTCGAGCTTGCAAGTGCCGACTGTTATGACGAGCGCTATAAGAAATGGAATATCGACGATCTGCCGATAATCCCGCAGGAATGGCAGTTTATCGTATCTGCCGGCAAAAACGAACAGTTTGAGGTGCTGCGCAGTCTTATGAATGACAGCCGTGTTACCGAGGTCGTGAACGCCTGCGATGCCGGGCGCGAGGGCGAGCTTATCTTCCGCCTTGTTTACAACAAGATAGGCTGTACAAAGCCAATAAAGCGCCTTTGGCTTTCCTCAATGGAAGAAAAGGCTATCGTTACCGGATTTTCTGACCTGAAAGACGGAAAGGAATATGATAACCTTTATCGCTCGGCGCTGTGCCGTTCAAAGGCAGACTGGATAGTCGGAATCAATTCTACCCGTCTTTTCTCGAAGATGTACAACAAGAAGCTGAATGTCGGGCGTGTTCAGACACCGACGCTTGCAATACTCCTTGACCGTGAAAAGGCTATCGCTGACTTTCAAAAGGAAAAGTATTATACGGTGAAGCTGAAAACGGACGGACTTGACGCTGTTTCCGAGAAGATCACGGACAATGGCGAGGCAAAGCGTATTGCCGGAGAGTGCGGCGGTAAGACTGCAACCGTAAAGTCCGTCAAGACAGAGAGAAAGACCGTCAACCCTCCAAAGCTCTATGACCTTACAACATTACAGCGCGATGCAAACAGACTTTACGGATATACCGCACAGCAGACGCTCGACTATACACAGTCCCTCTATGAAATGAAGCTCTGCACCTATCCGCGAACGGACAGCAGCTTTCTTACCGATGATATGGGAGAGACTGCTGAAAAGACAGCCGAAACGGTTATGAAGTCGCTCCCGATTTTCGAGGGAATAGATTTTGCTCAGGACACTACAAAGCTGCTGAACAGCGCAAAGGTTTCAGACCATACCGCTATTATCCCTACCCTTTCTGTCGGAAGCATCTATCTTTCCGAAGTGCCGAACGGCGAGAAAAACATTCTTTTCCTTATAGCCTGCCGCCTGTTATGTGCAACATCAACACCATATATCTATGATACCGTTACCGCCGAGATCGAGTGTAACGGTATTTCTTTTACCGCAAAAGGCAGAACGGTAATATCCGAGGGATTCAAGGCTATCGAGAACGCCTTTAAACAGAAGCAGAAATGCAAGGACGAAAGCGCGGATAACGCCGAAGAGCCTGCGCTTTCACTGACCGAAGGACAGACAATAATGGGTGTTTCTTCCGATGTGTGCGAGAACTATACTCAGCCGCCTAAGCATTTCACCGAGGATACGCTTCTCTCGGCTATGGAGCGCGCTGGAACGGAGAATATAACCGAGGAGGTCGAGCGCTCCGGTTTAGGCACTCCGGCAACAAGGGCAAGCATTATCGAGAAGCTCACAAAATCGGGATTTGTTACCCGTGACAAGCGTAATCTGCTTGTTAGTGCCGGCGGCTCTGACCTTATTTCCTTTATGCCGGAGATCATCAAGTCTGCAAAGCTGACTGCCGATTGGGAGAACAAGCTGTCTCTTATGGCGCAGGGCAAGTTTACGGAACAGCAGTTTATGGCAGACATCGAGCGCCTTGTCTGCGATATTATCGCTCAGGCAAGATCTGAATATGACGAAAGCAAGGTCGCGTCATTCAGCGGTGAAGCGTTCGGCACTTGTCCGAGGTGCGGCAGGAATATCCTGAAAACGCCGAAAGCGTACAGCTGCGAGAATAAAGCCTGTGGGTTTGCAATATGGAAGCAGAATAAATTCTTCCAAAATGCCCGTAAGGAGCTTACCGATGATATGGTGAAGAAAATGCTTTCCAAAGGCAAGGTCGCTGTAAGCGGTCTGTACTCGCAGAAATCCGGCAAGACCTATGATGCGGTCATCAGCCTTGATGATACCGGGAAGTATGTCAACTTCAAACTTGAATTTCCCGCAAAAAAGACAGGAAAGAAAGGTAGGTAATAATGCCGTCAACAGGAAACGAAAGAGCGGCTATACCGCTGTATAAAGATGATATTCAGACAGCAAGGGAGAAAGGCGAGCTTGATATTGCCCGTCTCAGCTATCAGACTAATGTTGCCTGCGCAAAAGATATAGACAACTCAATAGCTGCTAACCATAACAATAATATCCTTGATACCGACAAGATCGTCGATGATCTTGTCGAAAAGTACAGTGCGGAGCGCATTGCACACGTTCTCGCTGCAAGAATAACGAACGCGAGTTGGGACGGGCGATACTCCCGTAAAGCAAGAGCATGGGCGGAGCAGGAAATGAGCGGTATTTCCGGTGACGTTAAGGAAAGGTCGAAAAATTATCCCGTTACTGCCCACCCCGTCCTTGTGAACGCTGTTGCCGAAAGGTTTATGGCATTTCAGCGCGAACGTGAAAAAGAGCAGTCAGCAATTCTCGGCGAAGCACTGCCGGAACAGGCTGGCGCGGCTATTGCGTATCCGTCCGCAAAGGAACGTTTGCAGGAACTCACAGATATGCTTGAAGCAGGCATTCGTGATATTTTCGCAAGCGATAAGTACCGGGAAATGCTGGCGGTTATGTCAAAGTTTCACGATTACTCCGTAAACAATACAATGCTGATAGCTATGCAGAAGCCGGACGCTACGCTTGTTGCAGGCTTCAATCAATGGAAAAAGGATTTCGGACGCAGTGTGAAAAAGGGCGAGAAAGGTATCAAAATACTTGCTCCGAGCGCGTATAAGTCAAAGAAAGAGGAAATAAAGCGGGATCCCGATACCGATCTGCCGATACTTGACGAGAACGGAAAGCCTGTCAAGGAAGAAGTCGAAGAAATGAGAATGGCGTTTAGGTCTGTGACCGTGTTTGATGTTTCGCAGACTGACGGAAAGCCGCTGCCGGAGATAACTGTCAATGAACTGACCGGAGATATTAAGGATTTTGACAAGCTGATGGGCGTTCTGCGGGAAATATCCCCCGTGCCTATCAGTTTCGCTCCGATAGACAGCGAAGCGAAAGGATTCTATGACCCGAACACCAAATCCATCACGGTCAAAGAGGGTATGTCCGATGTACAGACCGTCAAGACCGCTATTCACGAAATAACTCACGCGAAACTGCACGATTATGATGCAGTCAAGGCAAGGGGCGACAAGCCGAAAGACCTGAATACAAAAGAGGTCGAAGCGGAAAGCGTCGCTTTTGCAGTCTGCCAGCACTTTGGCATTGATACGTCCGATTACAGTTTCGGCTATGTTGCAAGCTGGAGCAAGGCGAAAGATACGCCGGAGCTGAGATCGTCCCTTGAAACGATACACGATACCGCCGCCGAGATGATAAAAGTGATCTCGGAAAAGTATCTCGGTATCGAAAAGGACAAGGCTTTGACGCAGGACTCAAATATTTTAGGCAATGTCCGGTATGCAGATATACAGGAGAAGCAGTATCAGAGACTTCCCACGGAAACGGCTCTTGATGTTGCCGCAAAGCTCGATGATATGGGCATTTCGTACAGCGGCAGGATAACCGGCGACAATACTACTCTGACTTACAGCAAGGGTGATGCCGATGCTTTCAAGGCAGTTGTGGAAGAAGTCAAGGCGGCACGGCAGACAGACAGGCAGTCAAGCATTATCGGGAATACCCCGTTCAAGGATATTCCCGATAAGCGCTATCTCAAGCTGAAAAACGATGTCGCGGATAAGGTCGCGGAGCAGCTTTATGCCGAGGATATACCTTTCAGCGGTAAAGTCATAGGCGGTTATACAACTATCACGGTCAATCGTGATGATGAACTGCGGGTATCGGCAATTGCAAAAGGTATCATTCCGCAGAACCGTTCTGATATTATCGGTAATGTCAAGTATGGGGACATTAAGGATAAGGTTTTCTATAAGCTCGAACCGGAAACTGCGGCAAAGGTAGCAGCCAAACTTGATGAAATGGGAATATCGTACAGCGGAAAGATTGCTAACGATAAGACTACGATCACAGTTGATAAAGCTGACACAAAGGCGTATAATGCCGCAGTCAAGGACGTTCTCGCTGCTGAGCGCAAAGTACCGGAAAGGTCTGATGTTATAGGCAATACTCCTTACCGCCTTATTGCTGAAAAGTCGTACAGAAAAGTATCAATTGAGGATATGCAGGCAGTCTCGGATATTCTCAATACTCTCGGTGTTAAGTTCAGCGGGCAGATAAAGGATAAATCCGTAACATTTACGGTATCAAAGGCAGACGTACCGAAGATAGATGAAGCTATCAACAAGGTGAACGGTATCTCGGAGATAGCTTCTCCGGAGGAAAAGCCGCCTGCCCGTGCCGATAAGGGACAGATCATCGGGAATACGGATTTCAAGTCGATACCCCTGAAAACCAATACCACTGTCCTGACAGCGGAGCTGCCCGATGTTACAAAACGCCTTGAAGCTGCCGGGATAAAGTTCAGCGGACGCATTGACGGAGATAAGACAAAGCTGACCACAAGCAAGACGGATTCCCAAAAGCTGGCGGCGATACTTGATGATATACACGGTCTTACAGAAATAAAGGAGCCGGCTGCTGAAAAAGTTCCTGCAAAAAAGACCAATATTATCGGAAATACAGAGTATAAGGCTATTTCCGATAAGGAGATAACGAGAGTACCGACTGCCGATGTTGACGAGATCGGAAAAAGGCTCGATGCTGCGGGAATACAATTCAGCGGTGTCCGGGGACGCGAAAAGTCCGCTATAACTGTCACAAAATCAGATGTTCCGAAGCTCAGAGAGATCGTGAATGAGGTCGGAACATCACTTGCGGACAGTCTTAAACCAATAGAGTATCAGCCTGCTGAAATGCCAAAAAACACAGTCAGAACAAGCGAGATCATCGGAAATACACCATATAAGAAGATCTCGGAAAAGGTGTATCAGAAGCTGCCGACCGAATACGCCCTGAAAATGGCAAAAGAACTTGACAAAAAGGGCATTAAGTTCAGCGGACGCATAACCGGAGATAATACCGTTCTGACCATAGGAAAAGCTGATCTGTCCGTGTTTGAAGATACACTTCACGATCTCGCAAATCGCGGCTGGCAGGAATCCGTACCAGAACAAAAGCCCGAATGGAAAATGTATGTTATCCCTGACCTGTACACTTGGGCAAATCACAGAATGAAGCCTATGACACCTATCGAGTATTTCGATACCTTTGCAGAAGCAAAGCAGCGCTTTGACGAACTGCGCGGGGAGGCATACAATTCCGAACCTGTGACAAATGAGGTTACCGGCAGACCACCCGCAAGGCTTACTCTCGGTATTGAAAGTGATGTTCACAAAGCGGCTTGTGATATTCTTCACGTCTGCGCCGGCGAGAATGTTCTCCTTGAAGATTTTGCAAGAATGCCGGAAGTAAGGTCACAGCAGGAAGCTGTTGACCTTGTGGCGCAGACTGCAAAAGAAATAGGGTTCGATACGGTTTCGCATTATGAGAAGCTCCCCGACGGGTCCTATCCCAAAGAGCCTGAGATGATACCTTTCGAGAAATGGGACAATCCGTATTTCAAAGTTGAGCGAGAGAAGCCTGCCGAAAAGAGTGAGCATACTCCTATCTACACGCATAGTCTTGAATACGCGAAAAGCCACAATGAAATGCCGGCTCTTGTGCAGAGTATGCAGGCTAACAGAATGTGTGCATTTGAGA
Organism: Ruminiclostridium sp.; assembly: GCA_017941355.1. Lineage (GTDB taxonomy): Bacteria > Bacillota > Clostridia > Oscillospirales > Ruminococcaceae > Ruminiclostridium_E. Next base: position 2,880 of record JAGAWN010000009.1, on the reverse strand, counting down.
TAAACCATAATGCGGACATTTACGCTGTCAGTGGTAAGCTCGATCAGTTGGCTGAAAAGCTGGTCGAGAAATACGGCTTTGAGCGCTCTATGTATGTGCTTGCCCATAACATTCAGCATGATAAACACAATTATCATCTGCACGATAGAGAAGCAAGGAAGTTAGCCGAAAAATATGATGTTGTGGGTGATCCGAACGCGCACCTTGTCATTATGACAGATGTTACTCCCAATTCAGCTGATGTACTGCTGATGAAGCTCGAAAAAATGCAGCTTGAAATGAGCGCTCCAACAGCCGAAAATCAGCATACCGAAGAAATAGCACACGAAAAGCAGGAATACACCGGAAAAATGCCCGATGAAAAGGTCACGATTGCGGATATGAACGCTTTCGGATATGCCTATGAGGGTATGCTGCCGCTGTCCGCAGAAAAGGCTCTTGAAATGTATGACAAAGACCTTGCGCCAGTGTTCCTGCTTTATCCCGACGGTACCGAGGGTCAGGCATTAGACCGTTCGGAGATAGAGGAACACGCCGGAATGTTCGGCATTGAAACCGCTGAATGGGAAAAGGTCGTCGCATATCAGGAACACTTGGAATCGCTTGCGGTAAGCGAACCGTCGCGCGAGGCTATGCTGCTGAACGACAATAAATGTATGGTCGGTATCTATCAGTTAAAAGAAACACCGGAAAATCACGGTATGGCTTTTGCTTCGATGAAAGAGCTTGAACAGCAGGGACTTACTCCCGACAGGGATAAGTACACGCTTGTTTACACCTTCGAGGTCAAGCCGGAAGAATTGGAGAATATGCCAGGATTTCTCGATGATGTTTACGGAAGATTGAACTATGACCGTCCGGAGGATTTTGCAGGACATTCGCTTTCCGTATCTGATGTGGTCGTCGTAAACAATCACGGAGAAAAGTCCGCTCACTTTGTTGACAGCTGGAGCTTTGAACAGCTCAGGGAATTCGGACAGGTCAAGGAAAATCCGCTCCGTGCTGTTGAGGACGCTATTGAGCAGAATGATAACAACTTTGACGGTATCATCAATAATCTGCCGACTGCGGACAATATTCAGAAGCGCGCTGAAAGCGGGGAGCGAATATCTATCCTTGAATTTGCAGAAGCGATACAGCGCGAGCAGGCACAAAAACAGGCTCAGAAGCCGGAAAAGAAGCCTGAAAAGCTGACAGAAAAGAAGTCTATTCTCGGCTTTCTGAGACAGGTAAAGGCAGCGCCGAAAGACCCGGCGAAGAAGGAACCGACAAAATCAATGACGAAAGGAACAGTAAGATGACAAATACTACCATTCTGACAGTTGAGGAACTCAATATCCTGTATATCGTCAAGGGTGACAGCAGAAACGAGACTATCGACAACTTCTTCGATATGCTCCCGGACATCGACGATGAGGACATCAGGAAGATAACGGAGTCCGCTCTTGAAAAGGTGCAGGATATGTCTGATGAAGATTTCGCCGGTATCGACTTCGAGGACGGCTTTACCGGGGACGAGGGCTGATAAATGGCTTTGGTTGACATTTACAGCACAGATAAAAAGTATCAGGTCATCTATGCTGATCCTCCGTGGACGTATAATACTTGGTCTGAAAAGGGCAGGGAAAGCAGGAGTGCAGAAAAGCACTATAACTGTATGACAAAGGAAGATATACAAAATCTTCCAGTAAAGGAATTGAGCGCGGGCGACTGCGCTCTTTTTCTTTGGGTGACATTCCCGTGTTTGCAGGAAGGGCTTGAACTGATCGAAAAATGGGGCTTCACCTACAAGACCTGTGCTTTTTCTTGGGTCAAGCGGAAACGTAACAGTGACAGCTTCTTTATGGGGTGCGGTTATTGGACAAGAGCAAACACGGAGATATGTCTGCTTGCCACAAAGGGAAAGCCGCACAGGATATCTAAATCCGTCCGGCAAGTCTGCGACGCTCCGATAATGGAACACAGCCGCAAGCCTGCCGAAATAAGGGACAGGATAGTTGAGCTTTGCGGCGATATTCCCCGGATTGAGCTTTTTGCGCGGCAGGCAGCCGACGGTTGGGACAGGTGGGGCAATGAAGCTCCCGAAGATGAAGCGAAGGAAGGTGATACCGATGATAATATTCAAAAAGAGCAAAACCGAAAAAGTGGACTTTTTCAAGCAGCCTTATGACGGCGTAACGATGAGGGGCGCACAGCCGGAGGATACAAAGATCATATATCAGGCTGTTCAGAAAGGCGAAAAGCTGACGGTTGACCGCTACGGTCACGTCTATACTGCTGACGGCAGATGGATTGCGGAGGTCGTAGGGAGATAAAATTATTTTACAATCAAGAATGGGGGTGGTGAATTACATATATTTAAGTTTAACAAAAACGCATAACATAAAACTACACAATAGCCGACAAATAAAGTAACAGACGCAGAGGTAGAGCATAATCTTAACGAAGACATTCCGCAGATAAAAAATAGTGCATCGTTTATGCCGAATTCTTCAGGAATTCAGCGAAGAAGAAAAGGGCATCTGTGTGGATGTATGCACAGTCTATCTTATGCGTTGGAGGATAGAGAAATACTTCAAGCAGTCTTTTGATTATGAGAATCTTCGAGTAAGGTCGTTGCAGTCAATCAAAACGCTTGATTTCCTGCTCACAATGGTGATCGGATACATTTTAAAAATATCCGATAAAGATAGGCTCTTATCCGATAGGTGTGGGTATGAAAATGGGTATTTGTACGAGTATGACCGCATTTATTCCACGGTCATCTTGACACGAGCCTCGATTCAAGTGTGATAGTCGGGCAGCACCGGCAGGCACCCCTAAAGGGCTGCTGCCGGGCTACCAGCCTATCACATTTGAAACTCATGTCAAGATGCTTTC
>JAGAWN010000110.1 GCA_017941355.1 Ruminiclostridium sp. | reverse complement strand
TATTACTCCGGCAAGGAGATAAAGCCGTCCGTAACAGTAAAGGGGGCTGTCAAGGGTACGGACTACACCGTCACATACAAGAACTGCAATTCCGTCGGCAGAGCAAGTGTCATAATAAATGGTAAGGACAAATACACAGGTACGGTGGAGCTTACCTTTAACATAAAGCTGAAAAAAACAACAGCAAAGAAAAACGACTCGACTCTTACTTGGGCGAAGGTTCCCGGGGCAGACGGGTATGAGATTTACTACAGCACCGGAAGCAAATACAAGAAATTGGCTGATATGGGCGTTTCAACAAGCTATGACTTAACAAAACTAAAAAGCGGGAGCTATATCCTTGCTGTCAGGGCGTACAAGAAAACACCCTATGGGGTCATTTATGGGGATTTGTCCGAGGGTGTGAATGTTAAGAAATAATGCGAGGGATTTATGAAACAATTTATAAAAACGGTTTCTTTGATGCTCGGTATGGTCTTGATTTCTTGTATGCTTTCTGTACCGGTATCTGCTAATAGTGCATTAATGCCAAGCTTTGAATTATTATTGCAAAATTCCACAGATACAGAATGTTGTGTTACATTGTTAACGAACATATCAGATAACAAAAACTATGCTATACATAGCGATGGAGCTCAGTTGCAGCGAGATATGGAGGGATATGAAGATATCATAAAAAAGCTCACCGAATATGTGAGCAATAAAAATGATAATGTATACTTCAACGACTGGTATAGCTTAGTGAGTGGATTATCCGGAAAAAAGCTGGAGATGTTCACAAGCTTTGGGAGATTTCAAGTACTTGTTTATTTCCCGGTTACAGACACTTATCTTGTAAGCAACATCATTAAACCGTATGCGATAGAGAGCAAATATACAATTGATATCGCGGAAAACAAAATTGAAATAACAAGCAACTTTGACCCTGTGTGGAATATCATCGCGCTTGCTGTAAGAATTACAGTTACAATCACGCTTGAGTTGCTTATAGCTTTGCTGTTCAAGCTCAAAGGAAAGAAGCAGCTTATTCCGATAGTTATTGTAAATTTGATAACTCAAGCAGGACTGAATATCGGAATGAATGTTTTTCACATTTGGGTAAATGATTGGATATCCTTGATAATATATTATTTCTTATTAGAGATAGCGGTGTTTATAGCGGAAGCTTCTATCTACAACGTCATCTTCAGGAAAAATGATAAATCTATAAGTGGAGCAAAAATAACAATTTACGCGTTCGTTGCTAATTTTGTCTCATTTGTGGCAAGTCCGATCATCTCGGGATTGATGAAAGGGACATTCTAAAAAACACGGAGGGATAATATATGAAAATATCAAAGCTTGTTGGGGTACTGCTTGCCGGAATAATGGCTGTAACAGGCATCCCCGCAGTCACAGAGTCACTGACCGTAAACGCATCTGCGGAGGAGCTTCTTCCGGCTCCGAAGAACATAAAGGTGACGGCTGTCGAAGAAACATGGTTCTGTATATCATGGAGTGCAGTAAAAGGCGCACAAGGGTACATCGTTTATCTCTATGACAATAATTCCGGAAAGTACAAAAGATACAAAAACTCCGGGACGACCGGCTGCGCAGTAACCGACCTTAAGCGCGGCGAAACATACCGCTTCAAGGTCGCCGCCTATACCGGTAACACTCTGAAACCGACGATACATACGATGTCGAAGGAACATTCCGTGACAACGAAGCTCGCAGAAGCCTCCTCCGGGAAGCTCCTGCCGGCACCGGAAATAACCTATACAAGCACCTCCCGCAAGGAGATCACTCTGAAGTGGAGCAAGGTCGAGGGAGCGGACAAATACGGTGTGTTCATCTATAACGATAAGACCGGAACATATCAGGTCTATGATTTTTATAAAAAGAGCGCAGCCGGGAGTAAGATCACGATCAAAGACCTTACCCCGGGTGTTCAGTATAAAATACGGGTGGCAGCTCTTGTCAAAACAACTGATGATTATGAGATACAGACGCTTACGAAGGATATCATTCTGACTACAAATTTAAGCGCACCGAAAAATGTTGTCGGATATGAGAACGGCTCCGGGGAGCTCACTCTTGCGTGGCTGCCTGTTGATCGTGCAGTCGCTTACCGTGTGTGGTATTTCAGCGAAAAGAAAGGTGAATACACAAAACTGAAGGACGTCAAGACCACGAGCTGCAAGATAAAGGGACTCAAAACTTACAATAAATATCTGTTCAAGGTATCTGCAATAAAGAAGGGCAGCGAAAATGCTACCGATGTCGATAATTATTCCGAAGTATATTCATTTATTGTCGGCGGCGGAAAAAAGATAACACTCCCGACATTTCCGAAGCTTGGCGCCAATGCAGATACAGCTGTAAAGGCTATGGATATAGATTCCAACGATGTTTACAGCTACAGCTCAGAGACTATGGCTCTGAAAGATCTCGGAGACGGCGGTTTTATCATGCTTACATTTGACGAGAACGGCAAACTGGCGGAAGGAATTTACCGTGTGTTCTATGGCTGCTGTAATTTTGAAGACGCTTTGAAAAAATTAAACTCAAAGAATGGTACTCCAAAAACATACACAAGCGGCAACGAGAATATGATAGTCTGGAAGAAAACCGGCTGCATCGAGTATATCGACTATTCTGGCGGAATGTTTGAATACAGGATTTTTGACCCCGGAAAGATACCGGACCACCTTAAGGACTATTATTCAGAACTCGGATTATAAAAGATTAGCATAAAACAAGCCGGAGCAAGGGTTGGAATGCTCCGGCTTTGTATATTTGCGTTATGCCTATGATCTTCCGGCAGCGAAATGTATCATCATCTCGCGGACCTTCATAGCGAACAGTTCGCTAAGGTATCTGTCCGTAATATCCGGTGACATCTTGCGTTCATCAAGCTCAACGCCGTTCCTGAAAATCCCGACCGCTTTTCTTGTGAGCTCCGGCGGCAGTATTTTCAGCATATCATCGGCATTCATGTCGCGTATCTCGTCAAGCCTGTAGCGTTCGTCCCGATAAAGCTCATAAAGGAACGAGTATCCGGCTGCATTCTGCATATTTCCGGTGATTTCCCGCATTGCGTCATCATAGTTTTCATACTTGGAAAGGATAAATAGGCCATTTTCATCATATTTCATAGCGTTCATATCCATAGCTTCCAGCACATCATCTGCGAAAAGCAGCATATCTCCTATATCCTGTGCAGTTATAATAACAGTTTCGTTGTTGTTCATGGTAATGCTCCTTTCGGTTGGGTTATCTATGATGGGTCAAATTATTTATAAACGATACCGGACTTATCCATAAGATACTCAAGAACTTCCGCAGTATCGGGTTCTGTTGATTTGAGTTCATCGTATATTTGAAGCAATATTGCGGTCTCAGCAAGTGAAATAAAGCACATCTTAGTGTACAGCATACTTACGCCCGCTTGTTTATACTCTCGTATATCGCTTATCGCCTTCTCGAAATTCGATCTTGAAAACTCTATGAGAATATTACTATATGGGCGTTTTTCGGTTATCTCATCAAGTGTTTTTGTTATGTATCGGCTTCCAATTTTGCCGGAAATATACCCACCGGTTTCCTCGTGTATTCTACGCGCTTCATCTCTTTTCTCCTGTTCCGCTTTAGCTTTCTTCGCTTCGGCGGCAATGCGCTGTTTCTCCAAGCGTCTGGCTTCCGCAGCCTGTTTTTCAGCCTCGGCAGCCTTTCGAGCTTCTTCAAGACGTTTTTCTTCAGCAAGCCTTTCCTCGGTTTCTTTCTTTATCCTTGCCTGCGCCGCATCATAATAAGTCTTGGAGCGCATTATTACTCTTGGAAATGCTTCCTCTATGATAGGATTAAACACCCAATGATATATCTCATGAGTGTTCATAAAGTATTTGAAAAGCTCTGATTTCGGACTGTTCTGTATGCGTTCCCCCTCATCGGATAAGTCTATCTCCAATGTGGGATAGTCCTCATATTGTGATGCGGAGCTGCGTTTGCATACGGTGTCCGGTGGTGTTATCCTTATTGCAAGCCGCTTATCGGCTACAGCCGCAAGTAACGCCACCGGTTTATTGTCGGAATCGGTCATTATCTTTGAAGCTGTAAATTGGACATATTTACTGGTATATAACACGATTTCGCGCTTTTCATCCTTTGAACGGGATAAGATCCTGACATGATCCCGCACATTAGTCTCGTCCAGATAGTAATACTCCGAAAGATCGAACTGTACTATAACGGGAGGCATGTATAATGGCTGACCCGATGACAGATATTCGTTGAGAAGCATATAAAGACCGGCAATATACGCATTAGTCTCGCTGCACCCTTTGCCGCTGTGTGCAAAGTGGTGTCTTCGGATTTCACCCATACGAGCTTCGAATATATCCTTACAGGCAGGACAGACACACCCGCATCGCTGACCGTTCATACTCTGCGGAATGTCTTCTATCATCACGATCTGACCGTCTTTCAGACCGAATGGGTTACGGAGATCCATAAACACACCTCGTTTCCTGTTGCTTTTTTGCGAAATAATATGTCCTTTTATCGGACAGTATCACAGTCATCAATTACAACAACCCTGCCATATAAAGCGGCAGGTATGTTATCCCGTCCTTCTCGGCAAGATCGCCGGTATGAAGGACATACGGAATGTGCGTCTGTTCAGCGTATTTACTCCTGAATTTATTGAGCGAGGAGAGAGTATAGTTCTTGCCGGATTTGACCTCTATGGGAGATATGTTATGTCTGTTGCTTATTTTGCTTTTGGCAATGAGAAAATCTATTTCCATACGATTATCTTTGTTCTCCCTGTCAGAATTTGCATAGAAGAACAGCTTATGACCACGGGAAGCAAGCATCTGTGCTACAATGTTCTCAATTATCATTCCCATATTCACTTCGAGCTTGTCAAGCAGAAGCTTCTTATAGATCTCCTCGCTGACGATCCCATTTTCATCAAAAGAATGGCTTATCAGCAATCCGGTATCTGCCATATAGCACTTAAGAAGAGTGCGGTCACGGTTAAGATTGAGCCCTACATTAGGTTCTGTGGAATTATAGCAGTTATTGACGATCATAGCGTCCGACAGCCAGAAAAGCGCGTCACGGTAATCATCAAAGCGAGCGCCCTGATCAATGGAAGAGAGCTTAAAATGCCTGTTCTGATTACTAAGCTGAGAGGGCAGTTCATCGAATATAGCTTCCACCTTCATAGCATAACTGCCGGCGTGCTTGCGTATATCATCACGATACAGATCAAGGATCCTGCGTTTGGCTCTGTCAACCTTGTCAAAATCCTTACTTTGTACGAACGCTTCGACTGCCTGCGGCATTCCTCCTACTATAAGGTATTGTCGGAAAAGATTCATCGCCTTTCGGTGCAATGCCTGTCCGAGAGGCTTTTTCTTATCAAAGCAGTTCACAATAAGCGGGTACATGGTCTCGTCTCCCAGAGCCCAAAGGAATTCTTCGAGATCCATAGGGTACATATCGAGCTTATCTTCCTCGGAGGGTATGAGGATATTTTCAACATTTTTGCGTATAGAGATAAGTGAACCCGTTTCTATATAGTCATAGCGCCCGTCTGCGACAAGATACTTTACCGCGCTTCTCGCTCTGGGAAAAAGCTGCACCTCGTCAAGGATAATAACGGACTCGCGTTCGTAAAGCTTGGTGTTGTAAAGCGTGGAGAGCTTCAGGAAAAAGGTGTCCATATCATTCAGATCGTGGATAAACATATCTCTGACCTGCTCGTCGGCAAGGTTAAAATCTATCAGTATATAGCTTTTGTAGCACTGTTTTGCGAATTCCTCGACAATGTAGCTTTTACCGACACGCCTTGCGCCCCTTACAAGCAACGCACTCTTTCCGTTTGATGTATCCTTCCATTCCTGCAATTTATCGAATGTTTTACGCCTCATAACGAAACCTCCGATCTTGTCTGTTTTTCTTATTATAGCATAAATCAAGAAAAACAGCAATAGAAAAACAACATAAATCAAGATTTTTAGCTTAAAATAGTATATGTTGCAATTTCACAACTGTTGTGATATAATATTGATATAAAATAAGGGCAGGTACAGGATCATGAAATACAGAACAAACCGCAGAACAGGCGATAAGATAAGCGAAATAGGACTTGGCTCGGCATATATGTTCGAGGCAGGTATGGCGAAGGCTGTCGAGGCGCTGCAATACGCTTACGAGGGCGGCATCAACTACTACGACCTCGCGGCGGGAGACGGAGCGAGCTTTCCGATATACGGTGAAGCATTCAGAGATGTCCGAAAGGATATCCTTTATCAGATACACTTCGGTGCGGATTACACCAACGGAACCTACGGCTGGTCGCTTGACCTCGATACAATCAAGCGTTCGGTCAACAGACAGCTACGGGAACTGCACACAGACTACATAGACTACGGTTTTATCCATTGTCAGGACGAGTTCTCTGACTGGGAGACATACCGGAAAAACGGCGTTTATGAGTATATCCTCCGCTTGCGCGAACAGGGAGTTGTCCGTCATATAGGGCTGTCGTCCCACACACCGGCTGTGATACAGAAGATAATGGACGATGTGCGGGTAGATATGCTGATGTTCTCGGTAAATCCTGCTTATGATTACGGTCAAGGGGAATATGCAAACGGCGGGGTTGACGAACGTGCGGAGATATACAAGCGCTGTGAGAAAGACGGCATAGGTATCTCGGTGATGAAGCCGTTCTCCGGCGGTCAGCTGCTTGATGCTGCATTATCGCCGTTTGGCAAGGCTCTCACGATATACCAGTGCATACGCTACTCCCTCGACAAGCCCGGAGTTCTTACAGTTCTTCCGGGAGCACAGAGCATTGACGAAGTAAAGAAGCTGCTCGCGTATTACGAACAGCCCGAAGATACTCTCGATTATTCTGTTGTAGGCACATTCGCACCGCCGGAAGCTTCCGGGAAATGCGTTTACTGCAACCACTGCAAGCCTTGTCCTGTCGGTATCGACATCGGACTTGTCAACAAGTATTATGACCTTGCAAAGTCCGGAGATATGCTCGCTGCCGAGCATTACAGGACACTGGAGGTAAACGCAGGCAGCTGCATCGGCTGCGGGCATTGTGATGAGCGCTGTCCGTTCGGTGTGCGGCAGAGTGGGAGAATGAGTGAAATAAGAGATTATTTCAATTGAGATCGGAAAACAAACCTGATAGAATTGGAGAACAATATGGACTGGATAAAAATAGACGACAAAACCTACCGCTATGAAGACAAAGGAGTGCGTTTCTTCCTTCTTATCGGAACGGAATATGCGCTTCTGCTTGACAGCGGTATGCAGGTACACAATGCTAAGGAGCTTGCAAGGAAACTTACCGACCTTCCGATAAAGCTGTTCAATACGCATACAGACCCCGACCATATCGGCAGCAACGAGGAATTTGACGAGATAATGCTGAATCCGGCGGAGCTTGTGAATTACCACAAACCGCACAGCTCGCAGCAGATAATACCGGTATATGACGGTGACATCATAGACATAGGCGGCAGACCGCTGAAAGCTATCGCTCTTCCGGGGCATACTCCGGGAAGCACAGCGCTTCTCGATATCAACAGCGGTATGCTGTTCAGCGGCGACCCGGTTCAGGACGGCAGGATATTCATGTTCGGACAGATGCGGGAGCTGTCTGCATACATACTGAGTCTGAAGCGCCTGCTTACATTCTCCGATAAGATCACTTCGATATATCCATGTCACGGTACTTGTCCGGTAGGTAGTGATATAATAGAGAAGCTGATAGAGGGCGCGGAGAGGACAGAGCGGCACGAAATAGAGCCGGAACCGTTAGAAATGTTCGGTCACAAGGTAATGGCTTATAATATAAGCGTGGCAGTATTGCTTTGTGATGAATGAACCGGATAGAAAGACATTAAGAGTGAAGTTCTGGGGAATATCCGATAAGATTTAGTGCTACACACTGGCTCTTATGTTCTGTATTGAACGCATCTGACACTTTTGACACGTTCTTAAACCTCACCACTTTTTCTATCCCTTTTGATTTTTATTCTGTGAGAAAAATGTGGAGAAATATAGCGTCAGAAGTGTCAGATGTGTCGGATTCAATAGGCGGTAGAAAAAAGAAATAGATTACGGAGGACAGAATGCAAGAAGTTGAAGTGATCGTCAACGGCGGTATCATCTCTGACGCTGAATTGCAGATGTACATAGCAAGAGGTCGCAGAAATCAGCCTCACAATGAGCTTGTTGGCATAACCATTACCATTGACGGGGATTATGCGGATATTGACTACAAGTACGCAAATCCGCTTGTTCCCCAAAGGTTTTCTGTCAACGGAGATATGATCATAGAGGATTTTAACAGCCTTAATAAAGCCAAACAAGCGGAATATCTCGATATGGTCGCTAACGATATTGAATAAAACAAAAGGATTGTGCAAATGGAATTATACATCAAAAAGTTTACTGAACTTACGCTTGATGAATTGTACGATATAATAAAGCTCAGGATAGATGTTTTTATTGTTGAGCAAAAATGCCCGTATCACGAAGCAGATGGCATTGATAAGGATGCGGTTCACTTGTTTATAAAAGAGGAGGGTAAAATAATAGCATATCTGCGTATTATGGATCGCGGCATCGAAAGCGAATATGTCTCCATAGGTCGCGTTATAGCAGCCAAACGAAGATGCGGTCTCGGCAGCAAATTACTGTCGGAAGGAATCAAAACCGCGCAGGAGTTGTTTGGTGCCGATACTATATATCTTGAAGCACAGACCTATGCTGAACCGTTTTATATAAAGGCAGGATTTAAACGGGTATCGGATGAATTTGACATTGATGGAATACCACATATCAAGATGCTGCTTACAATTGTAAACAATTTGCCCAGCACTACAGACTAAGAGAAATTTAACTTCGCCAATACCATCATATCGAACGGCAACAGCGGATTCAGAAAAAGGCTCCCGACTGCTTTATTATAGCAATCGGAAGCCTTTTCGTATAGACATTCAATTAAAGGTCTATCTTCTTGCCGCCCTTACCGTTTACAACATAGTAGATAGCGCGATCTTCAGGCTTGATATATATTTCCAAAGACTTTCCGGCATTCTTTTTCTTCAAACCTTCGACAGCCTTTACAACATTATCAAAATCAAATTCGCTTCCGGCAACCTGTAATACAGATGTTGTTACAACCTTTGCAGCTTTAGCGGAAGTTGCTTTCTTTGCCGCGGGTTTCTTCGCGGGCGCAGCCGCTTTCTTAGCTTCCTTCTTTGCAGTAGCCGCCTTTGCAGGAGTCTTTACCTCAGTAGCGTTGGGAGCCGCGACAGACTTTGTTTCTTCCTTTGCCTTCGCAGGTGTAGCCGCTTTTTTCGCAACAGGCTTACGACCGGCTTTCTTTGGCTCTGTCTTTGCAGGTGCTTTTACTTCCTCGACGGGAGCATTCTTCACAACTTCCTTGATCTCCGGTGCCTTCACTTCTTTTGCTTTTCTTGCCATAGAATTGTCCTCCATATCCAATATGTTGTGCTATAACTGCAAAGGCGATGCCTTATTTAGTTATTACTTATATAATATCATAAATATTTGAATTTGTAAAGAGAATTAAAACAATAACTTGCAGTTTTCATAAAAATCTGATATAATTGGTATGTGAACAATCAATTAGTATCGAAAATACACCACTTATGCCTGTACATAGTTTAGTATTTATGGAAAGAAACGAACCTTTTAATTTTGATTTTACATGACTATTTCAGATTTAGATCTGTATATTGTCACTACCATCAAAGCATTAACCGAATGTCACAAAACACTCAATCCTTATCACATTGATTTTTAACGAGAATTATTCAAGAAAGGTGTGTCAATAACATATGAAGACTTCAAACGAGTATAACGAGAATATCAAAAATCGTATTATAACGCCTATTATGCTTGCTGAGTGCATTTACAGTGTAAATAAAAGGGCGAAAAACTACAGAGATAAAATATTTGAGTTCGATAGCATAAAACGCAATAATCCTCACTGGACAGATAAATTCGGTAATGTCGAAAATTGGGCAGCAAAAATGGATGAGTATTATTATATGAAGGAAAAAATGCTGTCTTTATTGAAGCCGGAATTCATCCATAGAAAAATTAAAACTGGTGAATACTTCTTTTGCTATTCTATATGCAACTATTCTTTCCATTCACCAATAGGTGATTATTCTGAAGATATGTATGAAAAATATGAAGTTATAGACGTAAATTTTTCTACAGAAGGTAAAGAGGTAAAGAGTCTGGTTTCGGTTCAACTGGTCAAAAAAGTTATAGACTTGATAAATAGCAATGATTATACCTTTGAATACGCCGAGAACGCTTGAAAAGATAAAAGCCTTTATGAGACCATTCAATATAATATAGCTATTTCCCGAAATCAAGTGTTTTTCGATTTCGGGAAACAGAGATCTTTAAGAATGTCAAATATATCAGTATTTATAGCAGACGTGAAGCCGGATCTGACCTTCATTTTGGGAATCAAGCCGAGCGTGAGAACAATGGCGAATTGGTTGGTAGAAACATATAGCTCTGACCTTCCTTATTCCCACCTAAGGTTCTCCAGCTTCTGATTTGTGGAGTCGCCGTCAATGAAACCGACACGCTTATACCCGTGAGGATTAGGGAGCATCAGCTGAGCTTCTAATATATAGGGGCGCTTGGTAGTAATCTTACCGTCGATAGTAATTTTGATTGAACCTTGATTGTTGACCTTATAAAACTGTCCGTTATTCAAGGTGTTACGAACCCTTCCGTAATTGGACACCTCTGCGTGCGAACCCGGTATCGGAACGAATACCTCATCGGGATACAACTCGGGGACTACGGGAACCTTGTGGGCATCAAATGCCTCTCCATGGAAACGCCATACTCTATGCCCGGCTGTCTTATACCTGCCGGTGCAGGCTTTTTTAATGGATACCACGCTAAGGCAGGAACTTCGAGCCGCAATAGTCATGCTTTTCCATGTCTGGATCAACTCACCTGTCAGTGAATATTCGTCAACGGCTTTTGCATTGTTGAGCTTGTGATTTACCGTGGGATTGTCACGAATTCCCCATACGAGGTTGTTAAAGCTGTTG
>JAGAWN010000109.1 GCA_017941355.1 Ruminiclostridium sp. | reverse complement strand
TGTAAGCGGCAAGCAAGGGTTCGATTAAATATTTGCCTTTGTTATCGCAGGAGTAGCTACCTTGTGAGGGCTGCATACCCAAAACACAAATCACAGATCATTATTCAACATTCGTACCAAAAGAGTACGGATAAAACCACACAGGGCTCGCCGTAAAGGAATTATGGCGAGTAGAGCATGAATCGCCCCACGGTTTATGTTCGGAAAATCAAGGAGGAACAATTATGGGAATGGTAGTACAGCACAACATTAGCGCAATGAATGCAAACGAGGCTATGCGTAAGAACGTAGCAGGTCTCAAGAAGCAGACCGAGAAGCTCTCCACAGGTTACAACATCAACCGTGCAGCTGATAACGCAGCAGGTCTCGCGATCTCCGAAAAGATGAGATCTCAGATCCGTGGTCTTACACAGGCATCCGCAAATGCTAACGATGCTATTTCGCTCATTCAGACAGCTGAGGGCGGTCTCCAGGAAACCGAAGATATTCTTCAGAGAATGAGAGAACTTTCCGTACAGTCCGCTAACGGAACATATACTGATGAAGACCGTGAGCAGATCCAGTACGAAGTAGATGCTCTCAAGGCAGAAGTTGACAGAATTGCTGAGTCCACAGAGTACAACGAGATGAAGCTTCTCGACGGTTCGCTGAGCGGTACTGGTTCCGTATCAGGTTATGGTCCTCGCTATGGCGTTACCATTGGTGCAACTGGTGCAACCAACAGCGGCGGCTTTGCTTCAGGTACTGTAATAACATCGAACATCTCTGGTGTTAAGGTTGTTATGACGACAGGAGCTTCCGGCAAGGGCGGCGAAAATGCGGCTTGGGATTCTGCAGGTACAACACTTACTATCAACCTCGTTTCTGGTCAGGCTTATGATCAGGCTGCGTTTGACAAGTTGATTGCAGGTGCAAACAGAGCTAAGGACGGTCAGAGCGCAAACCTTCCTGATTTGAGCATTAAGCTCGCCAATGGTGTTCAGGTTGCTACAAATAACACGACAGGAACATCTACAACTGTTGCAGGACAAAGAGCAACTGCGGAAATGAGCGTAACAGCTGCATTGATAAGCGGCGGTGGTCAGACAGAAGGATATGCTGATAAGATTAAGTTTACAGCAAATTCTTACGGCTCGGATGAAAGAACCTTCGAGATTAAATTTGATGTCGCTGCTGGAAAAGAGAGTGTCGAAGCTTCTTCTGGCAATGCAACCAATGAAACTGATTTTAAGCGTGAGGGAACATTCACCCTTCATCTTTCTACAGGTAAAGAGTATTCTGCAAACGATATCGAGAAGCTCCTTGCTAAGGAAGGTCTTGATTACTCTGTTGAACTCGTTGACGATGAAAAGCCTGATGGTGACACAAAGCTTTATGCTAATACAGCGGCAACATCGATATCTGGCAAGTTTGCAAGCGGTGCAGGTGTTTATAAGGATGCCATCACCTCTACTGGTGAAGGTCTGACATTCCAGATCGGTGCAAACGGAGTTGAAGATCAGAGACTTACAGTCAATGTTGACAATATGGGCGCAGGCGCTCTCGGCGTTGACGGACTCGATGTTTCCAGGCAGGACAGCGCTAATGATGCTATCAACAAGCTTGATGATGCAATCAAGAAGGTTTCTACTCAGAGAGCTAAGCTTGGTGCTGTTCAGAACAGACTTGAACACACCGTTAACTCACTGAACACAGCTAACGAGAACATGACAGCGTCCGAGTCTCAGATTCGCGATACTGACATGGCGGCTGAGATGATCAAGTACACGAAGTCCAATATACTCCAGCAGGCTTCGCAGTCTATGCTCGCACAGGCTAATCAGCAGCCTCAGGGCGTTCTCCAGCTCCTCGGCTAATAAGACTATCATTGATCGGTGGGGTGCCGCGCAAGCGGCGCCCTTTCGGTGAATATACGGAGGAACTATGACTGAGGAGAAGAAAGGCTCAAAGTCAAAAATTATCATCATAATATTGATAATTATAATTGTTTTATTACTAATTGCTGGCACGATAGTTGTTGTGATACTGACTCGGGGCGATTTTGATAAAACTGTGGACAACAGTGATAAACCTGTGGACAACAGTGATAAACCTGTAGTTGGTTATGAAACTTCATCAGATAAAAATAATGATGTTCCTGTGCTTGATTATGACAATTCTGCTGTCGCTCTTGATGAAGAAGACCTTGAAAAACAGTTCCAGGAACTTCAAGATAAGGTTAATGAGGGACAAGTTTCGCTCGAATTTCAAAACGCTGCATTCAGTGAAAACGGCACAGATTTTACTTGTTATTTAGCTAACTCATCTTCAAATACCGAAGATATGTTTTTTAACATTTATACAGACGGTACATTTACTGAACAAATTTATTTATCCGGGCTTTTATCTCCGGGCAGCGTAATCACGTCTTTCAAATCAGATGTTAAGTTTAAGCCAGGTAACTATGAGGTAATAGTGCTGTTTACTACTGTATCTGATGATCATAAAACAATGACATCACAGACCCCTGTAGCAATAACCCTTAAGGTTGATTAAAACAATATACAAACGGAGGAATCATATGAAAAAAAGAATTATTTCGGCAGTTCTCGCTGCTATAATGGCTGCTTCTGCACTCACTACTACATCTTTTGCCGAACTGAGCAAGGCAGATTCCACGATCTCATTAAAGAGCACGACTGTTATTCCAGTGCTTAAAATAACACTTCCTAAAACACTTGCATTCGTAGTCAATCCTTATAAAATGTCGATGGATGTCACTACCGGGAAAGCCCCCGCTGCTAACGCTGCTGAAGCGAACATTGCAAAAACACAGGTTGTTCCTGTTTATGGTACAACCACTACAAAGGATCCGGAGACCGGTGCAAATGTCATCACCCCTAATACATCATGGGATATTTTGAATGAAAGCGGAACAGCAATAAGCTGTATGCTGTATGCTCAGGCGGTCAGTGGTAACCCCACAGGTACATTCGAGATAGTCGATGCCGCAACAACTAAAAACGCTGTTACCGGTGCTGCTCTTGACGCTAAGAACAGACAGCTTACGCTTGCTCTTGTCGGAAAATCCAGCGGAGATAATAAGGCTGTTCCAATCAAGTTCTCCCCCACAGCTCCAACAGCATGGACTACAGCCGGTGGATGCACACAGATTTCATCTATCCCCGATAAAGGAACACTTGCATTCACACTCGATACCACAAAAAGCGTATGTGCTGTTGGTAAATCTTGCGAAGAAACACTTTGGACGGCAAAGGATACAGCAACAATAAACGTATTCTTTAAATTTGATTTCGTAGCATAAAAGAACTAAACAGACTGGTAGTTAAAGTTTATATCGCCCCTGCAGGAAACTTCGGGGGCGGTTTTGGGATTTATTAAGATAATTTGTTATTGGAATTCACAGAACATGATTGGTATGCCCAATTATGAATTGATATAAAATAAATTTAATGTGAAGGCACATTTGGGGTTCCGCCTAAGTTCGCAATTTCACATCCCTCGGGTGTTTTATATATTTTTCAGGCAATATCAAATAGAAAGGATAAAAGTAACGTATGCTGTTATCAATAGGAATGATTGTAAAAAACGAGGAGAAGTATCTGGAGCAGTGTCTGACCGCATTAAAACCTATACTTGATAATGTGGAAAGTGAGCTTATAATCGCCGATACGGGCTCGACTGACCGCACTGTCGAAATTGCGCAGAAATTCACTGATAACGTTTTTTACTTTGAATGGATAAAGGATTTTGCGGCAGCGCGTAACTCTACGCTTGAGAAAGCGCGCGGCGAATGGTATATGTTCATTGACGCGGATGAAATATTCCGTTCGTGTGATAATATTATAAAATTTTTTAATTCCGGAGAGTATAAGAAATATAATTCCGCTTCATATACGATCAGAAATCTTCTCAAAGATGACAATAATGAACATTTTGCAGATTTCAGTGGACCTCGCATAACAAAAATACTACCGCATACAAGATTTGTTGGTGAGATACATGAGGCGTTGAGTACTTATGGAGCACCGTTCAAAAAATTAAACGATATATGTGATCATTACGGGTACTTGTATGCCGAAGACGGCGAATTTGACGAGAAATTCAAACGTAATTCGGAACTGCTGATGAGCAGATATGACTCCGGTGATCGCTCGGATATGCTTTACGCTCAGCTGTACGAATGCTTTGTCGGAACAGACAGTGAAAAAGCAAACAGATTTTGGGAAGAGGGCGTTGAGTTTTGCAAAAAGAATAATAGCATCGTTTTAACTGTTTTGTACAGTGATAAAATGAGTAATTCTTACAGAATGACGAATTATGAGGAAGCTCTTGACATTGCCGAACAGTATTTCGGTATGGATAAGACGATTCGTTCTAAAAATCTTACCACTGATGCAGAAATATATGGTATAAAAGCGAGCTCACTTTACAATTTAAACAGATATGAAGAGGCTATTGATTCATACGAAAAATTTTTTGACCTTTATAAACAGATATCCAGTGGAAAACTCAACACATACGATATGTTTCTGCAAACGTATGTAATTGCAACAGAGCGCAATTTTATTCCGATTTTGAATGAGTTTACAAGATGTTGTATTCTGGCAAAAAGATTCAATACAGCTGCATCATATTTACAAAACCTTCCAATATCGAAATATGTGGTAAAATCAGAACACATATCAGCTCTTGCGTCACAAGAAATGGAAGTGCTTGCGCATTTTGAGTATGAAGGTGCCAATAAGTTTTATAAACAGCTTGACGAAAATGGCAAGAAGGTTTTTAAGGCTCTGTTGAGAGATAAACTTTATCAGGCCGATGACAAACAAAAAGTGCTGAGTGCGCTTGTCGAGGTAGGTAATAACGATTCAGAAATTGTCGATAAGATCAGGATATATGATAATTATTTCAAAGGGTTTGACGTTTCAGAGAATGATATTTATTCATTTGCCGCAAAGTACTCCGTAAATGATAATGCCGATCTTTTCTATATTACTATGGATAACGGATATGACATATCCCCGCTGCTACAGAACGAAAAAATTGATTTGAAGCTGTGTGTATATATATGCTACATGAGCATATATGGATTCCATAAAATAGCAGAGAATTATGCGGCTGATAACATAATAAATACGAATGATATTCCCAAAGCAGTAAAATTTCTTGAATATTGCATGAAGACAGTTCCCATATTCAGATGCCCAAAACCAGGTGTGATACTCGTTCTGTCTGTAGACAAATTGTTTGAAACATATGCTAAACTTGGAAAAAGATATGCTGAAGAAAGTGGGATACCAATAAGTGAGATGTCACCTGAAATGAGGGCTGCGCTTATTGCCAGCGAGATTGTTGCCATGCGAAATAAAAAGCGTTATAAGGAATGCTTCTCGGCAATGAACAAAGCTATTGGATGCTACGAAGGTATCGCTGCAGTTATAAAAGAATACCAGAAAATCGTAATGGCAGAGTTTGAGGAATCTGTAAATGCTGATCCATCGAAAGAGATGGAAAGGCTTGCATTGAAGGTCAAGAGGAATATTCGCAGAATGATACTTCTCGGAAATCTTGAGCCTGCTTCAAAAATGCTTTCAGAGTTTAAAAGTATAATGCCGTATGATCCGGATATAGAAGACCTTCAAAGAAAGATAAATTTGATGGGACGGTAAATATCACATTTGATAAGGAGTTAGATGAATGAGAAATACCGTAAAAAATCAGATTCTTGAAATATTTAGAACCCTATATGAGGCGCATCAGGAAATCGAAAACTATTATAACCAAAAAAATATTAACAATGCAATTTCCTTGTTGAGCGATTGCAATGATGTGGCGGTTCAGATTGGAAATACTATTGAGGAAACAGAAAAAACTAAAACAAAGGCTAATGAATTGTTAGAAAACTACTGCGATGAGATTTATTATGCTTCAGTCTGCATTAGAAATAATTCTTTTGATGATATAAAGAAAAAATTAAATGAATCCCTTGTTTTGGCATATGATAGCATAAATAATGACATACCTATAATAAATAAAGCACTTATGGTTGCGTATTACTATCCCCCCCTTGCAGGGTCAGGTGTTTATAGATCCATTAAATTCACGAAGTATCTGTCCTTATACAATTGGAATGCTACAGTCATTTCAACTGATAAACCTCCTGCCGGATGGAACTTTTCTGATAAAAGCCTTGAGAACGAAATTCCATTTGATATAAATGTTATTCGCATACCTGACAAAGTATCTCAGGGAGAAACCTTCGGCTTTGACCACACAACAGTTAATAATTTAAAAGTATTTTTGCGTGATGTTCTTTGCAATGATAAAGAAACAACAGCCTTAGTTGATAAAATCAGTAAATCGCAGGATGGGTTGAGATTCCTTCTCACATTCCCTGACAACACTCTATTGTGGAGTTATGAAGTAGTAAGATATATAGAATGCGAATTGAGTATTAATGATTATGATATAATATATACTACAGCAGGTCCATATTGCTCACACATTATAGGAGCATATATAAAGAATAAATACGGAATTCCGTGGATTGCAGATTATCGTGACCAATGGAGTGCGAATCCTCTCATAGAAAACAAAAACAATGCAGGTTATAAATTGCTGTTACAATTAGAAAAGAATTTACTTGGCATTGCCACTCACAATATTACAGTTTCCCCTACTGCTCAAAAGGATTACATTGATCGTCTGCAGGTGCCTAAAGAAAGAATTTCTGTAATTACCAATGGCTATGATGAGGCCGATTTTAAAGATATCGCATGCCCTGTTGTAAAAAACGAAAAATTCACTCTAACTTATAGCGGACTTTTATATATGCAGGCACGATCATTATCACCGGTTACTGCTGCACTATCTGAACTGTGTAATGAGAATCTCATTGATCGTGATAAAGTGTGTATTCAGGTTATCGGGTCTATGAATAAAATGAACGAAGATATTATAAGTTCAAGTGGATTCGCAGACAATTTTGTATTTAGAGGATATCTTCCACATTGTGAAACACTTAGATATAATGTAAATTCAGACATTCTATTATTGATAATAGGAGAAACTGCAGAGCTTAAGTCATCCATATCTGGTAAAATATTTGACTATTTACGCAGTGGTCGTCCGATACTTGCTTTAGTTCCAATCGATAGTGACGCTGAGAAGATTATTCAACAAACCGACCGTGGACATGCTTTGCATTTCAATGAGGTTGCCAAAATAAAATCTTTTATTTTGGAAGAATACAGAAAATGGGAAGAAAATGATATTTCATTTAATTATAATCCTGAGAAGATAGAGAAATATGAGCGAAAAGTGCTTACAAAAAAACTTGCAGAAATCTTCAATAAAAATATGCTTTTACGATAACGCTAAGAAGCATATTAAATATAAAAGCTTGACATAATTGGAGTATTAATAATATGCGCTTGGAAGAATTGAATCAGGAAACTAACTTTGCAAAATATCTGAAAGCTCTCAAATATTTTGCTGAACGATATAGTGTTATTATAGCTTCACATGATACACCTTGGGGAGAAGCTTTCTCTCAAGAAATGACGTTAGCATTAAAAAGAATAGGTGTTAAGAAAGATTTGTATTTGAAATTCCGATATGCATATGCTGCGATCATTGATTCTGGAAGAGTTATTTATGAAAAGCTTTCTGGCAAGGGTGATGAAGCTCCATTTTATAGAGGCTTATTAGGTGCTCATAAAATAGAGGTAGCCGGATCCGGATATTATGTAAAAACATACGATTCACATATTCTTATTGATGATTGTAATTATTCAATGATTGGAAGAGGATTAACTTTTTTGGTCTTTGATAAAATCACTGGCTTTATTCTGGATAGTGTGAGTTTTGATACATATAGCCCCACTTTTCCATGCACGCGTTTTAAGGATCGCCGTGATGCCATGCTGAGCCTTCGAGATAAGGGTATAACTGTTGTAACTTGTTCGTTAGTTCATTTTCCTCCAGAAAACTTAAACGCTAATGAAAAATTTATTATTGAGAACGAAATAGGAAGACTGCATTTACTTAATGACCCTGGTAACAAAAGATTTGCTCTTAGAAATTATTATAGTGCTGATGGTGTGTTGGAGGTGCTGAATACACCTGATGCATATCATGATGTAAATGGTATGCGAAGACTTAAAGATATTAAAGGAAAATATGTTAACATAGTTGGTGGTCATAGAATCACTTCTTACCAACCAAGATTACATAAACATACCATTTTTGTCGTTGGTGACTGTCAGATATATGGCGTGGGAAGTGATGATAGCCGTACAATCCAGTCGTATATGCAGAAAATTCTTAATCAACGATTCCCTGAATTAGGATATGTTGTTCAAAACTATGGTTTTTTTCTTTCAGGTCTTGAAAACTCTTTGGATGAAATACCGATTATAATTAAAAATCTTCCGGCTGTTCCTGGTGATATTATAATCGTCAAATCTGATGCCGCAATCGACATTTCGCACATCTCTATGCCTGACGTAGAAAATCAGCCAAGAGATTATGAATTATATTTTGATAATTTTCATTATACTCCGGATGGAAACTGTTTGATCGCTGAAAAACTTATTGATGGACTTGTGGAGCAGGGGCTATTATTTCCTAAACAGCAAAATATTTCACTAACATCAACTGGTAACTACGGATTTGATCAAGGTGTATCGAATGAATTGAATGAATACAAACGTATTCTGTGTGAGTATTACAGCGAAAGATTTCCTGAGCCTGTTATCGGTTCTATAGTAATGAATTGCAATCCATTCACGTTAGGACATCGTTACTTAATTGAACAGGCACTTAAACAATGTGATTTTCTGATAATATTTGTTGTACAGGAAGACAAGTCCATTTTTCCATTTGAGGATAGATTAAAACTAGTTGATGAATGTACGGCAGATATATCGAATATAGAAGTGATACCAAGTGGTAATTTTATAATATCTTCTCTTACATTTTCTGAATACTTCAATAAAACCAAAATGCAGGACAGAATAGTTGATACATCGCTTGATGTTACACTATTCGCGAGTGAGATAGCACCTTGCTTGCATATAAAAAAACGTTTTGCTGGAGAAGAACCTAATGATAGTGTAACACGACAGTATAATGAAACCATGAGTATAATCTTGCCTGAATATGGGATAGAATTTATCGAAATACCACGCGCAAAAGTAAACGGAGAAACCATAAGCGCATCTAATGTAAGAATGTTGCTTGAAAACAGAAATTTTGATAAGATAAAACAATTTGTACCTGATCCAACATATAATTATCTTATTAATTATAGTAGCCATGGTGTAAATAACCAATAATTAAACTAAGCTCATTTGTAAAATACTAGAATATTGATTATCGATAATAATCATTACTCGCATTTCCATTTTTTGTCTGTTTGATGCTGATATCTGTACGGAGAGTTGCTATGAGAATTGTTACAGTAGTTGGTGCAAGACCGCAGTTTATTAAAGCGGCAGTGGTGTCTCACGAATTGAGAAAAAGTCATAAGGAAATAATTGTACATACAGGGCAACACTTTGACTACAATATGTCTGAACAGTTTTTTAAAGAACTTGAGATACCTAATCCAGATTATAATCTAGGTATATCTGGAGGTACACATGCTCAAATGACAGGTAGAATGATGATTGCAGTTGAAGAAGTTCTATTGAAAGAAAGACCAGACTGGTTATTGATATATGGAGATACAAATTCGACATTAGCAGCTGCATTAGCAGCTGTCAAACTCCATATTCCCATATGCCATGTTGAAGCCGGTATTAGAACCCACTGTCTGACAAATCCTGAAGAGGTCAATAGGGTATGCACAGACCATGTTTCATCCTTGCTTTTGGCATCTACTAAGAGTAGCTACGAGGAGATGATAAATGAGGGATTACAATACAAAGGTATGCTGGTAGGCGACCCAATGTATGACGCTTTTCTTGAATATAGCCAGAAATTGAATATTTCGGATATAACACTCACAATGTTAAATGGTGATACTGTAAGAATGCCTGAGGAGTATTATTATATGACCTGTCATCGTGAAGAAAACACAAATGATGATAAGAATTTACTCGAGATCTTTAAATCAACAGAGCTGTTGGATTCCCCTACCATTTATCCCGTTCATCCGCGAAATAAGAAGAGAGCTGTTAGGTTGAAAGAGGAGTACAAATTCACAAAGGTGATTCTTGTAGAACCTGTAGGATATCTGGAAAGCTCTTGTATGGTGAAAAATGCAAAGAAAATTATTACAGATTCTGGTGGTTTACAACGGGAGGCTTTTTTTGCAGGAAAAAAATGTGTTACGATACTGAACTTTGTTTGTTGGCCAGAAACGATGGTATCTAACCGAAACGAACTTAGTAAACCGATTGGGGACGAAATTGTCGAAAAACTTGGTCATTTACAGCATGTTGATGAACTGTATTTACCTTTCGGAGACGGACATTCAGCTAAAAAAATTGTTGACACAATAGAAAATGCAGAAAAAGAAGGGAAAAACAAATGAAATATGCACTAATTGGCTGTGGTCGTATTAGCCCTAATCACATTGAAGCTGCAAGGAATAATAATCTTGATATTGTTGGTATATGTGATATATTACCGGAAATGATGGATCAAAAGGCAAGAGAATATGGATTAATCGATATAAAAAAGTATACGAATTATAATCAAATGCTTATAGATCAAAAGCCAGATCTCGTTGCGATAGCAACCGAGTCAGGCAAGCATGCAGATATTGCATTGAATTGTATTGCAGCAGGTTGTAACGTAATAATCGAAAAGCCGATTGCTTTATCAATTAAAGATGCAAAAGCAATTATTAAAGCTGGGCATGATTCGGGAACTGTTGTATCTATTAATCATCAGAACCGATTTAATAAATCTGTACAGTATATTAATAAAGCAATCAAATCTGGTCGTTTTGGAAAGCTCCTACATGGTACAGCTCATATTCGTTGGAATAGAGAGAAAAAATACTATGAGCAGGCAGCTTGGCGAGGAACATGGGCTCAGGATGGTGGTTGCTTAATGAACCAGTGCATCCATAATATTGATTTACTTCGGTGGATGATGAGCGATGATATAGACGAGGTATTTGCTTATACTGACAACATGATACATCCATACATTGAAGCAGAGGATTTGGGCATAGCTTTAGTGAAATTTAAGAATGGGTCGTATGGTATCATAGAGGGGACAACCAATATATATCCTAAAAATTTGGAGGAAACTCTATTTATTTTTGGTGAAAAAGGGACGGTCAAGGCAGGTGGTAAATCCGTAAATATTATAGAGGAGTGGTGTTTCGCGGATGAACTTGATGATCCTAAATATGTAAAATCAACATATAATGAGAATCCCCCTAACGTTTACGGATATGGACATACGCCTCTTTATGCTGATGTGATTAAAGCTATAAACACAGGCAATCAGCCTTTTGTTACTGGCGAGGACGGGCTGAGAGCGTTAGAGCTTGTGTTAGCTATTTATAAATCTTCTTATGAGGGAAAGCCTGTTAAATTGCCTTTAGCCGATTGTTCTACGATTGATTTTGAGGGGTGGTTTAACAGATGAAAGATTATTATGTTCACGAAAGTAGTTACATAGATAATAATGTAGAAATTGGAACTGGTACAAAGATATGGTACTTTTGTCACATTCAAAAAGGCGCAGTTATTGGTAATAATTGTTCATTAGGGCAGAATGTTAATATATCAAATAATGTTAAAATTGGTAATGATGTAAAAATACAGAATAATGTATCTGTTTATGAAGGCGTAGAGCTCGAAGATCACGTTTTCTGTGGACCCTCATGCGTATTCACTAATGATATCAATCCAAGAGCAAAATATCCGAAAGGCTCGACTGCCTATAAAAAAACGCTTGTGAAAAAAGGCGCAAGTATAGGCGCTAATGCAACAATTGTCTGTGGTCATACTATAGGTGAATGGGCTTTGATTGGGGCGGGGGCAGTTGTTACAAATGATGTACCATCTCACGCTTTAATGCTTGGGGTGCCTGCGAGGTTATTAGGTTGGGTTTGCGAGTGTGGAAATACTCTTGACGACAATCTGCAATGCACCTGTGGTAGGAAGTATCATAAAACAGCAGCTGAACTGGAGGAAATCTAATGCGGTTTCGAGATTTAAGAGCACAATACCTGGCGTTAAAGACTGAAATAGATAATAGCATTCAATCTGTGTTAGATAGCTCAGATTTTATACTTGGAAAACCTGTTGCTGAACTGGAAGGTCTTCTTGCTGATTATGTCGGGAGAAGATACTGTGTATCTTGTTCAAACGGAACAGATGCTTTACAGCTTTCCCTAATGGCGCTTGATATAAAAAAGGGTGATGTTGTATTTACCTCAGACTTTACGTATTTTGCATCGGCATGTTCTTCCTCTATACTTGGTGCTACCGTTGTGTTTGTAGACATTGACGAGAGAACGTTCAATATCTCTCCAATAGCATTAGAAAAAGCTATTCAAAGGTGCATCGCAGAAGGCACTCTTACACCTAAAGTGATTGTACCAGTTGATTTATTTGGGCAACCTGCCGATTATACTAAGATAATCCCTATTGCTGATAAATACGGTTTAAAAATAATAGAAGATGGGGCTCAAGGATTTGGCGGTAGTATCAATGGTAAGCTTGCTTGTTCATTCGGAGATATTTCTACAACATCATTTTTTCCAGCGAAGCCATTGGGATGTTATGGGGACGGAGGCGCGATCTTTCTTGATGACGACATAATAAATCAACGGCTCCGCTCATTGAGAGCACTTGGCAAATCATCTGAAGATAAATATGACAACCGTGAGTTTGGAATTAATTCCCGCCTTGACACCATCCAAGCTGCTATTCTTATAGCCAAGTTCAAACCGTTTGTGGAATATGAGCTTGATGCAGTAAATAAAGTGGCTAAATGGTATACTGAACAGTTAGAAAAAAAGGTAATAACGCCTTTTGTGCCTAAAGATTTTTATTCGAGTTGGGCACAATACACTATTATGTTTAAAGATACCCAGTCTCGTAAGAAAGTCCAAGAAGCATTAAAACAAAGCGGAATTCCGTCTATGATATATTATCCACGCGGATTACATCAACAAAGGGCTTACGAATCAATGTGCTTGTCTTCTGAATTATATCCCAATACAATAAAAGCGACACAAAGGGCCTTAAGTTTGCCAATGCATCCATATCTAAATAAAGCGGAAGTGGAAACTATAGCCAAAATTATTACTGAAAATATATAAAAGGGGAAGGTCAAAATGGTTTTTAACTGCATATATAACGGTCTTATTTCAGGCAATGAAAAACTAGCACTTGTCGGATTGGGATATGTTGGTATGCCTATTGCTGTAGAATTTGCAAAGCATATTAGGGTTGTAGGATATGATATAAATGAGGAGCGTGTTAATGAGTATAAAAACGGTATAGATTCTACCAAAGAGGTGGGAGAATCCATTAAAGATACCACGGTAGAATTTACTTCCAATCCAAGTAGAATAAAGGAAGCAAGATTTATTATTATAGCTGTTCCTACTCCTGTTAATAATGACAATACACCTGATTTGCGACCAGTTGAAGGCGCATCTCGTATAGTTGGTCAAAATTTATCTGCAGGAAGTATAGTCGTGTTTGAGTCCACTGTTTATCCTGGCGTAACTGAAGATATTTGTGTTCCTATTATTGAGAAAGAGTCTGGAATGAAATGTGGCGTTGATTGGAAAATAGGTTATAGTCCCGAACGCATCAATCCAGGCGACCGTGTACATACGCTTACTTCCATTTGTAAAGTTGTTTCCGGTATGGATGAAGAATCAGCATGTGAGATTAAAAAAGTATATGATATTGTAATTAAAGCAGGTACATTTTCTGTTAGTAATATAAAAACTGCAGAGGCAGTCAAGGTAATAGAAAATAGTCAGCGTGACATCAACATTGCTTTTATGAATGAAATCGCGATTATTTGTGACAAACTTAAAATAGACACAGATGAAGTGCTAGCTGGCATGAATACAAAATGGAATGCACTTGGTTTTAAGCCTGGGCTGGTAGGCGGGCATTGCATTGGTGTCGATCCATACTATTTGACTAATATTGCAGAAAAACTTGGATATCACAGTAAGATCATTCTTAATGGACGCCAGGTCAACGACTCAATAGGTGCTTTTGTAGCAGATGCTGCAATTAAGGAAATGATAGAAGCTGGTATGGCTCCAAAGAAATCAACAATAGTTATTATGGGGTTGACTTTTAAGGAAAACTGTCCGGATACGAGAAATAGTAAAGTCGTAGATATTATTAAAAGGCTAGAAGAGTATAATATTAAACCTATAGTAACTGACTCTTGGGCAGATGCGTCTGTGGCAAAACAGGAATATGGAATTGAACTAACTGCGTGGGAAAATGTACCTAAGGCAGACTGTATTATTATTGCTGTAGGGCATAATGAGTATCGAAATTTATCTGTAATGCAACTTAAGGAGTTGTTTAAAGACGAGCTTGGCGATAAAGAAAAAGTTTTGATAGATGTAAAATCACTTTATCGTATAGATGAACTTAAGGCATCTGGACTGAGATTTTGGCGCTTATAAAAACAGTTATTATCATAAGCAATTGGAAAGTGGTTTTATGCGATGGAGCATTAGTGATGTTAATGGACGCGCTCGTTGCGGCGGCAGGCTGAATAACATAAACTATCAATGATAGGAGGTCGGATAGAGTGAAAGTGCTGAAAAAGAATATCATCAGAGCAACTGCGGCAGCACTGGCTTTATGTGTTGCAGGGACGGCAATATACATAAATACAAACACCGCTCCAGTGATAAAAGAATATAAAATGCCCGATTACTTTGAGCTCACGGACAGATCGAGCATTGGTTTTGACGGTGCGTATTTCATTGAGCTCGCGTATCTGAGCAGTGCAGAGGAATTTCTGGATTACACATATATTGATGATACAGATCACAGCGGTGACGTGGAAAGCGAATCCGATAATTTTGACAGCTTGGAGTCTGACGATGAAAACAATGCAGAGACAGATATTTCCGGCAACGATGACGCTTATGATGATGCTGACTATAACGAGCAGGATAGCGTTCCGGACGAAGAATATATTGATACGGACATAACAGACGAGGATTCCGAACAAACCGATGATGATACTACAATACCGCCTGAGTATGAGAATACAGATGAAGGTGTGTTCGTTGTCAACGAATTCGATATGCTCACAAAGTACAATGGCACGGACGAAACTGTAGCGATTCCGGAAAACGTCAAGGAAATCGCCGGTCATGCCTTTGAGGGCAATGAGTATGTCCGCCGGATAGTTCTGCATACTTCGATAGAATCGTTGCTAATCGACGCGTTTATCGGCTGCCCTAATCTTTACGAGATTTGCTATGAGGGCAATTCCGAAGAATGGGAAAACGTATATAAAGCTCCTGATGTTATTCCGTACAATGTCGATGTAACATTTGCGCAGGAAGTTGATATCACCGATGATACTACCGTCGAAACAACTGCCCCCTTGGAAGATGTTACCGACGAGACCACCGAAGAAACGACAGCGGAGACCACTGCTCCGGTTGAGGAAACTACGGAAGATACATCTGCGGAGACCACCGCTCCGGTTGAGGAAACCACAGAAGATACATCTGCGGAGACCACTGCTCCGGTTGAGGAAACTACGGAAGATACATCTGCGGAGACCACCGCTCCGGTTGAGGAAACCACAGAAGATACATCTGCGGAGACCACCGCTCCGGTTGAGGAAACCACAGAAGATACATCTGCGGAGACCACCGCTCCGGTTGAGGAAACCACGGAAGGTACGACAGCCGAGACAACCGCTCCGGTCGAGGAAACCACTCCGGTCGAGGAAACCACGGAAGAAACAACTGTCGAGACAACCGATCCGGTCGAGGAAACTACAGAAGAAACAACTGTCGAGACAACCGCTCCGGTCGAGGAAACCACAGAAGAAACAACTGCGGATACCACCGTTCCGGTAAATGAGACTACGGAAGAAACAACTGCCGAGACTACCGCTCAGGTTGAGGAAACCACGGAAGAAACAACTGCCGAGACAACCGCTTCGGTTGAGGAAACCACGGAAGAAACAACTGCCGAGACAAACGCTCCGGTCGAGGAAACCACGGAAGAAACGACAGCCGAGACGACTACTCCGGTTGAGGAAACTACTGATAATACCGAAGATACGACACAACCTACGGAAGTGAAGGAAAGCAAGACGGTTTCGCTCGTTTCGCAGCTTGCAGGAATAGGCGGCGTGAAAACGAAGATCGCGGCGCGAATGTCGTATTTCCCGACATCGTCTGTTGTGATGATCACGAATACCGATGCAGCTGCGCTTTACGCAGAGAACGCGCTGGCGCTTCTCGATTCTGACGTAATATCGTATTACACTTTTGACATCAGCGTTTTTGATGCCAACACAAGTGAGAAGATACATGAGCTCGGCGGCGATGTGACATTCGATATCGGCGTTCCGGATATTCTCGCAGACTATGACAACATCAGAGTATATCATATCAGCAGTGGCTATCCGGAGCTTCTTGACAGCGAGATTGTCACCAATAATGACGGTGTTCGCATGCTCGAGTTTTCGGCATCAAGCTTTTCTCCGTTCGTGTTTGCAGCCGAGGAAAACAGCACAACGGTAACTACTGCCGACGAAACAACAGAACCCGAAGTAACGAGTGCAACCGATATTTCCGATGAAAGCATGGACGAAGCTGAGGATACCGCTGATGATGAAAGCACGGAAGATACGATAGCAGCCGATGATGCTGATGACGAGCCTATAATCAAGGTTATATTCCCTGCATCAACATCATATATCATAAATCCATATCATCTTGATGTCAAGGTGGACGATAATGTAACTTCAAATGCCGCAATCATTTCTCCGGAGATGAAGATAACCAGCGAAAGCAATTGCAAGGTCGCGGTGTATATGAGTGCTTTTGCGCAGAACGTGCCGGATACGGTGCGGCTGTCCGAAACGTATCTCACAAAGGGTGAAACAGAAAAATCTCTGTTCCTATATGTTGAAGCCGCTGACGAAAATAATGCATACAAGAACTACTATGACGGGTCTGCAAACCAGATCGTGGTTTCACAGAGCGGCGGTCAGTCTCAGAAGATTCTTGAGCTCGACGAGCCGGAGGAAGATTCATACACCGAGGGTCAGTTCAAAATATTTGGAGAGACCTTTATGCCAACCGGTGATCCGTGGCGCGATAATGAGAACGTCAGCATACTTATGGTGTTCAGGGTGGAAGCGGTGAAAGAAGAGTAAGTTTGATACATATCAAATGTGCAGATCAAAGCAAATTAAATTTGTATAATGAATGATTCAATAAGTTATTAGGATGTATTTATATGGATTTTTCAATGGTTGGAAAGCGTATCAAGGAACAAAGACTTGAAAATAAAATGACCCAACTTATGTTATCTGAAAAAACGGGTTTGTGTGAAGATGCCATTTACTCTTATGAAAATGCTAAAATGATTCCAGGCTCTGAGGCTATCATTTTAATGTCTAACGCACTTAATGTCTCTCCTGATATTCTGTTGTGTGACTATCTTCATAAAAGAATCACAATAAAGAGCGATAATATAATGAATCGGTTAATAAAGCTTCCTGTCAGCGAACAAAACAGACTGCTAAGAATTATGGACGAGCTCATTAAGGAAACGATTTGAATGATACCTGTTTCAGATGGGAGAATAAAAATGGATGTTCAAAAAGAGTTGAGAGAATATATAAACAACAACTTTATTTCCTCACATTTCTTTATGTCCACAGTTCGTGATCAGATAAGATACATATATGAGCCTTCATATCCTTCTGTGAGTGCAGTTGACAGAAGTACTTATGCAGCCAATTTAATTGGAATCTACGCTAGAGGACATTTTTACTCGCTTTCCTATGAATACAGGAGTTTCGATCTTGATTTTATGGAGGAACTGCAAGAATTTGAGGCTCAATACGAATCTGCTTTTGATAAGCTGTTGAGGAGCTACAGTTCATCTAATCCTATTGGTGGAAAAATATCAGAGGCATCAAGCGAAAGGTTAAACACATTTATGGAAAACGATCTGGCAAGAGCTGTATCAGATATTATTTTTGGGAGTCGCAATAAGCTCGAAAAGAAAACAGACCATAAGAAATATGAGTCTGTTTTCCTGAAATACATATTGCTCGGAAATAAATTCCTTGAAGATGCTGTAAATGCTGATATAAATGAAAATGCAGATGATTTGAATTTCAGGATCATCTCAGAAGAAACTGCCTATAAATATGCTGTAAAGCAGCTAAATACGGAATCAATGATTAACCGCGTGACGGTTTATGGGATTATAAAGAAATCAAATCATTCTCAATACAGGTTGTCTGTAAACTTTGAGGGCTTGGTTCTTGATAATATTTACATAGATGCAGAGAGATTGCTTCGTGTTATAAAACTCAATGAGGAAATAACAAGTAATACTCTGTCGGCAACAGACAGGAACAGGTTGCAGAAACAGGATATTGATATTTCAAGATTAAAGGTCAATTTTGATGATATTTTGAAAATAGAATACAGGCAGCAACTTTATTATAATAAAGTTGCATAAATGTAGAAGGGAGACTTTACTATGGAGTATTCAATGGTAGGAAAACGGATCAAAGAAATCAGGCTTGAGAATAAGATGACACAGGTTATGCTTGCGGAAAAAAGCGGTCTTAGTGAAATGGCAATATATTCCTACGAAACCGGAAAAAGACTTCCGGCACTTGAACCGCTTGTGTTGCTTTCAAATGCATTAAATGTGTCACCGGAAGCATTGCTTTGTGATTATATTGACAATCGTACAAGTATTAACGGGAATAGTATTCTGAATAAAGTTAATAGTCTTCCCGAGCAGGATCGAGACAGAATACTGAAGATTATGGATGCACTTGTTTCAGCAGCGGGATAATATAAAATTAATAAAATGATAAAACTATGGGTAATAATGAAGATATTGAATTATGATAATGAAGCCTATGGCGAATTAATTGAAAAAATGCATAGTGAAAATTGTAGTTGCGATATGACATTACTTGATGAGAACGACATCCCTTATTTGAATCCTTGTGATCCTAATAAAATAAAAGTGTCTGATTATTATATTTGTTATTTTGATATTATGGCATATCATTGTTTAATTGAAAAATATGGAGAAAACCATTTCCTTAAGATTATTTATGCATTAATGGATGTAGTGTCTGAGACCTTATCAGATATTAAATGCCATATTTTTTCGGATAACATAATCTTTTTTTCTCCTATATCAGAAAACGATGATCTGAATAACAACCGAATTGTGGAGATTATAAAACAAGCTTTTCTTTTGCAAAGAAATTTAATGGGGCAATATCGTATTATTTTAAGGGGCGCGATTACTACAGGGAATCTTTTTTACAATGGTAATTTCATATATGGCAACGGCTTAATAAAGTCATATGACATGGAAAGCAAAGAAGCTGTTTATCCTCGAATTATAATTGATTCAGATATTATTGATAATAATAAATATGTTCTTGATATTTGTAAAAACTGGGTTTCAGTTGATGATGATGACAGGTACTTTATTAGTTATTTGTCCCTTCAGACTGGCTTAGTTATTAGTTTGTCTTATTTGAACATGCACAAGGAATTTGTTCGCGGCTGGTTAAAGCAACCGTTAAGTGATTGTGTAAAGAAAAAATATGAGTGGTGTAAAAAATATCATAATTATATATGCGAGTTATACAAGCTGACTTCATTTATTATTGACTGAATAGTGGGAATAGTGGTTTATTTATTGCCGCTGTAAACACAATATACAACTCTGGCTTTGGAAGATCGGCAAGGTCATCGGAAATTTCACTCTGAACGGTATCCTTAAGATAGTGCCGAAATAGTTTCGATAGATAAAACAGCATACGCATTGTTATGTTATTGTTCCAAATGCTCTGAGATTCGAGCAGGAAGGCAAATCTGTTATTAACAGTAAATCCGAGGTCGTTGTAGAGAGTATTAAAAAGCACGGACTTGATAGTCTGGACGTTTATGTCAGCTTCGGTAACATCGGTATCTTCGGGGTGCAATTCTTTATAAAGCCGCAGGACATATTCCATATTTGTGAACAGAACGACAAAAAAGCTGTCCCTTGATCGTCGTTTGGTAATTTCGTTGAGCATTGCAGCTACCTCCCCATATCTTCTGATATTTTTATACCACAGAAGATATGGGATTGTCATTGATTTTTATACTTGGCAGAAAAAGGCGGAACACATTACAGCTTGGGTTTCTTCTTATCATAGGTGGGCAATACGGTACTCTGTGTGGGTGAACCTTGCTCATGTGAGCTGTTTTCTAAAGCGCGGTTCCGTTCAATGAGTTTACTGATATAGTCCCCCTTAGAAATATCGTTATAGGTATCTTTGATCTCTTGGTAAGCCTTCTTCAGATTATGACAGCCTTCAAGCTCGTTCTTGAGGGCTGATGTTTTTTCGGCGAGTTCCCGATTCTCGGCAGCAAGGCGGTCAATATCTGCCTTGTCACGAATACCGTGACGAGAAAGCGTTTGTTTAATGATTTGTAGGCGCATTTTCTCCGACAGCGAGAGCTTGTCCCTGCTGGACAGGTCATAATAGACTTCGATTTGTTGCAGTAGCTTCTCAAGTTCGGAGTGCTGGGTATTGAGCGCGTTAAATTCCTCAGTCAGCTTTCTGATCATTTTGTCCGTTTCTTCGGATTTTGCTTCAAGCTCACCAATGGAATGAATATTCATGCGGTTAATGAGGGCGAGCTGCGCTCCGATCTGGAATACATCACGGTCATTATTCGGCAGGTACGGCAGTTTTTCATCCCGTTTCAGCTCCGGCTTTTTACCGTCAACTATACGTTTGGCAAGCTGGGTAATTATTCCGGCAAAGCAGATAGTAAGGACTTGTCCCTTGTTGTATGAATCCTCGCGGGAGGCGTTACCCAGATCGTCTTTCCAAAGAATACGAGAATTTATACTGTCAATGGTATATTCATCACCTATTGTGCTCAGGCGTGTGAAACGCTTCTGACCCGGCGCACGAATCGCGGTGTGCATACCGTACTTTATTTCGTATCCCTTTTCTTCGAGTGCGGCGGCAAGTTCGTCATAACTCTTTGATGACAGTACAAGTGTGTCGATCTCGCGGCGTATCTGTTCTTTCCATGACATACCCTTGCGGCGCGCGTCCCATTCTTTATAAGTCATACCCATGTGTTTATTGTTCATAATGGGCTGAATGTCAAAAGCAAGGCATACCCTATCGGAGTGCTCACGCACTTCCGATAGGGTCTTTTTGTTGCTGTTATATTTGTGTCCGTCAATACCGAAGACATTTATCAACACATGATTATGTATATGAGCTTTGTCGGTGTGGGTAGCAATGACAGCTTGCACGTTATCTCCGAAGGCTTTTCTTATCCAAGCCTTTCCCATGCGGTGGGCGAGCTCCGGCGTAACATTGTCGTCCGGTGAAAACGACTGTACATAGTGCAGCATCTTTACACGGGCTTTACCTTGCTTGGGCAAAGGCTCTTCAAATTTGTGATGAGTGTAATTTTCATATATATACTTCATGTTCAGATATGCGTCCTCGGCATTGGTAAAGCAGTTATGGGAATCGCAAAAGAACATACCTTCGGTCTTTTCGGGATTCAGGATATATTGTATTCTTTGCTTCATTCCTGTGTGGATAGCTTTACATTTAACATACGGCATAGGCTCTCGAACTCCTTTCGCATTTTATCGTAGTCGGCAGCATAGATGCTGTTGATCTCGTTTGCTTTCTTGGCGAGCTGGTTAATATTGCCTCCGATTCTTTTAAGAGCACCAATCATCACAGCATTGCTCTCCCCGGATTTGTCAATCGTTATCTTGTCGGTCAGGGTAGCCTGTTTTATGTATTCGGTCGTTGAGATTTTAAATTTGGCTGCCCACTGTTCTATAAGCTCCCATTCGTCAAGCTCAAATACTATCTCCTTGCGTTTTACCTGTTTGTACTTTCTCATATCATTGTCCTCCTAACAACATTTCAGCGTGTCTTTCGGGAGTCCCTTGTTTCGCCGCGTCGTGGGGCGCTTTGGGGACTCCCTTATTGCGTCCTGCAATAGGTGCAACCTAAAAAATGAGGGGCGAGCAGTTTTACGGCGGCGAGAACCGTAAGAATTTTTGTGGGGCGACCACAAAAATTCAGAAAGTGTACGTACACTTTCTATGCTTGCAAAAGCGTCTTTTTTTAGCCGGTGTACGGATACCGGCTATTTTACATTTTAGGTTGACCTTGTTTAATTTTTCGGCTGCGATAGCAGCAAATTTTTGTCCCTCTATAATATGGGACAAAAAAACTCCGTTTTATCGGGTGCTTGATCTCACATTTTATAAACTTTGGATAAAGTTACAATTTCCGCAGCTCTAAATTGTGCATTGCTACAAACTAAAATGAAATTTATGTGAAATACCCGATAATTTGACGTTTTTTTGTCCCCCCTTATGAAGGGAGTGTTTCGCACGGAGTATTTCGCCGATACTCCGTGACCTCGCTGATTGTAAACATTTCTTATCAAAATATACGAATGAGGGGAGATGATTTTGCCGAAGCGCCGGTGCTGTATCGAATCATAGACCTGCCACTGACTAACCAACAGGGGCAGGACAAGGAAGCTGCAGTGCAGGGGATTTTGATGTCTAACCAACATCATACATCTATATGTGCCGCCAGTATCCCGGAACCTGATGCCGTGACAGCAGAATATAGGGTCGGGACAATTGCAGCATAAGAAAACCAGAATATATGATATAGGTCAAGGGACTTCGCCCTGTGTCTGATTTCGCCAATCAGAAGCAGACCTCGCCAATAGGTGAAGCTGTGACCGAATAATCAGATATGGGGTTCAGGACGCTTGTATAGCAGATGTCGGCTCCGATATATCGGCAACAACGGAAAACTGAAAACGACAGCTATCAATAAAACAATGGGGTAAAGGGATATTACCCGTGCAGCTTGTTCGCCGCTTGCTGCATATCTCGCCTAAATTGAATATCTCAGCTCCGGGTACGCTTATGGAGGGGCGTTAAAATTGGACGGAGTATTTGAAGAAATAAAAGACCGGGTCTCAATGCCGGAGGTCGTAAAGTTCTACGGCTTTGATGTGAACCGGGGCGGAATGATGTGCTGCCCGTTCCACGATGATCGCAATCCGAGTATGAAAATCTATGAACAGAATTATTACTGCTTCGGGTGTGGGGAGTCGGGAGATGCCACGGGATTTGTTGCAAAAATATATGGATTGAGGCAAATTGACGCGGCAAAGAAAATAAGCTATGACTTCGGGTTAGGACTTTTCGACCATGACAGGGCAGTACCTATAAAGACCGAACCAAGCGAAAATCAGAAGTTCCGGAGCTGGATAAATAGCGCGACCGCCATAGTTTCGGCATATTTCGATAAGCTGTCCGACTGGAGGGAGCGCTACCGTCCGAAGAATGAGAACGACAAGCCTAATGCCTTATTCGTTGAAAGTTTGCAGCAGATGAGCTATGTTGAGTATCTGAGGGATACGCTGAAGTTCGGCTCGAAGGAAGATCAGCACGATATGTATGAGCACGACAAAGCTGTTATAGAGAAAATAAGACAGCGTTTGTCGAAGGTCAAGTATTATGCGCCGCCGCCGAGACGCGGTTCCATTTAAGGGCGCAGAATACTGTGTATTTGTTGTGCGACAAT
Organism: Ruminiclostridium sp.; assembly: GCA_017941355.1. Classification (GTDB taxonomy): domain Bacteria; phylum Bacillota; class Clostridia; order Oscillospirales; family Ruminococcaceae; genus Ruminiclostridium_E. The sequence continues at coordinate 1,652 of JAGAWN010000109.1, read as the reverse complement.
GAAATGGGGGAGAGCAATGGAAGAAAAAACTATTACGGTTGAAACGGGGGACTGCACCGTAGTTCTTCGTTTCGCTCCCGATAACACAAAGGACAGCAAGGCTGCTGTGTTATCACTTTTACGGCAGAACTTCCTGCAGAGGGTGATAAAAGAAGATAAAGAAAAATAAAAATCTGACTTTAAAGTGCTTTACAATTTCGAGGTTTTGTGCTATAATAATAACGCAAGCAATTTTGTAAGGCACTTTCCTTTGCAGAAAGGATATGTCTTATGAAAAAAGTTTATTGCTTATACAGAGTTTCTACAAAGAAGCAGGTCGATGTCAATACCGATGATATTCCGATGCAGAAGGTCGAGTGTCACAGATTTGCGGAGGCACAGGGCTGGGAGATCGTAAAGGAGTTCTCGGAAAAGGGTGTGTCCGGATTCAAGGTCCACGCAGACGACCGCGATGCAATTCAGGAGTTGAAAAAAGCTGCGCTCAATCATGAGTTCGATATTCTGTTGGTCTTTATGTTTGACAGAATAGGCAGAATAGACGATGAGACCCCGTTTATAGTTGAATGGTTCGTCCACAATGGTATCGAGGTCTGGAGTGTCAAGGAAGGGGAGCAGCGATTCGACAGTCACGTTGACAAGCTCATGAATTACATAAGGTTCTGGCAGGCTTCGGGGGAGAGCGCAAAAACATCGCTGCGTATAAAAACGCGCATGAAGCAGCTCGTTGAAGAAGGTCACTACACTATGGGAGTGGCTCCTTACGGGTATAAGTTTGTCAAGCGCGGACGGAAGAATAAGAAGGGCAACGATGTCGGAGATCTTGTGATAGATGAGGAAGAAGCTAAAAACGTCAGACTCGTCTTTGATATGTGTGTGCGGGAAAACAAGGGAACCTATGTTATTGCGAGAACGCTGAATGATATGGGAGCGCGTACACATAACGGCGTGAAGTTTCAGGCGAACACTATAAATCATATGCTTTCCTGCAAGATTTACACCGGGTATCTTGTTACAAGACAGGCTTCCTCTCCTAAGCTCGAAGAACTTGTGATCATTGATGAAGACACTTGGAACAGAGCGCAGAAGATCATCGAGCAGAGAAAGATCGCAAATGAAGCGAATCGTCGCATACCGAAGAAAACCGAGGGTCAGACACTTTTATCCGGAAATATCTTCTGCGGTGAATGCGGGGGCAGAATGGTTTCGACAACATACCGTCACGAATACACTAAAAAGGACGGCACGATCGCAAACTACGGATGCACAAAGTACATCTGCTATCACCGGACTCGCAAGCTCAATAGCTGCACATCTCAGGCGACATACGATGCTTCAAAGATCGACAATGCTATAATGAAGGTGGTCAGGGATATGTTCGTGCATATCAATGATGCGCCGGAAACCGATCTGATAGAACAGAGATACCGTGACAGTCTCAAAGAAGCGAAGCATGAGCAAAAAGTTCAGAAGCTCGCTCTTGAGAAGCTCAACGGTCAGCTTGAGAAGTTACAGCTTGAGATTGGTAAAGCTCTTATGGGCGAGAGTGCGTTTTCCGCTGAGGATCTCTCGAATAGTATCAAGACGGTCAAGGCAAAGATAGCAGAAGCCGAACAGAAACTCGAAGAAGCCGAAAGGCAGGCAAACACAAGCCG
>JAGAWN010000108.1 GCA_017941355.1 Ruminiclostridium sp. | reverse complement strand
GGGCGTTACTCCGTCATTCGACTCATTAGAATAATAGTTCTACGTAACTATTCTATTTTTGTTACGCGCCGCACCTTTTCAGTACGGAACGTGTCACACCATTAGCGAACTCGTCCAGCAGGCAGCGCACATGAAACGGCAGTCTGCCGCCGTGTTTGAAATTCGCCCTGTCATACAGTACATCGAAAAGCTGCGTGTACATCATCGCCGCCAGAAAGTTGAACGTGTCGTCCGAGGACGGGATAATGATAAACATTGCGGTAGGCTCGTCACCTATCATTTCAAGGTGAATGTTATCGCAGCAGGTCAAGTCCATGACCTCCGGGATATTGAACGCTTGCAGCCTTACAGCAGTTGAAATCAATATGCTTTTGGCTGTGTCGCCTGTTGCCACTTGTCAAGGAAATTTTAATCAGAAATTGTTACAAGAATACAGAAAATCAAGAAGAATGTGGATATGATCTTAGTCACGCAGCACGATCAGCAGGAGCAAAGGCGAAAGCGTTCGGACGAATTGGAATAAAATAAGCCCCGACCGTTATGGTTGGGGCAAATTTCATTTGTTTCATCATTACTCATATTGTCTGCCTTATATAGTACATATATTTCCCAATTGATGACTTGAAAAATTATATCTGATATGATATAATTAATAATAACAAAGTTCACAGTTCACAAGGTCTTGCAGCATAAACATATCTTTTTTTCCACTGCTTTTAACTCCTATATTATAGGTAATAAAAGCGTAGTCTGAATATGTTGAACCAGCACGAAAGGAGTCCAAACTATGCTTTCGTTATATCTTTCAATGGTAGATACCGATGAACAGAAAAGTTTTGTAGAAAATGTTTATCTTAAATATGAGCAAGATATGTACAAAGTAGCTCTTAGCATTTTGCACAATAAACAAGATGCAGAGGACGCGGTTCACGATGCTTTTATACAAATTGTTCGGAATGTCGATAAAATTATGCAAGTTGACCGTCCGAAATTGAGGGGTTTCCTCGTTATTATTATTAGGAACTGTTCTATCAATATTTACAGGAAAAGAAAAAAAGATGCTCATTACGATATAGATGATGAAGATCAGCCGGAAGTAGCAGATGATTTTGATTTAGAGCAAAGTATCACAACTAAACATGAACAAGAAAAGGTCAGAGAAGCTTTGAATAAAATGAACGATGAACAGCGTAATATACTGCTTATGCGGTATTTTTATGATATGACCTTAGATAGTATAGCTTCAGAACTAAATATTTCCTATGAAGCGGTAAGGAAAAGACTTGATAGGGCGAAATCAACTCTTTCAAGGGTTTTGACAGGGGGAAACAGCGATGAATAATAATAGTTTATTTTATGAACTCCTTGACGAACAGGCAAGAAAACTTGAGGATTCGATTGATCAGAGTATTCCATATCATAGATTCTCTTTAAGCTATCGGTTGAAGAAAAAAGCCTTACTTAAGGCGTATTTAAAGACGTTAGACGATTCAGATAAATTTGAAAGATCGTACAGCAAACTTCGGTTTAATCAGCGTGTAAGAATTGCATTACTTGCCGCAATCACAGCGTTACTGCTAACGGGTGCTTCGATATATGTTACTTATGTGATAGGCGGTATGAAAGCCGAAATGTATGCTGACCACTCAGATGTCTTTTCTTTCGATGATGAAAACGCACCGGAATTCATAGAGGATAATTACAGGATAACATATAATTTAGAAGGCTATGAACATATAATTGTTGATAACGATGAAATACTTTATTGGGAAATATATGAAAATGATACAGATAGAATCAGTTTTTCGTTTTCGCCAAAATCAACTTATAAAAATGCACGTCTTAATACCGAGTATTCAGGTATTAAAAAAATAGAAATGAATGGGAAAGAAATGTTGTATTTCGTGACCTCGAATGATTATCATTGTTTAACTTGGGATAATGGGGACTATATTTTTGAATTTTATTTTACGGTATCATTTGAGAAAGCAGAAGAAATTATAAAATCCATTAAGAAAGAATAAAATTGTTCACAATCGCCAAATTTGCATAAGCATGTTTGGCGATTTTTACCAGTCCGATTATTTTTCTTTCTGCGTTATATATAACAGAAGGTCAAATAATTCGGAAAGGAGGATAAAACGATGAAAAAGATAACAGCCGTTTTAGCTGCAATAATTATTTCTGCTTCAGCCTTCGCGGTAAATGCATCAGCTTATAGATAAAATGAACAAATCCTTGTTTAATTAAGAGTTTGTGTATATGTTTTCTGGACGAAAGGATAACTGCTATGAAAAGATCAATTAAACTTCTCGCCGCAGCTCTTGCTGCTATCACCGCTATGTCCTGCACAAGCGCGACAGCGTTTGCGGACACTCTCAAAGTTGTTGACGGGGTTACATACCGCTATTCAGACAGTGGCGAACAGTTGGGTAAGTACACCGGATGGGCGAAGACTTCAAAGGGCAAGGTTTACTACAAAAACGGAGTAAAGGTCACAAAGAACACAACAATTAAGGGCATTCGCTACAAGTTCAATAAAAATGGTATCTGCACCGGCAAATACACCGGATTCGTGAAGAACTCCAAAGGAATGCTCTATTATAAAAACGGAGCGCTTATAAAAGACCAGACCATTACCGTAAAAGGACTTATCTATTATGCTGACAGTTTTGGCTATCTGACAGGCGGAGCGGAAGATGATGTTGATCCCGGAAACGTATCTTCAACTGTAAGAGATTTGAGGTACAATGGAAGTAACTACTATTTGTTCATTGAAACAGTCGCATTTATCTACGGTGATGACGGCAAATGCTATGACCTCGGTGATTTTCCCGATGAGGTCAGCAAATCGGGTTACAAACTTAAATCCAATCTAAGAGAGGACAAAGAACTTACATCACTTATAAAGGATAAGCAGCCGCTCGGACAGCTCACTTACACAAGCAAGAAATTAAGCAATAATTTTGAGATAACTGTTAAGGAGTTTGACAAAGCCGATCTGTACGCCAATGGGCAGGCACTTGATGGTTATGGACTAACAATTATATCAACAGTACCTTTCTGCTATGTAGATGGAACTGCTGTCTATCTTTACACAACCGCAACCAAATACTAATACCTTTCAATACGATATATTCGCCGATTTAAGTCGGCGAATATATCTTTATAATCCATACTTCTTCTTGATATACTGAAAATAGCTTTCAAGCTCATATTTGGCTTCATCGGGTATTCTACGGGATAGGAATACTTCGCGCGCCGTGAATCTGATATTTGTTGATAACCACGTTAGAATGAATCACGCCTCGTACTGCTTTTAGTAGTGCGAGGTGTGATTTTTCAAATAAAACTATTGATTTTTTCGGAGATATGCTGTATAATATAGGTGACAGGAGATGATACCTATGGGCAATGATAAGACGAAGCAGAAAAGAAGCAAAAAGATCAAAGAATTTGACGAGCTTACCATAACAGACGACTTTATGTTTGGTGCGGTAATGTCCGATTCGAAACGATGCAAACCTCTGCTTGAATATATCCTCGGAATTAAGGCAACACCGCACAATCCGATTATGGAAACGGAATATAACCAAATAAACAATAATATCCCTGAATCATAGTTTGCAGCAAACCCGAATCAGACCGCAAGCGATTTTACAAAATCGCTGTCAGCCAGATAAAGGTTTGC
>JAGAWN010000107.1 GCA_017941355.1 Ruminiclostridium sp. | reverse complement strand
CCCGCCGACCGTAATGGTCAGCGGGTTTGCTGGCTCCCCGACTCTAAACAAATCCGAAACATCTGTAACTATTTTCAGAGGGAGGGGAACCGTTTCCGGCTCCTCCCTGCAGTTGAAATTGACGACAATTTTATCATCGTAGGCATACACCGAGTTGACATAAGTCTCGATTATCCGCAGCTTGTTCCCCTCGTCCGCGAGGTCAAGTTCGGTCAGTCTGGTCAGCCATGCCACGATCTGTTCCTTCGTGAGCCGCCTTTCCTTGATTTCTTCGCGGATAATCTTGGTCTCGATCTCGGACTTCTTGGCTTCAAGCTCCTTCATGCGGCGCTTTGTGGTCTCCGTGATGATACCCTGCTCGATCGCCGCCATGACGTTACACAAAGTCTTCTCGGTTTCCGCAAGTTCCCGCTGTAACAGCGGTATCACGGTACTTTCCTTGTCCTGCTCCGCCATAACCGCGTCGGCTATCCTATCAATTGTGTCGGCATTGAACAAATTACGCACAACGCTGTCAACCACAAGGTTTTCAATGAATTCCTTGCGAAGCGTCTTTTTCGGGCAACTCTTTGTCTTTTTGGCTGATACGCACTTATAATAGTGGTACTTCTTATTGCCTGTTCCCGTGCCGCTTTCACCGACCATAAACGCACCGCAATGCCCGCAGATCAGCTTGGTGGTAAGCAGGTAGGTTATGTCAGCTTTCATGCTTGCCGGAGCATACCTGTTCTTTTCAAGGCGTTCCTGCGCCATTTTAAACATCTCCTTATTAATAATTGCCGGAATACCGTCCTCAAACACCACATCGCGGTACCGGTACTCCCCCATATATTTGCGAACCTGCAGCATAGCCGAGACTGATGTCTTTGTGAAAGGCTTGTTCTTGCAGGTCGTGACGTGATTTTCGTTCAGATACGCCACAATATCCTTGATTGGACGGCTGTTGATGTACATCTGGAAAGCTTCGCGTATGAACGGCGCGACCAGCTTGTCGATCTGATAGTGCTTCTGCTCGTCGATATAGTACCCTGTCGGCACATTTCCTCCGTTATACTGCTTTTTCAAGGCGTTTTCGGTCATACCGCGTATCACCTTTTCCGACAACTCCGCTGAGTAATACTCGGCGTACCCCTCAAGCACGGATTCAAGGATTATTCCCTCCGCACCTTCGGAGATCACCTCTGTCGCTGACACCACCTTGACACCATTCTTCCGAAGCAACATCTTGTAACGAGCGCTGTCATAGCGGTTGCGGGCAAATCGGTCGAGTTTCCACACAATGACTGTATCGAACATATTCTTACCGCTCTCCGCGATCATGTGCTGAAACTCCGGTCGATTGTCGGTCTTGGCTGACATCGCACGGTCGATATAGGTTCCGATCACGGTCATATCCTTCTTGGCGGCGAACTCACGGCATTCACGAAGCTGACCCTCAATGCTCTCCTCACGCTGGTTGTCGCAAGAATATCTTGCATAAATCACTGCTTTCATAGCTTTCTATCCTCCTTGATCGTCTTTTTCCTTATTATAACACACTTTAAGCGCGATTTCAATAGTTTAAAGCGTGATTTTGAT
>JAGAWN010000106.1 GCA_017941355.1 Ruminiclostridium sp. | reverse complement strand
TTGACTGAAAATCTGCAAAACAGATTTTCAGATGTTGTTTAAATGCGCCTGCGGTGCATTTAAACAACGGACACATTCCTTGATGTCAAGCTCATTTCGTCCTTCGGACGAACAAAAGTGCAAGGAAAATCCTAAAATATATAGATTTTCCTTGCGCTTTTGCAGCCAATAAATATGTACAGAACATTTTTTTCCATAAGCGTAAGCTCCCGTATAATTCGGAAAAAACTGCGGAAATTATTATTGCACAAAGAGAATAAGGAAAGGTGATATATATGAACAGTTTTATAAAAATGCTGCTTGTGCTTACAGCAATAGTCCTCTGCGCAGCTGTGGCGAATTCTTCGCAGCCGGAGAAAGCGCTTCCCGCGTATTCCCGTACAGGATCGTCCGGGACCGAGGTTGAGGAGATCCAGCGCGTACTTAAAGAGCGCGGTCTGTTCAACGGAGAGATTACCGGCTATTACGGGGAACAGACGCGACAGGCGGTGACGCGTTTCCAGAAGCAGCAGGGACTCGGTCAGACCGGGATAGCGGACGAAGAGACACTCAAACGTCTCGGTATAACTATAGGTGTAGTTCCCGACGCAACGGAAGCAAATGTGAACCTGCTTGCGCGTATGATCTCGGCGGAGGGCAGGGGAGAGCCGTATATAGGTCAGGTGGCGATAGGAGCGGTGATATGCAACCGTATCGAGCATCCGTCGTTCCCGGATACACTCGCGGGTGTTCTGTACCAGAACGGAGCGTTCAGTGCATTGTATGACGGTCAGTTTGACCAGCCGGTAGCCGACAGCGCATACGCTGCCGCACGGGACGCGCTTGCCGGCTGGGATCCCACGGGCGGAGCGATATACTACTACAATCCCGATAAGACCAGTAACCGTTTTATCTACTCGCGTCCGGTGATAACCGTTATCGGAGATCACAGATTCTGCTCATGAATACAAACCCCGTCTCGAAGTGAGACGGGGTTTGTGATCTGTTAAGGCAGGAATACAATTAAATCATCGTCCGGTGCTTTTTTCTCAGCACGGTACAAATACTCGCCGTGCGGAGTTGTTACTGTCGTATAGAAGCTGTCACCGCCGGGATGCTCCGCGTGAAGCTGCTCACCGAACTTGTTCACGGCATATACAAGATCTTCCTTGTCGGCAAGAATGTTTCCGCCGGTGATTATGGTTGAGCATTTCACGCTGCCGAACTGCAGAATACAGCCGGAGAGGATCTTGATCGCAACTGTGCCGCCTTCGATATGCGTCACACCCGCAACCTCCGCGCTTCCGCAGCCGCAGATAATATCGCCCTCGCCGTATGCGTTAATGTAACCGTCGGTGATCGTGATATCGGAGGGACCCTCTACAGAGCCGATACATACCGCTTTGGAGCTGTGGACAACTGCACTTACGGAGCCGCCCGATATCCTGATATTAGCGTTACCTGTTCCTAAAACACCGCAGGCGGCACAAGTCTCGCCGTCAGCTACAGCGTCAATGATTCCGCTGCTTTCAAGATTCAGCGTTCCGTCAAATGAACCTATTCCGACAGCGTTCTTACCGCTGCATTTTACTGTTACCGAAGCATCGGCCGCGATCGTGACATCAGCCTTTCCGCGCAGGCTGCCGACACCGATAGAATTCACGCACTGCAAAAGTATTGAAACGCTGCCGCTTGCGAAATTGATCGCGGAACCGTCCGAGAAGCCTCCGCCGATGCAGATGCCGTTGTCAAGCTGAAGTTCGACAGTGATGTTTCCGGTATGTTCAAAGGAGATACCGCCGTATGCTTCCTCGTGGGAGCTTCCGATACATACGCTGCCGTTTCTCTTTATGTTGATGTTCAGATCACCGTCGCCGCTGAACAGCAGGGAAGAGTTTGCGGGAACGCTGATGCCGTTCTTCTGTATCGAGTTTTCTCCGACAAGTCTGATCTCGGCTTTGCTTGAACGTCCGAGAGTGATCGCCGGATTCGCCATTGCTTTGATGCTGATGTTATCGAAAGTTATGACCGCATTTGCGTCGTCGTCGATACTTAGCTCTGTCTCGAAAGTCTGTCCCTCGGTGCCGACTATCCGCACATTACCGTCAGGAATGCGTATGCTGGCGTATTTCCCTATTGCAAGATCGTACAGGCTGATGGTCTCGCCGTCGTGAGCGCGGTATGTAAGTTTATCGTTGTCGTATTTGGAAAGATTGAGATTTTCAGTAATGACCTCATTGCGTATAGCGTCCGGTATCTTCCCGATAGGATCCTGTGCCGGGCGGGCGGTGTAATACCCTTGGATAAGATCAACGCCGAACTCGATTACGGTTTTCATTTCCTCATACGTTTCCACGCCCTCGGCAAGCACCTTGATGTTGTTCATCTTTGAGAACTCGATAGTGCTTTTTACAAACATCTGCTTGTTGAGATCGTTCTGGATATTGCTGATGAGGAAGCGGTCTATCTTGATGATATGCGGCGCGTATCTCAGAAGATTCACTATGTTGGAGTGACCGGTGCCGTAGTCGTCAACAGCTATCTGTCCGCCCTCCATACCCTTGAACTCCTCGGAATTTCCGACAACGCCGAGACTTCTGATAGCGTCAAGTTCCTCGTCCGAAACCGTGTCCTGTTCGGTTATCTCAAAAACGAAGTTGGAAATGTACTGTCCGTATTTCTCTTTGAGTCCGATAAGATCATCTTTTTTCAGGAAGTTGCCGGGTATAGTGTTTATGAACACCTTTGTTCCTTTGAACTTATCCATATCGCGCACATATCTGTCCATGACGTTGAACATTGTGGCTTTTTCTATCTCGTAAAGACGGTTGTATTCCTTGGCTATATCGAGTATCTCCAGCGGTGACATCTTGATACCGCCGCTTGTCCTCATAAGCGCCTCATAGGCGCAGATCTCACCGGTGCGCGCGTCGATGATAGGCTGGAAGAAGTATGTAAACAGGTTCTTTTCGATAAGAATGCTGAACTCGCTGTAAAGATCATTGGGAGTCTTGACCTCCGGCTGCTGACGGATAGCCTCGTCTTTCATTACCGGTGTAAGTCCCGCTTTCAGCTTGTTCATGTACATTTCCGCGTTGGCAAGCTTTATGAAACTGCTGAGGCTGCTGTTCCAGCCCGCGTAAGCGACTGTGCAGCCGCAGTTAACTTCAAGATAGTAATCCTTGTTGTTGCTTGTGTTATATCCCTCGATGATACCGAAGAACACGGATACGGCATTGTCTATTACCATGCTTACCTGGTCTTCGCTGTCAACGGAATTGATAACGATAAACTCGTCGTTTCCGGTTCTTGCAATGAAACCGTTGTCCTTGTTGGCAAGCTTGAGCGTATCTGCCGTGAATTTAACGGCTTCTTCGATATCTTCCATGCCGTAGTTCTCATAAATGAACTTATACTGAGGAATATTATATACCGAAACCATAACGGTCTTGTTGTGATTGGCTTCAACGCGCGAGAATTCCCGGAACCAGTTGGTAAGCCCCTTGAGGTTGGCAAGTCCGGTGAGCTGGTCAATAAGCTGAGCGTTTATTATACTGCTCTGCATATTGCGCTTCATAAGACGGTTCAGCAGTGCGCCGAATGCGATATTCATAGTTTTTGAAACTCTGAATAGCTTATGTGCGTTCTCGTATATATCGTCTGTTTTGACTGCGTAGTAACCGCAGTTCACATCGGCTGATACTATCGGGGTGATAACACATAATGTCGGATCCTCAAGCCATTTGGAGAGATCGGGGACCATTTCAGCCGCAGGAAATCTGCCCTCTTTGCCGCCGGAGTAATCGCTGGTCTTGGAGGAAATGACAATGTATTCGTTGAATGACTGATCCGGTGAGATCTCGGCAGTCTGACCGAGAGATGTCATTATAAATCCCTCATTCAGACATACGCTGGAATTCCGGAGTATGTAGTCGCTCAGAGCAAGGCTGAGGGTATTGATGCTGTCGCTGTCGAGTACAGAATCCACCCAAGTATAAACGTGTCCCTCATGCTGACCGGTTTCGTAGTTGCGCATGAACAGAAGTCTCGCTCTTTCGCGGAAGTCGATGACCTCCTTGTATTCACAGCCGCAGGATTCCCCTATGAACGACACATACTTCTCAATATATACGCCCGGTTCGGAGCTGCCGCCAATCGCTGATTTGATAAGGTCAACAGTGATTCCGGTAAGTGAATCTATATCCTCACGGCAGGTGCTGAGCCGGGGCATGAAGTATTCTGCGCTTATCAGACCGTCAAATCCGGTTACTTTAATATCCCCCGGGACTTTGTACCCCTCAGCTGCAAGCTCGTTGCATACAGCCATAGCCATTGTGTCGTTTGCGCACACAAAAGCGTCCGGTGCCTTGGTGCTGCGCGAGAGGATCTTCTGTACCGCGCTCTGCGTCGGGAAATCCCAGTATTCACCGTAGTACAGCATATCGTCCCGGTAGGAGATACCGTTCTCGGCAAGAACTTCCCTGAAACATTCAAGGCGTGTTACAGTGTCCGGATCATCCTCCTGCCTGCCGCCGATGAATACGGGATCTTTAATTCCGTGACAAGTGAAAAGGTGTCCGAGCAATTCCTTGTAAGCGTCTTTGTAATCGCTTTTTATGCAGTAACAGTTCTCATGCTCGCCGTGAACGAGTATGACCGGTACGTTATGCTTTTCTGCTTTGCCGATAATAGATTCTACAACCTGCTCGTCATAGAAGTTTTCACGCAGGATAACAAGCGCGTCCAGATAATCATAGTTTATGAGATCATAGACCTGACGCGCACCCTTGTCATACTTGTCGCCGTAATAGAAGTCGCGGGGACTGTTGAAAACGATCATCTTGATGTTGTCACTGCCTGTTTTTTTAAGCAGACTTGACAGAAAATCAACCCTGAAATCGTCCTCGATCTTTGTTATGCAGATACCTACTATTATTTTGTTGTTTATCAAATCATATCACCTGTCCGGTATTAAAATACTTAATGTCTGCTCATCAGCCAACAAATTGCTTCATAGCGCAGCTTGAAGCAATTTGTTGGCTGCAAAAGTGCAAGGAAAATTCCCCATTTTTTAAAATTTTCCTTGCACTTTTGTTCGTCCGAAGGACGAAATGAGCTTGACATCAAGGAATGTGTCCGTTGTTCCAATGCGCTGCAGGTGCATTGGAACAACATCTGAAAGTCTGTTTTACAGACTTTCAGGCAATAACTGCCAAAAGGCAGTTATTGAGGACACATTAATTATTAAACATTCTCCAGCCTGCGTCCGATGTAACCCGCTACCTCTTTCTCGTCGATGCCGAGTACAAAGGAGAACTCAGGATAGATCATGTTCTCTGCCATGCGCAGAGCGTTTTCGTCGGAAACGAGAACTTTCTTGCCGTTGCTGCGGCAGGTCTGGGTATGCAGGTAAATGGTTTTGATGAGCGTGATGATACGGGTGCAGTCCCCCTCTTTCAGTATGGACTCTATTGCGGACTTGCGCTCACGGGTGTTGGGGGTAAGACTGATCTCGCCGCTTACGGAATTGTCGATCGCAGCATTGACCTCGTCCTCCGTCATAGGTCTGCGCAGCTTCATTCCGGCAGCGCCCACGGGGATAAAATATGAAGATGTTCCGGAGCCAAGCGGGACAAGTTTGAAATAATCCTCATATCTCACATCGTCGAAGGTTTTGTTCTCCACCGCCTCAATGCGGCAAACGCCTACCCCTTTATAAACCACATAATCATTCACCGAAAAATCTGCCGCATTCATTTCAAAACCTCCTTAACGTCAGAAAAACGCACATACTTTCTTCCGGCAATGCTTACGCAGGATCCGTATGCGATCCGCGCAGTATTTTCCTTTATATATTATACCACATTTTCATTCGTTTTAACATAGGCTTTTTGTACAAAAAACAGAAATTGCAAAAATGTCGAATACCGCAAATTGCACAGTACGAGCGACTTTGCAGTTATTATAACAAATTTTTCCGCTTTTATATGCGAACACAACCGCAGGAATTGCAAAAATACTCCGCAAAAGGTTGACTATTCCGGAAATATGTGGTATAATATACGTTATTCAAACAACTGATACGAAAAGGAATGATAAAAATGGAAATGCCGTTTGAAGCCAATGAGGGAAAAAATCTGACGATAGATACGGATTTCGGCACCTATGCGCGTTATCCCATAAAAACTCACGTTATAATGAAAGACGACGTTATGACCGATGTGCTGGACAAGTACGTCTGCCCGTATCTCGAAAAGGGCGATACGGTCATTATCTCCGAGAAGATAATTGCGATCACTCAGGGACGCGCTTTCCCGATAGAAGAGATCAAGGTTCGTCCTCTCGCAAAGCTGCTCAGCCATTTCGTTGTAAAGACCAACTACGGTATCGGTCTCGGTATGCCGGAGACCATGGAACTGTGCATACGCGAGGTCGGCGTTCCGAAAGTGCTTTGGGCGGCATTCTGTGCTGCTATCGGCAAACTTTTCGGCAAGAAAGGCGTTTTCTACAATATCTGCGGCATGAAAGCCCGTGCAATTGACGGTCCCTGCGACTATACGCTGCCTCCGTACAACCATTACGCAAAAATGGCTCCGGACAAGCCCGACGAAGCTGCGGCGGATCTTGCGAAGCACTGCGGCTGTGATGTTATCATTATCGACGCGAACGACATTGCGGCAACAGTCCTCGGCAAGAGCAGAAAGGATCTCCCGACAGCGTTCGGCGAGCAGGTATTCCGCGACAATCCCCACGACCAGTGTTCTCAGCAGACCCCGATCTCCATTGTCCGCAAGGTAAACGCGTGACGCTGCACCCATGCCGTTTCACGGAGATCTGAACATCTGCATACAGAATCTCCAATACAGCTTTATTGACAAAAAGTGCGGCAGAGTATCCGATAGATACTCTGCCGCTTTTTATTAATGTCTGCTCATCAACCGCGAAAAGGCTTCATAGCGCAGCTTGAAACCTTTTAACGGTTGCAAAAGTGCAAGGAAAATTCCGAAATAAACAAATTTTCCTTGCACTTTTGTTCGTCCGAAGGACGAAATGAGCTTGACATCAAGGAATGTGTCCGCCTTAAAAAGACGCTGAAAGCGTATTTTTAAGGCTTTCCGAAGTCCGCTTTGCGGATTTCGGAACAACAACTGCCAAAAGGCAGTTGTTGAGGACACATTTATTATTGTTTTCGGAATCGCTTCTTCATCATTGGGCAAGTCTTTCAAGAGTTCTGAGCAGTTCGGAAGCATCGGCGGGTTTTGAAAGATGTGCGTTCATTCCGGCACTTGCAGTCTTTTTGGCATCGTACTCCACACTGTTTGCGGTAAGAGCGATTATCGGCACAGTACCCGCATCTCCGCGGGGCAGCGCTCTGATCGTTCTTGCAGCCTCCATGCCGTCCATTATCGGCATATGGATATCCATGATGATAGCCGCGTAATCGCCGTCCCTGCTTTCTTCAAACATCTCGACCGCCCTCTGTCCGTTTTCGGCTATATCGGCATACGCACCCACAGCCGAAAGCATCTGACGGAGCATTTCCGCGCTTATTATGACGTCCTCGGCAATAAGGATATGCTTTCTGTACAGCCCGGAATGTCCTGCGTCGTCAGACAAGCTTCCGGGAACCGCGAGATTGCTCAGTTCGTTCTTGACATTTCCTATGCTTCTGCGGATCTCCTCGGTGGTCATTGACATTTCATTGGTAGCTTCGGCAAGGCTGTTCGTAAGGTTGCTTACCGCCGATACCTCGGTTGCGAGCTGTTCCGCGCCCTTGATGATATTGAGAGCGGACTCGTCTATCTTTGCCTGATTCTCGTTGCTGTTGTTTGCGGTACTCTCGGAGTTTGTCGCAAGGTTCTTGATCTCGGAAGCCACGACAGCGAAGCTCTTGCCCGCCTCACCTGCGCGTGCAGCTTCGATAGCTGCGTTAAGCGCAAGCAGATTGGTGTGGCTCGCTATGCTTACGACTTCCTTGTTGTTTGCTCCGAGCTGATCTATAAGTCCGCGTATCTCGTTCATGGAGACTTCAAGGTTTTCCGTGAAATTGGAGACAGCCTGTATCTTCTGCGCAATGTTTCCGCTGTCGGAAGCGTTGCGTTCATTCCCTGCCGCCATTTCGTCAATGGACTTGTAGATATCGTCAACTTCTCTTTCCATACGCTCGATCGCGGACAGAAGCTTATGATGCTCACCGGTCTCCTGCGCGCGCTGATGCTCAACCTCCTTGGCAAGACACTCGGCATGATCCATTTCCTGCTGAACGTGATCTTTCTGGTAGTGTATGCAGTTCTCCTTGACGTTGAACCCGTTATAGATAGCCGTTGCCATCTGCCGGCAAGTCTCATATCCGCAGCAGGTGCAGTTGATATTCTGCTGTTGTTTTGTAAGCTTGCGCATGGAAAGGAATATCGAATCGAGTTCGCTCTGCGACGGCGTTTTATACGCGGTATCGCGGGATCTGTCCGTGTATTTGCGGATATAGTCCTCAAGGCGGAGATGTCTGAACTGTCTGTTCAGAGCCGCAAGACGCATTCTTGGCGACGCGTGCTTTGACCAGGCGCTTGCCGGACGTTTTTTCTTTGACGACTCCTTTATTTTAAGCAGGTTGTACATCGCGTCGTCCGTTTCCGACATTTTCGGATCCGTCGCCGTGCCGCAGATACAGCCGTTCTCGCAGTTGAGGGCGTCTATGAACAGGAACGGGGTAGTCCCGTCCTTTATACGCTTTCTGTTCTTCTGAAGCCACTCATACATACGCTTTTCGCCCTCTATCTGACGAATAGCTACGTCCTCGCCGAGGAACCAGTACACGTTCTCTTTAAGTCCGCCGGGAGTAGGATATATGGAACCGAGTCCGTACTCTATCTCGTCCGTGCAGGCGGGACCGCTGATCCTATGCTCCTTGACATACTTCATAAGATGATCGAAGGTGACATTGTACTGCACAAGACCGTCATTGTTCGGATCGTCTATCTCAAGCTTCTTTGCTATACACGGGGATATGAACGCAAGCTTATCGGTGATCTTCAGTTCCTTGCGGCAATACACCGCCGCGCACATCATCGGACTGTGTATCGGGAAAAGCTTCGGCAGCAGTTCGGGGGTATAATCCTCGATGTATCTCACAACTGCCGGACAGGGCTGGGATATACCGCCGAGATAGTTATACTTCTTTATGTAGTTGAGATATCCCCATGTTGTTATATCCGCGCCGAATGATACGGATATGATGCGGTTCACGCCGAGCTGTTTCAGTCCGCCCAGCACAGAAGCGTACTGTGACGGATAATTTGCCAGAAACGCCGGAGCAAGAAGCAGGGAGATCTTCTGCCCCGCTTTAAGATCGGCGAAAAAGCGTTCCGTGTCGTCGTTGAACTCGCGCGCTCCGTGAACACACGCGTCCATACACGCGCCGCAGGATACGCAGTATGTTCCGTTTACGGTTATGCGGCGCTGATTTCCGTCAACATCAACGGAAGTGCAGGCACCCATAGCCGGACATACATTAATACATTTGTTGCAGCCTATACATTTATCGTTCGTATAGACAAGGGATCCCGTTATACTCATTTCTTACCTCAGACTGTTTTCATACGGTCACTGCGCAAACAGCATATACGGAGTTGTTATAACGCCGAACCGATGATTTTTGCAAACATTATTATAGTATACCATTTTACACGGATTGTCAAGCGTTATCACTCTTTTTTGACAATATGGCGAATACGGTCATTCTTATGCCCGTTCCGGTTGTGACCAATTCATAATGGATCGTCTCCTGTAAAACAAGCCCCCCTCGCTGTCACTGAAACAAGGACAGGAGGGGAGGCTTACCGATATACCGGTTTTATGCAGACTGCACAGAAAGCGGATCGGCTTTTATGCTATGTCGATCGGTTTCCGGCATTTTTCTTACCTTTTTAAATCCTACAAGGGAAATCAAAGCAGATACTACAGAAAAGAAAGCAGCGTCTGCTGTTATGCAAAATATTCACAAATCCATAAAGCAAAAGCATACATTCTTTGCATTGCACTCTATATCCGCTGCGCGCATTTTATGCAGTGTGTTCAGCAATAATGAATGCCGGATATAGTGACAAATCAACGAAAGTGTGCTATAATCAATGGTGTCTTCTGAGGAACCACTGATTAAATCGCTTTTACCCAAAAACCGGCACCACGAAAGGCATATAATATCAACATTGAGATCTCTGATGTCGATTTAATCAGCGGTTCCCTAAAAACATCGCCGGTAAGTTCCGGTAAACCCGGATAGACATTATGTTCTCATGCTGTTTTCGGGGTTCGGAGACCGGCATACATCAAGGAGGATAATACATGGAATGGATATGGTACATAATCGCCGCTCTCGGCGCAGGGGTCGGAACAGGTCTTGCCGGCATTTCGGCGGCAACCGTAATGGTGCCGATACTGATAGTTCTCTGTCCGTCTTTTGCAGGCGAGACAGGCGCGTATCAGGCTACCGCGATCGCACTCGCCTCTGACATTCTCGGCTCGGCAGCAGCTTCCGCTGTTTATATAAAGCACAGGAACATTGATCTGAAACGCGGCCGGATAATGCTTGTGTGTATTCTGGCTATGTGTACCGTCGGAAGCTATGTCGCTTTTATCGTGGGGAATACGGTACTCGGCGGATTCACGCTGATACTTACATTCTGTATCGGCATACGTTTTCTTCTGAAACCCGATTCGGGCGAAAAAAGCAAGGCTGCAAAGGGTCAGAGACTCGACTTTAAGGGTGCGGCGATATCCGTGTTCTTCGGGCTTACGATCGGCTTCGGAACCGGTTTTGTAGGCACCGGCGGCGGTATGATGATGCTGATAGTGTTCACAGCTTTCCTCGGCATGGAGCGGAAAACCGCTGTCGGCACAAGCACATTCATTATGACTTTTACCGCGCTCATCGCCTCTGTCAGCCACATTCTGATACACCCCGCTATCGTTCTTGAAAAATGGGACGTTATGCTGCTGTGCATCGTCGTCTCTACGTTGTCCGGTATCGTTTCCGCGAAGTTTGCCAACAAGGTGAACGGGCGCATCGTCGGTATCGTGACAGGCGCAGCGCTGACCCTGCTTGGCGGAGCAATGATATTCCTGAACTACCGAGAATTCTTCACAACAAATGAGCTTGTACGGCAAACGGCGGGAACGTTCCTCCGTTATCTGATCTATATCTGCTCGTTCGCGGCTGTACTCATACTGATCCACTTATTATTCCGGATACCGAAGGATATTTTCCGGAAACTGCTGCATATCGCGGCATTCACTTCGTCGATATTCGTTGTGATGAACGGCGACGGGTGGCTTCCGGAAACACTGACGATGCTGCTGTTCGCGGCTGTCGTGTTCCCGATACTTGCGGCAGGAGAAAAATGGAGAGGCTACAAGGATCTTTTCGTTGAAAAGAAAAACGGCGAAGCCAAAAACAGTCTGCTGCTTCTGTTCCTGTCACAGGCTGTGTTCATTGCCTTTACCTGCGGATTTCTCGGTAAACCGTATATCCTCGTTGCCGCAACTGCCGCATGGGGACTCGGCGATATAGCCGCCGCCTGGGTAGGAAGACCTTTCGGCAGGCATAAGGTAAGATTTGCGCTTGCCGATCACAGCAAATCATGGGAAGGTACAGGAGCTATGGCGGCAGTCTCATTCACTGCCTGCCTTGTGAGCCTGCTGCTGTTTTCCCCGTACTCTGTCCCTGCGGCAGTCATTATTTCTCTTATAGTCGGAGCCGTCTCGGCATTCACAGAGCTGTGCAGCAAGGGCGGGACAGATACCGCGACCGTACCTGCCGCGGACATTATCGTGCTGGGACTGATCTCGGTCATTGCTGTATGACACGTTACGGCAAACAAAAAACAAAAACGAACGGTTCATAAAGGTTACGCATTGGCAGCATCAACCGTACAAAGCAAGTTTTGCAGACCCGGGTACCAATGTGAGCATACCGGCATGGGGGAAGGCAAAAACAACGGGTATGCCTGTAAAAAAGCATACCCGTTGTTTCTGTTTCATTTCAGGCATTCACGCAGAGCGGCGATCTTCGATGACGACATTCCCGCGGCGGTCAGATATCTCTCCGCGCAGGCGGCAAGATCGGCGGTATCCGGCGCGGTATCATCACCTATGACACTTCTCAGCATCGGCTCCAGAAGCTGTTCCGCAATAAGATCATACCGCACGGGATCAGACTCTTTGTCAATGCCGTAATAGTTATAGAAAGTAAGCATATAATCGTCCTTTATTTCCTGATATGTCGCTCCGCAAAGCGCTTCCAGAAGCATACAGACAAATCCCGTCCTGTCCTTGCCCTCTGTGCAGTGTATAAGATACGCCCCCTCCGACTCGGTCATTGCGGAGAACCCTTTAACTATCTTCTCCTTGAAGCTGTCCGATGTGTAGGACATACTCATTGCAAGCGGGACGACATTTCCCTTTTCGTACAATGCAAGGAAATTCGGCGAATCAAAATCCTCTCTCCCGATATAAGCAGAAAGCTTTTCTTCGGTGTCCGCAAGGTCAATTATGCAGTTCACGCCGGCGGCTCCCATAAGTGCGTCGGCATACGGGGCGCGGCAGTGCTTGTTGTCACAGGGCGACGCGGAACGGTACAGTTTTCCCTCCGATATATTTCCTGCCGTTACGGCACGGAAATTGGCAAATACAGCGTCGCTTTCATACAGCGAGCGATCGTCCTCGTAATGGATATCACGGGCATTCTGGGTCACCAGGTACTTTCCTTTTTCGGCAAGCGTGACCGCCGCGTGATCGTTTTCCGTAAGTCCCGCAGCAAGGTAGAGATCGTCGCCGCTGTTCATACAGGCTTCTATGTACGGATACCCGGGATAGCCCACAACAAGCGCATCTCCCTGTTTTGCGTAATACCCGTTGTAATAAGGGATATCCCGCAGTTCGTAACCGTTGGAGAATTCAATATTCACGCTGTCTCCGAATCCAAATCCCGAAGCGTTGAATTCCTCGATAGTCATTGTAAGATACACACCGCCGAATTCGTCTTCGTGAATGACACCGAGATCTTCGACGGAGAGCGATCCGCTCGCTCCGGAGAAACTGCCCGCAGAGCAGGAATTAAGCACTAATACACCTGTCAGGGCAAAGGCTGCGGCGGTTATTGATGTTGTTCTCTTTTTCATAAGCTGCGTCTCATCGATCATACACCGAACGGCACCGCCTGCGAGACTTATCTCATAGGCGGTGCCGATGACTGTTTTGTTGTGTTTTGCCGCAGGAAAAGGTTCCTGCGAGAAAACAAGGGCTTTGCCGTGTCCAAAAGCTGAGATCCGGTCACTCGGAAAAGGAGCGGATCAATACCAGCCTCCCATATTTCCGTTATTGCCCAATTGACCGTTGGCAAGGCTTACCTTACAATACTCCTCGGGAGCGCCCTCGCCGCAGTCCTTATAGATCGTGTCCCATGTACCGGTGCCGACAAAGTGTGCGTCGGCTTCAAGATTCACAAGATACTCGCCGTTGAGGTATGTTACCAATACTCCGTTACGGTACAGCTGAAGCATACGGACGCTGCCGTTTCTATTATACACAACGATGATGCCAAAATTAGTCTTTGCGTCCGTCAAGTACTGGTTGCAGGTTTTTACTCCTTGATTGTAACTCAGCGGATTTACTTTTTTACCGGTTTCCCATACTTCGTTGAATGTATTGTCCATAGCGCCTGCGATCACCTTGTCCAAACCGGCGGATCCGTTGTTGGTATTCTCCTTTTTCTTATAAGAATACCAGCTAACGTTAGTAAAAGCGCCTACCACTTCATAGCTTCTGTCCTTTAAATTTTTTCCTTTATCCTGGTCAAGATAAAGCACTTTGTTAAAGCCTGCACTTGAAGCGTGGTTGACCGCAATGTGGTTTATCAGCGAGCTTTCAATTGACGTTTTGACTGTCCTCGTATCAGCGATCGCACCGGTTATTCTTGCTTTTCTGTAGTAACTGGACATTGTAGGAATAGCTATAGAAGCAAGCACACCGATGATCGCAATGACGATGATAACTTCAACCAAAGTGAAGCCTTTTCGGTTCCTGATCTTCATATTATCTCCCCATTTCTTTACGGGAACCTCTGAAAACACGTTTTCTCTCAAATTATTAGAGATTCCCTTATAATGATTGCTGTTGTTTACCGTCCTTCTGTGATTATATCGTTATGCGTCAGATACTGAATTCCTGCCTATACTGATCTATCTTTACAGTAATTATATCATTTTTTTTACGATTTGTCAACACTTTTGTTATGGTCTATACCGCGTAAACAGCGCATTCAGACCGTATTCCGTAAATTTTCGTCAGTTTAGCCAATTTTTTTCCGGCATTCCGGCACCGGTCAAGCAAAATTTAGTCAAGATGACGGAATAATATGCGGGCAAGAGAATGATTACCTTATGATAACTGCCGGAGTGCCGCACATTTCCCGGTTCAGATGCCGTGTCCGGGATCAATGGACAAGTATTGCAGCCGTCAGAACTATTGACTTTTTGAACGTAAAGGTGTATAATACAATGCGGTTAGTCCGCGCTAACAAGAGCCGGAGATCACCGCCTGCAGCAAGTGATCCCTCTGAAGCGGGAAACGGCAGCGCAAAAAGCGCAAATTCCCTGACAGACGGAAACATGGCAGGATCCACGGTTTATGCGCGGCATGACCGAAAACTGAAAAGAAGTGAGAAAACAAAATGGTACTTATACTCGAATGTATTGCGGTATGCTTTATACTGCTTGTTCCCTGCGTGATCGCTATAGCAAACGGGGTGCATAACGGCGCGTTTTTGTTTGAAAAGGACGTGCAGGAGCGTGTTGTGCAGCTGGGACTTATCACCGAAGAAAAGCTCAGGAGAAATATGAAGCTTTTCAAAAGTACCGCACTGCCCGTGTTGATCGCCTTTGTGCTGTGGGCGGTTTACGGAATAAACGGCGCAAGAGGTTTTGTGGCGCCGTTTCTCCAGATATATGTTTTGGCTATGGCGGAAGGGCTTTTTGACAGGTTTTTCATAGATGCCTACTGGGTAAATCACACAAAAGCATGGACGATACCCGGCACGGAGGATCTCAAGCCTTATATCCCGAAGAAAAGGCTTATTCAGAAATGGCTGACGGTAATTATCGGGAATCCGCTGGCGGCGGCAGTTCTTGCAGGCATAATGTTTCCGTTTTTCGGGCAGTAAAACGGCGAAAGGAAAGGCAAATGCTGAAAACAATGCTTATCATCGCGTGTATCGGACATATCATCTGCGGCATCACCGACTGTATGCTCGCCTATACGCCGGACGGCAGATTTGATATGTCAAAGGACACGAAAGACCCGGAAAGAATGAAGATGCTGTTCTCAAAAATGCCGCCGAAACAGATAGAACTGTCCATGCTTATAGGCGTGTTCGCGCTGTTTATGGCAGGAACGGGCTATATCGCGCTCAGCCGCTGGGCGGAGCAGTTTTCGCAGACTGCAGGAACAGTGATGTGTATTTCCGGGCTTTTCTTCATCGTTCCGATAGCGGCGCACCATGTACTCTGCGGCGCGGTGGAATGGTTCTATATCAAATTTGACAGGACAGAAAAGGCTCTTGAGACCGTGCTGTATTTTTTCAAAAGGACCGCAGCCGCGGCACTTGCCTATGTGGGACTGCTCGTATTCTGCGTTACGCTGTTCGTGCTTGTAATAACGGGTAAGACGAATCTGCCGGCGTGGGCATGCCTGTTCAACACCCTGCCGTTTTTTATGATCCTCGCTCCGACAAAACTTCCCGCCAAGGGAAATATCGCGAACGCTCTGATGTTTTTATGCCTTGTATTTGCCGTAGGGAACCTATGAAAAACATCTGAGAGATCAGCAGCGGTATGGGGAGCCGATTATCACTGATTTCATTGATTACCGAGAACAGTTATCCAGCCGGCAATTTTCAAAGCCGGAATATCGTATCTGACAATCGCACAGTACCCGCTCGATACCCCCGCGTCTGCAAAACCGAGTTCAAACAGCAGAGCATCGTAAATGCTTCTTGATTTGTCGAAACAGTCCCCGGGAATATTACTGCGGCAATTAAATAACGGCGGTTTTATTCTTTCTCCCCGCCGACGGGGAAGAACAAAACTCAAACCATTCTGCTACCTTATTAATAACAATATTCAGCCGCCAAAGCAATATATCAGTGTTTCCTCAGAGGTACCCTACATCAGCGTTGCCGCTCGCCGTTTCTTTTCTTTCTTTTCTATATACAACAAGCTGTCAGCTATATTTACAGCACTCTGAAGATCATATACATTTTTTATCAGTGCATCGTGAACGCCTATCGAAACGTTGAACTGATAAGGCTTGTTCTTCCGGCTGTTGAATTTCTTGACAAACGCATCGCGTGCAGCGAGGATATCCCACGGCCGAAGATCAGGCTCCGATATCATTATCGCCGCGAACTCATCTCCGCCCATTCTGCCGATAACGGCTTTATCGCCGAATATTCTGTGCATACACTGCGCAACCAGCTTTATGCAGAAATCCCCCTCATCGTGTCCGTAGGTGTCATTCACGGCTTTAAGTCCGTCCATATCGGCATAGCAAACAATGAACGATTTTCCGTTCCCCGCTCTTACGAGCTTCTCGGCCTCCATATAAAAGCCGCGCCGGTTGTTTGCACCTGTAAGTTCATCAATATGCGAAAGCTCTTCAAGAGCAAGGTTCTTTATATGCAGTTCGGCAAGCAGGTCGGACTGCTTTTTCAATATATTGAGTGTCCGGACGGCGGCGCTCAGCTGATATGTCACGATCTCAAGCTCATCAAAGAAATCCGCGTTTCTCGGCTCCAGCAGCGCTATGCCGTACTGTGTTTCGGCTGAATAAAGATCGGCGGCAATAAGTGTGCGCTGCCTGTCGGAAACAAGATATTTATTCCGGAACACGGAGGGCGTTGACATCTTCTGTTCCCCGGCAGGAACAGAGAATCTGTCCTCTCCGTAGCTGTATGACTTGAACAGCCACGACAGCTTTTTCGGGAATTTCCCTTTCACAGCATGAACGATAGGTTCCTCAAGAATATATATAAATCCGGTGTCGGCACCTATGCAGCTTAATTGCTTCATTATCTGTGAATAGCCCATTTCGGGATCACTGTCAAACATCAGCGTATCACGGATAAATATGTTTTCAATATGAGTGCGCACCTCGTATTTTTCAACCGTATAGCTTTTTGGGGCCTCGCTCTCCTCCGTAGCCGCATCATCGGACGGACATGACGCCCTCGGTATGAAGCGGGTTTCGACATAGTGCCGTTCGTCCGGGATCCCGCTAAGAAAATTCACTGCCTTTTCCACAGATACCGCACCAAGCGTTTCGGCATCCGCGCGCACCGACGCGAGTTCGGGTGACAGCTTCTTGCAGAACGGGAGATCGTCGAACCCGATGACGGCTATGTCATCACCGACTTTCAATCCTTTTTCCGCAAGGACTTCATAAAGCTTTGAAGCGACTATATCATTGAAACAGAGAACAGCATCGAGATCGGGATTTTTCTCAATAAAGGGGCGGGCATCGTGTATGCTCTCATGCGCAAGGTCACATTCCGTTACATAGCTTTTCCGGAACTCTATGCCGTGTTTTTCAAGGCTCGATCTGTATTCCGCGTATCTTTCGGCGCACTCCGAATTATTGAGTTCCCCGACCATAAAACCGATATGCCTGCGTCCATGCTTTACAAGATGTTCAACAGCCGCGGCGATACCGGAACGATTGTCATATTGCAGAAAGTCATACCCCTCTATTTCCGCCGCGACGCTCAGTATCGGCGTATCTCCGAGACTGTCAAGGAAAGCTTTTTGTTTTTTCGCGTCATAAGCATAAGCAATAGTACCTGCGGCAACGATCAGATAATCGAGTTTTGCGGCTGCCGCAATATCAAACAGAACATTGTACTGATACTCATATTTTGTATCGTACTGCTCATATTTGTTCTGAACACCTATATATTTTCCGGGGATTATCACAAGATCGGCATCGAGTTCTCCCGCTCGCCGCATTGCTCCCTTTGCAAGTCCGTTACTGAACGCATCGGAGATATTGGCAACAAGAAGACCGATATTAAAACGCTCTTTATTCATTGAGAGCCTCCAGATAATGATTTGCTGAATTATCCATGTCTGCCGTCAGTCCGAAAGACGAAATGAGCTTGACATCAAGGAATGTGTCCTCAATAGCTGCCAAAAGGCAGTTATTGAGGACACATTGATTATAACATATAAACTGTATTGTTTCAATAGTCAAAATGCTGTTTATTATTTTTATGTTACGCTGCCGGGCGGTTCTGAATTCAGGGAACAGGAGAAATGAACCGGGCGTTTTTTTCAGGCAGGCGGTCACAAAGAGGTTACATTTTTGTCTGTTACGAGTCACGGATTGGACATATATCACAATTCGAGTCAGCATTATTTGTCAAAAATCAACCATAAAACAGCTGCTTAATTTAATTATAATTTAAGCAAATTAAATTAAGTTATAACCCGGGTCTGAAAATCACTTTTGCACAAACAGCGCTGCTGCGATTGAATGTTTTGTACAAACATTTCAAAGAAACAGAGTTTTGGTGGAATTTTATATTGACTTTAGCAAAAAACAAAGATATAATTTAAGCAAGATTTAAGCAATCATACAACGTCGGTAACTTAAATCAAGTATCAAACAATCCAAAGCGAAAGGAAAAGAACAGTATGAAACTTCAGAAAATCTTATCGGCAGCTCTCACATCGGCGATCGCTCTTTCGGCAGCAGGCTGCGGCGGCAGTACAGCAAGCACACAAACATCAACAGAAGCCCCTGCACAGAACGCAGTAGCCGGCGAAGGCGGCTCCTCCTCCGGAGGAGAAACAGCCGCAGCCGATACAACCGCGGCAACTGCAGCTCCCGCCGAAAGTACAGACAGCGGCGACAAGCTCACGCTTACAGTTCTCACACACCGTACAGACCGTCTCGCAAACGGCGGTGACGGCTCTCTCGAAGAAATGACAAAGGCTTTTGAGAGCGCAAACAACTGCATCGTGAAGTATCAGGGCTTCACCGATTACGCAGGCGATGTTTCGACAATGATGAGCACCTCGGATTACGGCGATGTACTGATGATCCCCGATACGGTAAAGCTCTCCGATCTGTCCAATTACTTTGAGCCTCTCGGTTCCTACGACGATCTGAAAGAGAAGTATAACTGGGCAGATCAGAAGATGTACGACGGCGTTGTTTACGGCATCTCCCACCTCGGTTCAGTAAGCGGCGGCATCTGCTACAACAAGAAAGTCTGGGCTGACGCGGGCATAACAACTCTCCCCGTTACTGCCGACGAATTCCTCGCAGACCTTAAACTGATCCGCGACAACACAGACGCTATCCCCTACTACACCAACTTTGCGGCGGCGGACTGGACGTTAAGCCAGTGGAGCTCGCTCGTAATGTCGGCTTCCGGCAAGTCCTCCTACAATAACGATATTCTCATCAACGGCGAAGATATTTTCGTTCCCGGCGGCGCTTATTACGAAGTGTTCAAGCTCATGTACGATGTATTCGCAGACCCCACCCTCATCGAGGAAGATCCGATGACCTCAGACTGGGAGGGCTGCAAGGCTGCTATAAACAACGGACTTATCGGCACAATGGTAATGGGTTCGTGGGCAGTAGGTCAGTTCGCGGAAGCAGGAGACAATCCCGACAATATCGGCTATATGCCCGCTCCTTTCTCTATAAACGGTCAACAGTACGCTCAGTCCGCTTCCGACTATGCTATGGGCGTGAACAAGAACCGCTCCGATGAGATCAAGGAACTCGGCAAGAAATACATAACATGGTTTGTTGAGGATTCCGGATTTGCGAAGAAGGAAGGCGCTATCCCGACACTCAAGGGAAGCGATATGCCCGATTACCTCGAAGCGTTCGCAGACTGCATACTCTTCACGGAAGACACCGCTCCCGACGGACTTGTAGGCGTATGGAACGAGATAGACAACGATTCTCAGGTAGGTATCTGGGCAGGCGATGCCGCTAACTTCAAGATCCGTATCGCAGAGGCTGCTCTTGCGGGCAATGATTTCAGCTCAGTGGAGCAGATCTTTGCCGACTGCAACAGCAAGTGGGCTGCGACAAGAGACGCAAATGCGGATTATACGGCATATAAAGCAGGCTGATAAGACGCTGTTTTCATAGATTTTCTTCACAACCTCCTCTCATAGTATTATTTTGCAGTTCCCGGGCGAAAATCCCGGGGCTGCGGACATTTTGAAGAAGCGGGATAAACATAGGGAACCTCTGAGTCCGGAGATACACCGTTCCTCTTTGCTTAAAAGTTATCACATATTCATCTTCCTCCGTCCGCTTTTTCAGAATGTCCGCAGCAACCGCAGGGAACCTCCGGATAACGAAAGGAAAGATATTTATGGCTGCACCCGCAAAGACTAAAAAAAGAGATTTTTTTGACTGGCTCCACGGCTACACCGGGCAGAAATACACGACTACGCTGCTGTTTCTGCTTATCCCGATCATACTGATGATACTCTTCACGATAATCCCCGCGGCAAATATGTTCATATTCAGCTTTCAGGATCGCGATCAGTTCGGTGTGAACCCCGAATGGGTCGGGCTGGATAACTACAAGACCATATTCACAGATACAAGCTATCTTTCCACTTTCCGGAACTCTCTTTACTACCTCGCCGGTTCTTTCGCGCAGCAGGCTGTTGCACTTTTCATAGCGGTTCTGTTATGCTCGAAGATAAGATTTGCGAATCTTTTCAAGGGCGTCATATTCTTCCCGTACATGATGAACGGCGTTGCGGTCTCGCTCATATTCCGCCGCTTCTTCCAGAAAGGCGACGGCATCACCAATACAGAAGGTACGCTCAACAGTATCATTCAGATGTTCGGCGGGGATCCCGTGAAGTGGCTTTCCAACCCCGATATCGTCAACTGGTGCCTCGTGTTTGCGTCGATATGGCGATACATCGGCTTTGATATCATCATGTACATAGGCGCGATACAGTCTATTTCCCCCGACATCTATGAAGCCGCAGACCTCGACGGGGCAAACGCGTGGCAGCGCTTCTGGTATATCATCTTCCCGAGTATCAGACCGATAGTGGCATTGCAGCTTATTCTTGCTATAAAGGGCGCGGTTTCGGTATTTGAGATCCCCTACATCATCACCGGCGGTAAGGTCGGAACAAGCACATTTGTCATAAAAACCATAGATACGGCATTCACCTACCAGCACGTCGGGCTTGCGTCGGCAATGGCGGTGGTGCTGCTTGCGATAATACTTGTCGTCACCGGGATCCAAAAAGCGTTCTTTAAGGAGGATAAGTGATATGGAAGAAAACACAGTTCATGCCGCTGAAACAAATGAACTCGAAGAATACCGCAAAAGAAAAGAATCCTATAAATTCAGGGAAACGCCAAAAGCTGTCAGGGTTCTGTTCGGCATAGCGAAATATGTCATACTCATAGGAGCCTGCCTGCTGGTAATACTGCCGCTGCTGGTGGTATTGATCGGCTCGTTCAAGACACACGACGAATATATTACAACGAATGTTTTCGCGCTCCCGTCCGTTCCCCAGTTCGGCAACTTTGCGACTGCGTTCGTTGACGGAGATGTAATGCACGGGCTTCTGAACACAGCGATAATACTTTTGATATCCTGTGCCGGGACGATAATCACCGGAACCATGACCGCGTTCGTGCTGCAGCGCTTCAACTCGCTGTTCACCCGCGCCGTCAAAGCGGTATTCCTCGTAGCGGCGCTTCTCCCGAACATATCCATGCAGGTAACGGTCTTTCAGGTCATCAATTCACTCGGTCTTTACAACTCAATATGGGCGCCCTGCATACTCTACATCGGAACCGACATAGTTTCTATCTATATTTTCATTCAGTTCCTCAACAACATATCCCGTTCTCTCGATGAGAGTGCGTTCCTTGACGGCGCAAGCTACTTCCGTATCTATTGGAGCATCATTCTCCCGATGCTGCGTCCGGCTGTTGCGACTGTGCTTGTCATAAAGTTTGTGGGCATCTACAACGACTTCTACACCGCAAATCTGTATATGCCCTCAAAGGAGCTGGGCGTTGTATCGACTGCACTTTACAGATTTATCGGTCCGTACGGCGCAAAGTGGGAGATAATCTTCGCAGGTATAATAATCTGTATTATCCCGTCGCTGATAATCTTCATCACTTTGCAGAAATTCATTTATTCGAACCTTGTAGCCGGTTCGGTAAAGGAATAAAAACAGCTTGCCGCAAGTATGCGCGCACAACAAGAAAACTCCGGTACGATCCGATTTTTCTTTGAGCCTTATATTTGTCCGCCTTGTATATTATAACGCCCCGACTGCCTTCAACAGCCGTTCAAGCCCGTCCTGCACCGCAGCTCTCGGGCAGGCGATATTCATTCTCAGAAAACATTCCTTACTGCCGTAGATATCTCCGCTTGAAAGATAGAGACCGGTGCTTCTGCGGATATGATCCGCAAGTTCCTTTGATGTGATACTCAGCGAGGTGCAGTCCAGCCAGAGAAGGTAAGTTGCATCTGACGGTACAAGTTTTATCCGCGGCAGTTTATTTGCAATAAACTCCTTTACCAGCTGCTTGTTATCATAGAGATACTGCCTTAATTCGTCGAGCCATACGCCGCCGTGCTCAAATGCGGCAACAGCCGCCTGCACCGCAAAGGCATTCGGTTCTGCAACTTCGTCGGTGTTGAGCGCACGCCATACCTTGTGACGAAGCCGTTTGTCCGGGACAGCAGCAGCCGCAGTCTGCAAGCCCGCAAGGTTGAATGTCTTTGTCGGAGATATGCAGACCACACAGTTATTCCTGCACTTTTCCGAAACCGATGCAAACGGAACATACTCACAGCCCGGATCGGTGATATCGCAGTGTATCTCGTCCGCTATGACCGTTACACCGTTATCGCAGGCAAGTTTGCCGATCTTAGCGAGTGTTTCCCTGTCCCATATCCTTCCGATAGGGTTATGAGGGTTGCAGAGAAGCATAAGTGTCGTCTGAGGTTCGGACAATGCCTTTTCGAGCCTGTCAAAATCAATGCTGTACCTGCCGTTCCCGTAATCAAGAGGAAACTCCTGCACATTTCTGCCGTTGTTTCTGATGCAGTTGTAGAAAACATTGTACACCGGTGTCATTATAAGCACATTCTCGGCAGGAGTCGTCAGCTTTCGCACACAGCTTGAAATTATGGGGATAACTCCCGTACTGAAGATAAGCTCACTCTTTTTAAATTCAACATCATGCCTGTTTTTCCACCAGTTAATGTATGCTCCGTACCACTCATCGGGAACGGTTGAATACCCGAAAACTCCATGTCCGGCTCGCTTGACGATCGCTTCGGTCACCTCGGGAGCGGTACGGAAATCCATATCCGCCACCCACATCGGCAGCTCACCTTCAGCAATGTCCCATTTGTAGGAGTTCGTACCTGTTCTGTCGATCATTTTGTCAAAATCATATTTCATATCAAACCGCCTCACTTATATTTTTTCTGATAAATTCTGTCCTGCTCACATCTACCTTATCTTCCTCCATTATAAGTTCATCAATACCGCCGCACTTGATGATGCCGCCGAGGGGATTCTTGACGCTGTCCACCGTACCGATGATATCGGCGTTTACGGTAGAATATTCAAAAGCAAGGGTGGTATTCACGAGCCTGCAGTTTATAAGCGTCAGATTTTCGCAGAAGCAAAGCCCCTGCAAACTTTCGACCGTGCAGTTTATAAGCGTAAGGTTTTTGGAATTCCACCCGAGATATTCGCCTGATATAAAGCAGTTCTCTGCGGTTATGTTTTCAGAGTTCCAGAAAGCGTCCTTGCTTATAAGCCTTGAGTTGCTTATGCGGATATTCTCAGCTCCGTCAAAGCTGTAATTGCCGTCAAGTTCAAGGCCGTCTATCTCCATATCCTCGCAGTTCATAGCAAGATAATCGCCCTTTGCGGTGACGTTTTTCATTTTTACACGCCTGCACTGCCATAGGGTCTCGGCGGCATTCGGAAAGTTCACATCGGTGACAGTCACTCCGTCACATCTGCGGAATCCCTTTGGTGCGATGTATTCGCAGCCGCTGACAGAAATATTGTTTGAATACCATATCCCTGCACGTCCCATTTCAAAAAACGTGCAGTTTTTCACACTTACATTCTCGCTGTACCAGAGGGGATACTTCCATTTGAACTGTGAACCCTCGATCTCAATGTTTCTGCTGTGCTTTAAAGGCGACTCGCCGTCTTCAAACACGCTGTTCTTTATATGCTTGTCCTGCGCCATAAAGAGCGCACGCTCGCCTGTGAATGTTCCTGTTATCAGCTCTTTCATTTCAAGCACTCCTTATTCATCATAAACACCGGTGTTGTCCTATTCTGCGTGTGCCTCGTCAGGCGGTTCTCGTCTGTGTTCGGCAGGAAGCATTTCGCATTTACTCCTATCGCAGAGGCGCAGTTCTCAGACCTGTTTACAGATCCGCTGCCGCAGCCTGTATCTATGGGGTTTTGTCTTATGCTGTCGTTCATTTACGAACCGCCTTTTTTCTCTTTGTTATATCCATTATACCACATTCTGTCTCAAATTACAAATGCTTATATTTAAGGAACCGCTGATTAAATCGACATCAGAAATATCAATGTTGATATTATACGCCTTTCACGGTGTCGATTCTTGGGTAAAAGCGATTTAATCAGCGGTTCCTTAAGACAATACCGCACAAACAGCGTGCGCAGATCGCGCCGTCAGATTTTTCGTCAGATTGTACAGAAATGAGGCAGGCTTGCCGGCGCAAGTCAAGGAATTTCCGCGCAAGATAACGGAATAATATGCAAGCAGGAGCAGCGACGCAAAGATTGTGCGCGCCTATTTGCGAGGTACTGCCTAAGAGTTTGGTATTATTACTTCGGCAGTTTAACAGCCGGTTGATATATTGCGTTCTTTCCCCTCCTGCTGCGGGGGAAAGAACAAAAGCCAGACCATTTAATTGCCTATATAAAGCAGCATATCATATCACACCGATCGTAAGTTTCGTCCCGCTCGGATAAAAATTTTTTCTGTGAGAAGAATATATCAAGATATTGACTTTTAATTAATATGATGATATAATTTCTTCAGTGTAATAACATTTCATTTTTATATGACGGATACAACAAACAGGAGAAGATATGATTCAAAAAAACACAGATGATTTGTTTGAGCTTATAGACCAAAGCGGCTCAGAATTCATTAACCATATTGACGATCAGAAACTCGGTCGGGCGAATAACCTTCTATCCGGTTACATATACGAAAAGATGAGCAAGTACGGTATTACACCGGCGAAACACTGGAAAAAATAAACAAACTCGGCATCGACGATTATCTCACAAAGCCGCTCAACAAGTTTGTTACACAGGAAATGGCATACGGCATCATCAATTATCAGCAGAATGATATCTGACGAGACAAGGAGTGACAGCTGTGATATGGATAGTAAATAACTGCGCCCTGCTGATAATGGGAACTATCGCAGGCATAATGGGAATAAGCTTCTATTGGAGGAACAAAGACTCGGCGGGACATATAAGCTCTTATATCTTCTGCTACGGTATTTTTTCGGCAGTATGGTGTATGAGCTACGCCGTGCTGGGAGTAACTTCCGATCTTTCCGTATGTCCGTACATAAGGATACCCGGTCTTATCGCGATAAACGGCTTTCTGATGAACGAGGTCGTACTTGTGACGGAAATGGCGCAGCTCGGCAAACGCTCCGCGCTTTGCATAAGAGTGAGCGCGCTGGTACTGTCAGTCGCAGACCTTGTGATATACGCAGATAAAGATGTCGATATATTTGTACGCGAGGACGGCTATACCCGCTGGTTTGCGAATATCGACAAGAGCTTCAACCGCAGCGTACACAGCGCTTATGAAGTGCTTATGTTCCTGCTGCTCTTTATACTTGCAATAATATGGTTCAGGCGGACAAAGCTGAAACGATTGCGGAAATTCCTGTCCATACTCATAGTTGCAAATTTCTCTCTGATATTTGCGACTATCCCGGACACTGTGCTGCCGTCTTTAGGACTCCCGGGAGTTGCAACTTCGGGACTTGGCGGCGCGGCTTGTACGATAGTAATGTGGTACGGCGCGATTGTTCTCAATTCCTTCGATGTCAGCGTCGGAAATATCACAGCCAGGCTGTTTGATTTCATAGAAGCCGGTGTAATAGTATTTGATACAGACCGGCATATTGCAATAATAAACGCTTATGCCGAAAACCATCTTGCCGGCGGCAGGAAAGAAGAGCTGTGTGACCTTTTCAGCATCGGTGAAGCTGACATTGATGATATGTTCGAGAAAGGAACAGATCATATTTACTCTACCAGACTGTGGGATAAAAACAAGGAAAAAGCGTATTCCGTCAAGCTCAATTCCGTCAAGGACACCTATGGGGATCCGTATTGCATTTTAATGGTGTTTACGGACGTTACGGAGGAGATAGAGCTTGCCGATAAATACGCTGCCGCCAGTCAGGCAAAAAGCAGGTTCCTTGCTAATATGTCCCACGAGATCCGCACTCCTATCAACGGTATCATGGGAATGAACGCGATACTTCTCGACGAACTGAATGACGGCAACACAAAGGAAGCGAGACAGTACGCGGTGAACATAAACAGCGCCAGCCAGACACTGCTTTCGATAATCAACGACATTCTTGACATATCAAAGATAGAATCCGGAAAAATGGAGCTTATCCCGGTCGAATACGAGATATTCTCGGTGCTTAACGACTGCTATAACATGACCTTTTCAAGGGCAGAGGAAAAGGGATTGAAATTTTTTATGGATATTGACCCGAATATCCCCTCCATGCTTTTCGGTGATGAGGTGCATTTCCGGCAGATAATCAACAATTTCCTTTCCAACGCGGTGAAATATACCCCGAGCGGTCATGTGACCCTCCGGCTCAGGGAACTGTCAAGAAGCGGAGGTATGGTCAGGCTGTCGGTGGAGGTGTCGGACACCGGTATCGGGATAAAGGAAGAGGATATCGGGAGACTGTTCGGAAATTTCACCAGGCTCGACGAACAGAAGAATCGTTATATCGAGGGAACAGGACTCGGTCTTGCACTTACGGAGAAGCTTGTTAAGCTTATGGGCGGAGAGATAACCGTGAAGAGCGAATACGGAAAAGGCTCGGTATTCGGAGCGGTGATAACTCAGGAAATAATCAGCAGCACACCTGTCGGTGATTTTTCCAAACGGTACAATGAGTTTGTCGATCAGCATAAGGAAAAGTCTGATGCTGTGGATCTTCACGGCGTGTCGATACTTGTCGTCGATGATGTGGAGATGAATATACAGGTAGTAAAAGGTATGCTGAAACGCACCCGCGCAGATGTCGATACAGCGTACAGCGGCAGGGAATGTCTTGAAAAGATCGCGGAGAAGCATTACGACATAATATTTCTCGATCACATGATGCCGGAAATGGACGGTATAGAAACATTCGGGCAGATGAAGAAACTTGAGCACAAAAACAAAAACACTCCCGTTATTATTCTTACCGCCAATGCAGTCGTAGGCGCAAGGGAAATGTACCTCGAAAATGGACTTGTTGATTATCTGTCAAAGCCGATAATTCGAGACGAGCTTATAGAAATGATAGTCAGGTATCTTCCGAAAGAGCCGGTATCCGGAAATGCGGCGGATATCAAAACGGAAGAAAGAAAAAACACTAATATGTCAGATGAAAACTCAGACCTTGCGGAACGCTTCCCGATGCTCGATACAAAGCTTGGGATAAGATACTGCATGGACGACGCGGAGTTTTATATCGAAATGATAGAAACGTACCTGCGCGGCGATAAGCGGCAGGTGATAGGAAATGCCTATGAAGCGGAAAACTGGAATGACTATGAGACTTATGTCCATGCCCTGAAAAGTACATCTCTGAATATAGGAGCTGTCAGCCTGTCCGAACACGCAAAAGCACTTGAAAACGCCGCCAAAAACGGTAATTACGGATATATCAAAGAAAACCACGATACTGTTTTCGGGGAATACAGCGAATTGCTGTGCAATTTGCAAACGGCGTTGAAGTAATACAGCCGCCGTCACCTTAAAATACGGCATTTCGGCATAGCTCACTACCCCGACAAGTTCAGTAACGGTTTCTTCCGATTCGGCGTCGGAGCTACGGATAAAAGTGTAAGAAGGATTATAAGCCGAAGGTATCACGATCTTCCCGAGGACGCAGACTCGTCGTTCTTCCTCTGCAAGGAGCTTATCCCGGGTTATCTTGACAATGTGACAGGAGTATATCAGACGCCGCAAGGTTATTACGTCGATGATGCCGATGTCGAAAAATTTGACAAAAACTTTCCGCCTAAAGAAAAACTAAAATTACCCGGACAGATATTCGGATAAAACCTTGCAGTGAATATCGCATATTCAATGTCCGCTCATCAAGAGATCGCAGCTGATGAATACAGCATATTCGTTGCGAAATCATTCCAGCCGCCGCCCCTGTAAACATGGCGTGTGCCGTTCTCAGCTCCCGTTGGGTCAGCGGTATGTGATATGTCATAAGCGCCGTAATAATCCCGGCACCATTCATTCACGTTCCCGTGACAGTCATACAGTCCCCATGCGTTCGGCTCAAAGCTGCCGGCTGCAACAGTGGTCTGCCTATATACTCCGGGACGGGCTTCAAGCACCTCGTCATAGAAATAATTCTCCTCTATCTCATAGGGGTAATGTCCGTAGAAATTTGCATCATCGGCACTCAGAGAATGCTCTGTATTAAATGGTGTCACGGTTCCTGCACGGCAGGCATACTCCCACTCGGCTTCTGTGGGCAAGCGGCAGAGACCTGTCCCAGACCACCTCGCCGTCTCCGATCATATATACAGGTGTCAGCCCTGCCGCATTGCTTCTGACATTTGCATACTGCACCGCTTCAAGCCATGAGATATTGTCAACCGGCAGACCCTCGCCGTCAAAGGTGCTTGGGTCGTTGCCCATAAGTGCTTCATAGTCAGACTGCAAGGCTTCATAAGGGTCTATATAAAACGCCGAGACCGTTACTTCATGGAGGGTTTCATCATCAATACGCCGGTTCTCCGAGTCGGGACGTGTTTTTTATTATTGTTTCCCGAGTTTTGTGTATTTCATCCCGCGGCTCCCAATAACTGCATCACGCAGGAATATATGATCTCATAAACACTGTGCATTCTGAATTTCATTCCGGCTTCACGCATGGCATAAAGCTGACACGGCGTCAACGCATATTCTGAAAGTTTTAGATTTTCGGCATTATCAACAAAGAACAGCAGTTCGTATAGGGCATATTCACCTAACGTGATATGATATTCAAGCAGCTATAATTCCGTCATGCTGTGTCACCCTCTCTTGATTGCATAAAAAAGCACCGGGCTTGATTTACAGCTCGGTGCTTTGAGATGAATGATTCTTTAGGCTATACCGCGCACGGTGCAGCGATGAAAAGATCGCGTAAGCCTGTTTGTGCGGTATTGACTATGTACTTTCCGAGCCGGAGGCGGGGAAAGTACATAGTCAAACCATTTGATCGTCGGATAGAATAATTAGTTGTTGCAGCATGACAACTTACAGACATTTTGTCAGGAACGATCATCGGCAAAGCAATGTATATGTGTTTAAACCCTTTCTCGTTTATCCGGAGCAGACAAAAGATCATTTCATTATGCTGTATGATTTGACCGCTGCTTTTCACTGTAACTACCCGATATGGACGTGCCATTTCCGTACATCCGTTTCCAATAGCCAAAAGGCTCTGAACCGCTTAATATGCGGCTCAGAGCATTTGAATATCTGTCTGCTGTCTGATCTCAGCCGTTTATGGTAAGCGACACATTATCGTAATATGAATCCGATTCCGTGCCTGTTATATAGAATGTGTACAGTGATACTCTTGCCTTCACCGCGCCGGAGGGTACCGACGCAGAAACGCTCATACGGTGCCATTCCGAATTGCCGCTATCCTTTTCCGATGATGCCTTGCTTATGACACTGCCGCCCGCGTTCAGAAACTCGATCATCAACATACTCTCATCTGCGTGTCCGCTGCGGTATGCACGGTTCATAGCGGAAAGGGTCGCTGTTCTTCCGACATAGCTGCTGATATCGATGTCCTGATACATTCTCGAGCCGTCTGAACCGGTAAATCCCTTAGTGCAGAAGTAGTGGGAGTCGTATGCTTCTACACCGTCATAGTTGATATCGGTCGTCCACTTCCCGTCCGGAGCCTGCCAGCCGTTCATTCCGTCGGAAGCGTTGCCGTTGGTGAGCAGATTTCCCGCTGAACTGCCGGAGTTTGCCCCGGCAGTATAGCTGAAACCGAGGACTTCGATCGTCTCTTCCTGACTTGTGATCGTACCGGAGTATATCTGCTCCTCATCGCCGACCTGAACGCGGACTGTCCAGTTCGTTGCCTTGCCGGGCGTTCTGTCCTCGTAGTTATAGACATATACCCAGTATTCGCCGCTCGCGGGGTTTGCAAAGAACGCATTCTCCAGCGGATTCGACTTCATATTGCCCTCTCTGTTGGCGTCGATATCAAAGACACCGCCCTGCGCGCTGGGATTGCCCCACCACAGCTCGGAGCCGTTCGGGGTGAAGATATGCAGGTCGAGGTCGTCCTTGGAATCCCACAGGAGCGAAATGGTAATTTTTCCGTCACCCGCGCCCTGTCTTGTACGTTCGTCCTGTATGCCGCCTGTCGTTCCGCCTGTATTGCTGTCCGTATTTGCGGGAGCTTCGCCGCTGATATAGCCGGACGCTGCCCCCACATTCGCGGGCATCGAGCCGGAAGTCCATTCGTAGGTGTAGCACACGATCATGCCGTTGCTGTTTATCCTTATATTGATGATCGTGTCATCTTCGTCCGTGAGGTCGTCCGGCTTATCCGGCAAGTCTGCTTTTACAATCAGAGTACCCTCGGGAGGCTGATCCGTTCTCCAGTTATTCGGCGAGTACGCGTCAAGATCGTCCTCTCCGCTTTCGTCAACAAAGTCTCTGCCGTTCACAAAGTACGAATTATCAACGGTATGCGGACCGTGCCAGAAATTGGCGCTTATGCTTGACTCGACACTTCCCTCGCCTGTATCGGAAGCTTTGTTCGTAAATGAGAGAACAGCCGTTTCTCCGGCAGCATAAGCAGTCTTCGGGAGTGTGGAAGTCGTTATTGCCGTGCTTGTGCCGCTGCGTATTTCTCCGTAGTTTGTGTAACTGAACTTGTCGTGATATCTGAATTGCAGACCGGGACCGGTCTCGGTTATCGAACGATCGGTAGTCTCACCCATTCCGTCGTTGACTATATGACTGCTTGTGCCTTCATAATTACCGCTTGTGTCATTTACAATGTCATGCACATACGATGATACCTTGGTGAGCCTCCAGTAGCCGCCGTCGGAAGTGTCCGCAGTGCCGCCGGAAGCGCCGTAGGTCACAGTGAATATCACATAATCCCACACTTCGAGATAATAGGTAGAATTGCCGTTCAGCGAATAAGTCCGTGTTACTTCGTCCTCAAACCATTCTTCCTCGCTTACGCGGTTCTGAGCGGAATCGGACAGTACGAATATCGCGTGTGCCGTACCGAAGTAATCCTGCGGGTGCTTCATGGTGATCGTGTAGTCGCCCGCTTCGCCCGTTGTGAACTTGTAAACAACGCGCTCCTGTCCGCCGCTTACAATGGACTGATTATCGACGGTCTGACCTATGCTTATCGGTATAGCTGTCGAGAAGTCGTCGCCGCCGGGTGTCGGTGTTGTTGTGCTGTTATCTGTGTTGCCGCTGTTGCCGTTACTGCCGGTCGGGGTCACAACGCGTGTTCCGTCGCCGTACTCGTCATACTCGCAGTAGAAGCCGGACTGTGCGTTGCGTGGGTCATCATTGTCGAGGTCGTTCCACTGCATACTGTTCCACAGATGACCGAACCACTCTGTTCCCGCCGCATTGTCGGGATTTTCGGGAGACCAGTGCGTGTAGCTCCACTGTTCGCCTGTTACCCAGCTCCAGCCGTTGTTGTCTCCATACCCGCCTATCCAGCCGGTAGTTCCGGGGAATGTGCTTTCAATGAAAGCCTGTTCCTCGGCAGAGGTTATGGTCACGAGATGCCCGCCCATTGACTGGCACATAGCACGCGCTTCTGTCCATGATATGTCCGCGTTCGAGTAGTATTCGTAGCGGTGACCGCTCAGAGTTCCGGTAGGAGTCTCCTCCGCTCCGTTGTAGTCGAATTCATATATCGGGACATTCGTTCCGGTGGTGTCAATGGTACCGCTGAACTCGCGCACCTCGCCGTCAACATCTACGCGGACGAGGTATGATGCGCTGTCATCGCTTCTGTCCGCGAACTGGTTGAGGTACACCTTGTAATGACCGTTGCGCGGGTTCTCAAAATAGATGTTCTCCACCGGGTCAAGTATTCTCTGACCGCCCGCGTTCGCGTCAACATCAAGCTGACCGCCGCCGGCAGTCTTGTTCCCGTAGTAGATGTGCGCGTCTCCGGGAGCTTCACAGTGCAGATCTACGTCGTCAAAGCGGTTCCACATGGTGGATAATGTTATCTTTCCTGTTCTCGCACCGCGCTCCACAAGAGTACCGCCCATGGTGCTGCTGTCCGGCGCGGGAGGAAGGGTGCTTTCCGTGCCGTGTCCGCCGTAGTCGAACTCAAACACGAACTGCTCCGTGCCGCTCGCGTCAATGTCACCCTCAAAGACGTGTTCCGCATCGCCCACTTTGACTTTTATCATCCAGTGAGACGAGGAGTTTTGTGTCCTGTCGCGGAAATCACGCAGATATACCTTGTAGTGACCGTTTTCGGGGTCGGGGAAGAAGATGTTTTCCACAGCGGGGATATTTATATTGCTCTCGCGTGCGTTCATGTCAACATCGAGAGTACCGCCCTGCGCTGTCTTGTTGCGGTAGTAGATACGGCTCCCGTCCGGGGTTATCATGTGCAGGTCGAGGTCGTCCTCGGTCTGCCAGCCGAGTGTGACAGTTATGGGACCCACGCCCGCACCGAGTTCATTTGTGATATGAGTGATCTCATCAGATGTTATCGGCGGCAGAGACTCATTTCCTCCGGTATTGCCGCTGTTATTGCTATTGTCATTGTTATTGTTATTGTTATTGCCGTTGGTGATGTTTTCAGAGGTGTCCCTTATATCCGCAGGAGATATGGGCGGTAGAAAGTCGGTTATGGGGCCTCTGTTGATCTCCGGGGGAGTCTGCTCCACAATTCCGCCCGTGTTCTGTACAACGGGTGGGTCGGTAACGGAGCCTTCGCCCTTGTTGCCGCGTGTTAT
>JAGAWN010000105.1 GCA_017941355.1 Ruminiclostridium sp. | reverse complement strand
GATAACAATTCATTTTCTGATAGAGTTATAGTACCATATCTATTGACTTTTGTCAAGCCCGTCGCTATAATGAAGTCACAACGTTGTGAATAACTGAATATACGAGCGAGCACCTCTTTGAAGTCCATACATATCAGAGTGATATGTCGGCAGAAATGCCGGGGTTTATAGCATCAAAGGAGCGACATTATGAAAAAAAGAGTACTGACTATCAAAGAGGCAGCAAAGCTCATCGACGGACTTACCGAGTTCCGTATCCGGCAGCTTTGCATTTCCGGGCAGCTTCCTTGCTTCAAAGCCGGCAGAAAGTATCTGATAAGCGAGGACAAGCTGTATGAAGTGGTTCTCGGAGAATCCGTAAATACGAACGGAGGTGATGTGGTTGCATAAGGTATAGTATGTTTTAAAAAGCGGTGACGGTGGTGACATCGGAGACTGTCGGCTCAGCGCGCGGGCTGGCTGTCGAAAAATGTCACCGACTTCGACGGTATATGTCCCCGGGAACGTCACCGAAAACGGCAGAAGCGATAGCGGACAGATATGACGACTGACGAGCCGTCCCCGCTGTCACCGATGTCTCCTGTAAATTCAACCTGTCTATGATAAGAAAGGTAGAAAACTATGTGCAATGAAAAAACAGAAAACAACGCTGTTCCGGAGCCCGAAGTTGAGAAAACTCTTTCCGGACCGCTGCTGTGCAAAATGGACGAGGAATTCTGGCAGGCTATGCGCGAGATGGGCGTGGACGAGAAGATATATGATTCGTTCTGCAAATACTTGAAGCCTTTGCCCGATATATTCTGGAATAATGATAAATTGTTCAAAGCCGGCAAGAAATCGGTAGTGCCGGTAGCGAATTTTATACCGGTGCCGACCGAAGAAATTCTTTACGATGACGGAAAAGAGCAGCAAAGGTATTTCCGGCTGATCGGACGCAAGAGCGACGAATTTAAAATATCCGAGCTGCCAGAGATCACGATAAAAGCGGCGGACACCGTTAATATGAACTGGATAATGGATAAATGGGGATTCGGTGCGAACATCTTTCCGCCGTATCAAAGCAACAAGGATACGCTTCGCAGTGTTATGGTCATGATCGGAGAACAGACCGCTGTTCACAAAACGATATTCACCCATACCGGCTGGCGTAAAATTAATGATAAATGGTGCTTCCTTCATGCGGGAGGAGCAATTGGGGCAGATGATGTTGAAGTGCGCTTGGAGGGAAATCTGGAACGGTATCGCTTCCCGGAAACGAGCGGCGATATGACCGAGCGCAATAACGCGTTCCGTTCTGTGTTCGGAGCTGCCAATAAGAAGATGATACTTCCGTTCATCGGGCAGGTTTTCCTGACACCGCTCAACGAGTTTTTACGGCAGGCGGGTCACGAACCGTCCTTCGTTCTGAACTATGTCGGCAGGACACAGAGCAGAAAATCCACACTCGCGGCGCTCATGCTCTCGTTCTTCGGGAGCTTTACAGCATCGAGCCTTCCCGCGAATTTCAAGGACACCGCGAACGCGCTTGAAAAGAAAGGGTATATCCTGAAAGATATGCTAATGATCGTTGACGATTATCACCCGGCGGCGACAATGAAGGAGCGCCGGACAATGGAGCAGACGATGCAGTCTCTTTCAAGAATGTACGGTGACCGCCGTGCAAGAGACAGGCTGAACACGGAAATAGCACTTCGCTCCGGAAACATTCCACGCGGGAATGTCGCAGTCACGGGAGAGGATATTGCATCAATCGGACAGTCGGGCATCGCACGAAACTTTATCGTAGAGATGCAGCCGGATTCCGTTCCGGTGAACGACAACCTGAACGCTGCTCAGATGTATGCGGAAAACGGTACGCTTGCTGCATTTATGCGCGGATATATCGAATGGCTGATAACGCAGGCAGATGATCTTCCGGAACGGCTGAAAGCGATATTTGAAAACTATCGCGGAAGAGCAATAGCCGAAAGGATATGCGGTCTCGGACGCGCAGGAGATACAGTCGCTTGGCTTATGACCGGACTGCATATTCTTTCCGACTATCTTTATGTCTGCGGCATAACTGACATTGACCTGTCGGACTCTTGGGAGATACTCAGAGAGATCGCGGAATCTCAGCTCGGAAAGAACGAGGAGACCACACCTTCAAAGATGTTTCTCGACGCTGTCGGTCAGCTCCTTGACAGCGGAAAGATCTATACCGAGAACATCGGTGAGATACCACAAGTCGAACATCTCAGCGGTGCAAAAGTAGGATACTGTGACAGCGAGCTGTACTATTTTATACCGGACACGATATATGCTGAGGTCGGGAAATATTACACTGCGCAGAGCAAGATATTTCCGGTGACCTGCCCGCGTCTGATGAAGCACCTTGCTTCGGAAAAACTCTGTATCGCCAACGGCGAACGGAATACTTTTCAGAAGCGTATCGGCAACAGGCGGCACAGGTATCTGTGCATTCCCAAGAGGTTCATTGACGAAGAATATCTTGCGGCATAAACGGAGGTGCAGATATGAAAGACGTTACGAAAATGACCGAGGAAGAATGGCAGAAACATCTTGCGGAGCTTGATAACGAAATTGATGATACAAAAGCGAAGATCGAGTATTGCCGCAAGAAACGCGCTCAGCTTGAACATCAGATCTCCACGATCGAAACAAGGATCAGAAATGATGCAGAGAAGAAAAGAACGCACCGACTGATCGTGCGCGGTGCTATTCTTGAAAGTCTGATACCGGACGCAGAAATGCGCTCTGATGATGAAATAAAACATCTGCTTATCTCGGTGTTTGGTGCAATACCGGACAAGCTCCGTGAAAGTATTTTTGAAAAACGATCAGATTGATTGGATTAGATTTTTTGAAAAAAGCTATCTTGGAAAAATCCCTTGGCAGGGACAAGGGCGCACTTATATACCACAAAAGTGGTATGTGCGGCTGCTGCGGCAGCGGGCTGAATAAAATGGTTCGCTGTCGCTCAAATAATAATCGGCATACGCCGAACAAAATCAAGGGAGATGGTCAATGCAATCTATCATTTTTCAATGAAAATAATCAGCCGCGGCAAGGGCAAGTCTGCGGTGAGTGCGGCGGCATACCGGAGCGGTCAGAAGCTCACGAATGAGTACGATGGACTGACGCACGACTACACGCGGAAGGGCGGAGTCGTTCACACGGAGATACTACTTCCGGAGCACGCGCCGCATGAATATACAGACCGCTCGACGCTCTGGAACGCCGTTGAGAAAGTCGAAAAAGCGAAGAACTCGCAGCTTGCCCGCGAGATAGAAATATCGCTGCCGAACGAACTTCCGCTTTCTGAAAATATCGAGCTTGCGCGGCGGTTCGTGCAGGAAACTTTTGTGAGTAAGGGAATGTGTGCCGACATCTGCATACACGACCCTGACAAAGAACAGCAGAACATTCACGCACACATTATGCTTACAATTCGACCGTTCAACGAGAACGGAACGTGGGGCGACAAGCAGCGCAAAGAGTACATTCTCGACGCCGCCGGAAACAAAATTTACGACAAGAAAAAGCGCACCTATAAATGCCGGACAGTTCAGACTACGGACTGGAACGACAAGACCAAAGCCGAGGAATGGCGGGCGACTTGGGCGGACTTCCTCAATGCCGTTCTCGCTGAAAAAGGTTTTGCCGACCGTGTGGATCATCGTTCGTTCGAGCGTCAAGGAAAACTTGAACAGCCGACCATTCACATGGGAGTATCTGCAACGCAAATGGAGCGGAAAGGAATCCGCACCGAGAAGGGTGACATCAACCGCCGTATCCGGGAGCAGAACGCCGAGCTGCACAGGTTGCAGGCGGAGCTTGAAAAAGTAAACGTTGCTATCGCTGAATTGCAGAAACGCCCGCAGGAAGAAAACCTCGTTTCTATTCTTATGCGGTTCTACGGCAACGGGGAAAAATTCGCAGAGGCTCGCGGTCTGAAACTCGGCAATCTGAAAAAGGCAGCGAAGCTACGTGATGTTTCACAGGCTATCGCGTTCCTTAACGGTCATAACATCAGAACGATGTCGGAACTTTCGGAGAAGCACGCGGCTCTCGAAGCAGAATACTCGGAACTGAAAGGAAAGATCATCGCTCGTCAGAAACGTATGAAAGCGCTGTCGGAACTGCTTACAAACTACGAGCACTACAAGCCGAACAAGGCAGCTTACGATGAGTGGCAAAGTATCAGCAAT
Source organism: Ruminiclostridium sp. (assembly GCA_017941355.1). Lineage (GTDB taxonomy): Bacteria > Bacillota > Clostridia > Oscillospirales > Ruminococcaceae > Ruminiclostridium_E. The sequence continues at coordinate 693 of JAGAWN010000105.1, read as the reverse complement.
CCGAAGAAAAAGGAGAAGTATTACGCCGCTCACAGCAGTGAGATCGAAGTGTTCAAGGCAGCGCGTTCTCTTTACGACAAGAAGCTCAGTGGTGCGAAGATCACTCCAAAGTCTTGGCGTGCGGAACTTGCCGAACATGAAAGCACCGACAGCGCCGATATGCTCAGGCTCCATAAATTAGAGGACGACACCGCGCTTATGGCAACGATACTCTACAACGTGGAGCACTTGCAAAATTATGAGGACAGGCAGCGATATAACCATAGAGATATAAATAATGCGTTAGAATGAGGGATGCGGGATCAAAAAACAGCACATTTCTTCTCGAAAGTACTTGACAAAATCACGCTTTAAAGTGTATAATAGAAGAGATAGAAATGTGCTGTCCTGACTGACTCTGCCACAGAAATGGAGTTAGATATGGCAACGATAAGAAAAAGGAGCAACGGCTCCTATGAAATCAAGGTTTCCTGCGGCTATGGTGTTGACGGAAAACAGAGGGCGCAGTACAAAACATGGAAACCTGAACCCAGTATGACACCCAAACAGATCGAAAAGGAGGTAAACCGTCAGGCGGTTCTGTTTGAGGAGTCTTGCAAGAAAGGTCAGATAACAGCAGCGGTGAAGTTTGAAGCATTCGCGGAGCAGTGGTTCGAGGAATATGCAAAGCATAATCTGCGCAAGACATCGTTC
>JAGAWN010000104.1 GCA_017941355.1 Ruminiclostridium sp. | reverse complement strand
GTATGTTGTAGGCAAGAAATCTCATACCTTCAAGATGTTTGACGAGATCAAGACCATTCTGGGGATAAATCCGGCTAAGACAATACCGGTGGATAAGATGTACCTGATCTGCGACGCTTTCTATTACGAGTTTGCTGCTGTTAAAAAGGCAAAAGGAGAAGACGAGATCGATGACAGCGATGTTTTGACTTATGATGAGATAGATCAGATAAACCGTGTAAGAAGTGCCGAATCGCTTTTTGACGGTGGAATGACTTCAAATTACATCAAGGTAACACCATCTTCCGATGATACAGTTGAGAAGTACGATGATTACATCGAAAAAGTCAAGAATGGGGAGATGATCGTCGGCTACCAGTGGAGCGATGCCCAGCAGGAGAAGATACCGGATATGTCGTTCCTTGACAGTTTTGTACCTACGACCGAATATGTGGAACTCTGTGATATGGTATATACTAATATGAGCGCTGTTGTAGAGGATATGGCTAATGATGTACCTATACTCGATACGGTCAAGGCACATCATGTCAACAGTATTCTGCTCGGAAAGCCCGGTACAGGTAAGACTTCTATTGCCTATGCGCTCGGCGCTGCCTTTCAGATGCCAGTCTATACTGTTATCAACAGCAAGAACACCGAAGAAGACAACTTTGAGGGCAAGAATAAGGTGATAAACGGCGAGATAACCTTCTGTTCAACACCGTTCCTTGAAGCATTCAAGAATGGCGGTATAGTTGTGCTTGAAGAGTTCAACCTTGCTGCGCCGGATGTAATAATGGGTGCGCTCGGACAGGCTGTTGAGGCTCCGTTTATCCTTTTCGAAGACGGATATAAGGAAGTAAGGCGGCATCCGCTTTGCGTCATACTCGCTACTATGAATGTCGGTACATCAGGAAGTAAAGAACCGTCTGAGGCTTTTGTATCACGTTTCCCGGAGGTATATATCCTCAATGACCCGAACGAAAAGGATTTTGTAAATATCCTTATGAGTTCCGGCAGCTCCGAAGTCGATTGTCATAATGTATATGATGCCTATAGCAGCGTACAGATGCACCTTGAGGACAAGGGCTGCGATGATATAGCGCTTTCGCTGACAATGAGACATTGCTTTGCGGCATTAAAGGCGCTGGGACGCGGCATACCGTTCAAAAAGGCTGTCCAGAAGACGATAATCAACGCTATAGGCGTTAAAGACCTTGAGCTTGCACGGGAAGTGTATGAAACGGTCATTGAGCCTATGGTTCTGAAAAGTGCGTAAGGAGGAATTATGAGCTACAGTAAGATACCTGCGAGAATGAAGCGTGCGTTGTTTAAGAAGTTTACGGGCATCAGCCGTATGCTTCTGAAACGCAGGATAAGGATAATGGAGATACCGAGAAGTGAGGGGCAGATCGGTTATACATCGGAGGATAATATCATACATCTTTCTGTTGATAATCCTTTTCTTGATGACCTTCCTCTCGGTGAGAAGGTAAAGTTTGTCCGCGGTATCTGGGTGCATGAAACAATGCACCAGATACTGACAGACTTCAATGCCATGAAGGTGCTGTTCAAAGACGATATTATCTGCTCAATGATATACAGAGATGTGTATAACATCGTTGAGGACGCGAGAATCGAGAATTTTGCGCCAAAATACATTGGCGGTATTTATACGGAAGACAGATATGACAGAAGCGGACATATTACCCAGTTATCTGACCTGTCCTTCTCAAAACGGGAAATGTATAAGAAAAGCCCCGGGATCGATACTCCTGACGCTTTCGGAGACTATCCAAGTCCGTTGCAGCAGGTCATGAGGGCTATGATACACTATGGTGATTGCGGTCTTATAAAAGGGAAGTTCATCTCCGATGAAGCCTTTGAGCTGTTCAATAAGATACTTCCGATATATAACGAATGCGTTGAGGAAAAGAACTGCCGAAAGGTAATTGCCAAGAGCATAGAGATCGCGGAGATACTGCGTCCGCTGTGGGAAAACAACAAGGTCATAGTTATTGCTGTCACCAACGAGATAAACAGTCTCAAGGGCGGCGATCACAGCAAGGAAGGCAATGTCATTATAGTCGCCATAGCAGAATCAGACAGCGATGACGAGAATATATCCTCTGTAAACAGAAAGGCTACATCCCGAAAGCTCGGACATTCAAGCACCAAGAGCTCTGAGGGCGAAAAATCCGAGGATAACTCCGGCGATACGGTGAACAGTGAAAATGATGATGCTTCCGGCATATCAGAGGAGAAACAGGAATCTGAAAGCAAAACTGAGACTTATAGCAGCGCTCCTGTCTCCGATGAAAAATCGGAAGCAGCGAAAAAAAGCGAAAGTCAAACGGAATCCGAGCAGGCTGATAATTCAGAAGGAGATACATCTGATGAAAGCGCTGAACGGACTCAAAGCACTGAGGACGGCTCTGGTGCAGATAATTCGGAAGAAGAAACTACCACAGGAGGCGTTGAAGTAATGCCATCAGACGAGAATGGTAATTCAGAATGCGCCGGAAACAGCGGTTCTGATTCGGAAACCGAAAGCGATAGTATCGGAGCAGAGGAATCCGGTGATGATACATCTTCCGGTGGAGCAGACGATTCGCCGGATAACTGTGAAAATTCCCTCGGTGAAGGTAATAAAGAAGTATTTTCCGATAATGATACGAATTCTTCAAATGATAGTGAAAACCCGGCAGCGGCTGACAACAAGCCTGTTCAGATGACTGCGGACAGCGAGAGCGACGCTAATGGTGAGGGTAATTCCGACCAAAGCAATGCGGAAAGCTGCGATAATGAGATGAATACCAACGAGAGTGAGGATTTCGCTGATATAGATACATCACCTGAGAGTGCCGATATGCCGTCCGGTGCGACCGCTAATGAGAATATAACGGCAGATGAAAGTAGTTCTTCCGAAGAAGGGCTGTCTGATGAAGAAGATTCTAATATAAGCAATAACGGAGAGCTTGTTCACAGCTCTGAAAAGCCGCTTTATAATGAAGATGTGGACGAAGAACCGGATTATGACGGTGACGGGATAGAACTTGATGACATTGAGGACTATTCCGTTCCGGAGGATGAGCTGGAATCTATTGTCGATGAGCTTGAGGAGCTTATACACAAGTCCGAAAAGGAAGAGTTGCAGCTGGATGACACTTCTATTCCTCCCGACCTCGATTTCAAGTGCGGTGAATTTACAAATGTATCGGTTCTTAACAGGAATGTGACAGTGATCAGTGAGGATGCGGAAACCACCGAGACGGCAGAGGACGGGAACAAAATCTCAGTATATTCATCTTATGACATCTATGATGAAATTGTTTCGGGATTGAGACCACACATCAAAACGGGAATCAAATCATTCCAGAGACTGTTCCGTAACGATCCCGACGAGAAATGCCACAAAACGAGCGGCAAACTGAATATCGAAAGAAGGTACTCCGGCAGAATAACGAGCAGAATGTTCGATAAAGCCGTGGTACGACATAAAGCCACGGACTTTGCTGTGTTTCTCTTGGTAGATGAGAGTGGCTCAATGTGTTGTGAGGACAGATATAAGTATGCAAGGATGGCGGCTGTCGGACTTTCCGAAATGTTTGAAAAACTCCAGATACCGCTTTATGTAATGGGCTTTACGGCTGATGAGGAAGTAAATGATATTGAATATGACGTTGTTCATCATCACTATATAAAATGGAACAATAACAGGAAAACAAGGCTGGCGTTGCTTTCGATATCGAATTATTACGATAACTTTGACGGTTATTCATTAAGGTATGCGTATCATCTGCTCAAAAAAAGAAAGGAACCAAATAAAATACTGATCGTCGTCAGCGATGGTGTACCGTCTTCTGACAGATGCTGCGGAGATGCAGGAATAGCGGATGCTCGAATGGCGGTCAATGAAGCAAGAAAGCACTTGACCGTGCTCGGAGTGTCAATTGGCGGTTCATACATATCCGATTCACTCAGACAGATATACGGAAACGGATTGCTGATAGTGAATGACCTTTCCGAGCTGTTCATGAATATTTCTTCAAAACTGAGAAAGATCATAAAGCAGGAGATCTGAAATATCCCAATATAACAAAAGGCAGAGCGTTAAGCCCTGCCTTTATTGTTTTCTGTTAAATTACCAGCAGCCGTCCCTTATCATTTCAGCCTCATATATCAGCTCGTCCGGATAATTAAGCAGTTCCTCAAGGTACTCCAAAGGATAACCACTCAGATAGAGATACTCGATAGTCTCCCCGTCAATTCCTAATTCTTCTGCAAACCCCTTTATTTCATCGAGTCCCATATCACCAAAGTCGATGTCTTCCAATAAAAAATCATAGTACCCATAAGTTCCATACCTACCATAGCACTCAAACTCGCTGCGGTCAACCTCACCGTCATATGATATACGGATAAGATCGCCGGTGTCAGCACCTATTTCGGATTTGTTAGCCTTGGAGAGTCCAATGTGCTTTATGGTGCTCTTTAATATGCTTGTTGTGCTTGCATACAGATAAAAGCCATAATCCGGAAAGTTATATATTGTCAACGGATTGTCGCCAACGACGAAATACATATTGTTTCTGTCGTCCAGTACAGTAAGTACAAACGATCCGACCAGATCCTCCGCTACACTTTTAAGAGCCTTGAAATCAAGTGCTCCGATGCTTTCAAGCAGCTGCACCGCTATGTAACTGTCCGTCTCTATCTCCGTCATAGGAAGAGAGCGTTCTGCTCTGAGTTTGAGATCATTGCGGAGTATCCCGTTATGAGCCAACGCAAATGTCGAATCGCCCAAATCACCGTAAAAAGGGTGATTGTTATTATTGTTCTTCTCGCTGCCCTGAGTGGTCATTCTGGTATGACCCATTATAACATCGGTGCCTTCCGGAAGATGAAGCTTCATCTTATGAGCCGGAAGCGGTCTCTTGTAGATGTTAAGACCGTCCTTTGTGTTATACGCAAAGCCGGTAGCATCAGTACCTCTGACCTCGCACTCCTTCGACAACACCTTCAATATCTTTTCCTTTGCCTTTGTAGTAAGGATATGACCGTAATCAATAAGACCAAATACTGCACACATATAGCTGCTCCTTTCACATTTCCTCGGTACATTCAACAGGCTCATTCACATAGAGCTGGCGTTCTTTCAGATATGTAATGAGCTCCGGATATGCTTCACACGATATTTCTGATACAAAATCTGTCCAGCTGAGTGCGGACATTTCCTCATCACTTTTGTCAAGTGACATCTGACATATAAGATCAACGAGTTCCAAAGTAGCCAGTATCGTATTGACTTTCAGGGTTCCTCTGAACATTCTGAACTCTATGGTATAATAATTGGTAAGATTGACACAGGCATATCTTCCTATGTCGGTATTCTTCTTCGCGCTTTCCATCACTTCCTTGGGAGAAGACTTGAAGCCGTATCGTGCCGCCCACTTATTCATCTGTGATTCGGTTCTGCGGCTGAATTTCAGCAGTTCCTCCCAGTGATGCTCTACGAAATACAGTACACGGGATATACATTCGTCCTGCTTCTCTTTTTCCTCACCGAACGAGTTCCTGTTCACATGACAGTGAAGTCCGCATGTGCCGGTCTGATGGCTTAGATAGTCAAGACTCAAAGCCTTTTCCGATAAGCTATTCCACGGCATTTCATTTTTGTGGAAATCAAGTGTCATAGGGTGCGTTACTATTTCCAAACCATCATCGAGCGATCCGTCCGATTTTATGTAAATCAGTTCATCACCGATATTTACAGCATCCATAATGTCGTCTGCGTTTTCATTATCCTTTCCTCCTTTGTCTATCTCCAATTCCACGCCTATGTACCTTGGACCATTCCCATAGAAAATGGGCTCTGGTTTATAGCTGTATGAATGGATCGAGTGCGGGTATTTGTTGTAACAAGTCTGACAATATGCCTCCTCCTCATAATCATCGTTTTCGGCATAATAAGCATCATCATTACTTATGATGGAATTACAGCAGCAACATCTGGTGTAGTATTCGTTACGACAGCCCTCACATAACGATATGTAACTGTCTCCGCAGTCATCATCGGTCCACATACGATCTCCGCAGCTCTCACAAACGCAGGTATTATCATCATAACAGCGCTCGCACATATATTCCCCCTCAAATTCATATACATCATCTTCTTCAAGTTCACAGCCACAGTAAGTACAAGTTTTTAATTCAGACATTCCTTTTATTCCTTTCATATTTCTGATTTTGTTCTTAATTTTTAACAGCCATTTCGCTGCATAATTTAACAGAAGCCTCCTTTCATCAAAACAAGTGACAAATATATTATGATTACGAGAGGGTGCAGATTACAGACATCAATGGTGTTTTGCGTAATCATAATATATACAGGTAGATGTTTATCGAATAGGAGGCAAATATGGAAATCAATATGAGCGGTAGAAGGATCATACTTAAAGCTAATGATGTCGAGATAGCATTCAAGCTGGTCAACTCATTTCTCTCATCGGTCAGGGACAGTGCAGTATCTCACGGCAAAATGCCGATGTATCTGACAACTTTGGCAGCCATGTATGTGGCAAGCGCAAATGCACTTAAAACAATAGACCCGGATCTGACGAAAATAATATCAAAGATGCAGGAGGATAAAGATAATGACTAATTATTACTATTCAGGAAGTACAGATATAGGGTATAAACGGACAGTAAACGAAGACTTCATAGATGTTGTGTCACTTGCAAAGGACTGTGTATTTGCCGTATTAGCTGACGGAATGGGATCAAAGCCCACAGGTATACAACCTGCACAGCTGGCAGCAGGGTTTATTGCCAGACAGATCAAGCTCATTTACGATGATGATAAGGAATATCTGCTCGATAATGCAGAGCAGATCCTTCAGCAGCTGCTTCGCTCGGCAGGTGAACTGATAGGTGCTTTCAGAACTGCAAACGAGGAATTATATGCCGGATATGCCACAACGCTGACTTGTTGTCTGCTCACTCCGGATAAAAGAATGCTCTCGGCACATCTGGGCAATTCCCGGATATATCTTATACGAAACAGAAAGGGCGTATCGGGGATACGACAAATTACGACAGATGATACAGCGGCTCGTGAGCTCTGCGACCGCAGACTCATTACCGAAGAAGAATATTATACTCATCCGGACAGGAACAAGCTTACAAGCGTATTGGGAATATCATCAGAGCCTAAAATACAGATTATGGACGCTCCGCTTAAACAGAATGATATATTGCTCATTACAAGTGACGGGATCCATTATGCTGTGAGACCGGAGGCTATACTTGATATAGTCATAGGTTCGGACAATTGCAGAGCTGCCGTAGATAATCTTATATATGCCGCTAAGACACAGGAGTACTGCGATAATATGAGTGCAATAGTCATCTATATAAAATAAAACCACGGAAGAAATGTTCTCTTCCGTGGCTATTAACTATTAACCTATAAGTAAGCGATAACATCATTGAGCTTATATTCTGTCAAAAAGTCTTTGTCAGTAAGAAGCGAAGAAATATCATCGGCAGAATATGTATCGGAAAATGGCAGAACATAATCCCAGAGATAATCAAGGCATTCGACAAGCTGCTCACGGTTGTGTATAGCCATTTCTATTGATATTCTGCCTTTAAGTACCGCCAGATAACGACGAACCGACATAGGCAATTCTTTATATTCTGCTCTGTTTGCTGACGCAAACTTTCTGGATGCGTACTTATAGCAAGTTTCATCTCTTGTATCTCCGTACAGGAGCATATCAGCTGCATCGACATAGTTATCAGATACCCTCCTGACCAAGTCACGGATACGATATTTGTCAAGAAGATAATCAATATCGTATCTGGTCATAATACAGTAGAGCGTATTTCTATCCTGATAGTCATATTCCTCATATTTCAGGGCAGGGTCTGCGGGTAACAGCTCTGTCAAAACATAATAAAAGATAATTCTTGATGGTTCTTCCCTATATTCTTCCCCTAAACCGGTCAAAGGATTGTATGAGTCCTGACAATATAGATATCTGTGGTATTGTCTTACATATCTGAGACCTGTGCCGCATGATAATCGCTTTTTTAAATATTTCTGCTTGCAAATAATATAATAATCATCATCTCTTAACGCCTTTGGAATACAATAATGGAGCATATCTACAGGCGTTTCAAAGAATAGTGAATATACATTTAACAGCTTTATTTTTTCGAGCACCGTCTTGATAGACGGTTCGCTGAACATATCATATAGCTCTTTTGCAGAAGTGAAGCCTATTATTTCAGTCAAAGCGTATCTTAAACAGTAGCCGAACTTCAATATTCCCTCAGTTGTAGAGAAGAAGTTTTTAGGAAATTTGACATACTCACCTGAAAGTACTTTTTTATATATGCTGATCGTATTAGATTTTCCGTCAAGTGTTATCTTGTCCGGGTACATCTTAGCGGCAATAAGATTAAATATAGAGAACTGTGTCTTCCTATAGGGGTGTATGATTTTCTGCTTGTAAATATAGTATAGCTTCATTTTTTCAAGAACTGCAATATCTTTGCATTCGTTTATCATTTCCGGAGTCCACTTAAGCAGCTTCTCAAATGCATAGCGCATTACATCAAGAGCAAGCTTTTCGTCATACTCCGCGTTTCCAGTGCAGTACCAGAATGAGTACTTTCCTTTCTTTCCTAAAAGGACTTCCTCATAATCTGCGATAAATCCAATCAACCTGTCTTTGTATGAACAATTTCCTTCCATTTTGCATCACCATATATATTATGATAGAAAATACCGCAATTTAACTGTCACCAACTGCCACTTTGAAAAAATTATTTTTGCGTAATCATAATAGGAGTATAGAATACATGATGAACGGAGGTATAAACATGTGTATGCGAAAATTAAAAATAGGACTTGACTGTGATGATGTGCTGTACAAGTGTAACAGTTATGTAATTCAGCTTGAAAACCTTAAAAGGACAACTGAACAGCGTGAAATGCTTGATTTTGACAGCTTAACATCATACGAGGCAGCTGACAACGAACTTGATATCCGATTTGAATATTTCAAGAGTCGGGAGTTTTATGAAAGCCAGCCTGTTATTGAGGGTGCACAAGCCTTTGTGAGCGAGCTTGTAGGAATGGGTCACGATGTTTTCATTCTCACGAGCATTGACAGTATGTATGGGGATATCAGAAGACAGCGGATAAGTGAAGACTTTCCGGATGTGAAAAGCGAAAACGTATTTATCTCAAGCAGGAAAGACATATTTTCGGTAGATATAATGCTGGATGATGCTGTTCACAATCTGCAGGGGGAAAGAGCGGTCAATACACCGTTCCCGATCTTAATGAAAAGACCGTGGAACGAAGATTGCCGCGGAATAATGTCTGTGCTGAATTATAATGAGTTTATCGAACTGGTAAGATATATCGAGTTCAGCAATTATGTGGGAATAGGCTTTAATTACAATAATGTGTGTAATCTCATATATGTAAATGAAGCTAATAAATTCTACGAGCAGTATGAAGAAGAGGAAGCGGAGCCGTGCAGGTTGATATCCTTTGAAGAAATGATGAAAAAATACTGTACTGAAATGGTTTGATGTTACCGCATACATAAAAGGAGAAGGGCTGCTGTTGAGCAGTCCTTCTTTTTTCTATGTTCCTACTGTTTCCGGGAAAGCCGAAAGTACCATGTAAGTGAGTCGGAGAAGTTCGGCAACTCCTGTTTCACAGAATCTAACTGCTCGTTATATATATTCCCGTAAAGTGAGTGCAAAATCGAAGCTTTGTATTCGTTATAGAAAGTAGAGGATGTGTGATAAAACAAAGCTACGCATAATAGTATTGATATAACATCGTTTTTCATAGGCTATTCCATATCCCTGACCCATTTAAGATTACCAACATAGGTATTGTTTGAGTTGCCGTCCCTGAATGTGACACGTTTGTATCCTTTGGGATTAGGCAGGAATAGCTCTGCCACCAAAACAGCAATCTTTTTGGAAATTGTTTTTCCGTCTTTTGTCAGTCTGATAACACCGCCCTCATGCCGCATATAAATTCGTCCGGTTTTATAGTTCCGGACCATACCATAATTTGATACTTCCGCATCTGTCCCGGGATAGTGCTTGAAATACTCTCCGGGCCTGAGTTTAATGGCAGGCGGCGTTCTGTGTGTGCTAAAACTCTCCCCATGCCACCGCCATACTCTTCCGGCGGCAGTTACATGTTTACCGTTGCAGCAGGCACGAATGTCCTGAGCGTTGATCTGGTGAACAATGCTCGCCCGGGTCATTGTATCCCATGTGCCTACAAACGAACCGTCCAACAAATATTCATCAACTTTAACTCCTGGACGGCGACTGACAGAACTCTTGATGTTATCTCTTTTCCCCCATACAAGATTAGTATAGTGATTATTTTTCGTGTTTCCGTCTATATGACCTACGAATTTATAATTACGGGGATTTTCAATAAACGCTTCTGCAACAAGAACAGCAACAGAATAGTAGCTTGTTTTAGGCTGTTCCTCATCGGTATTCTTTTTCCCCGAATAGAACTTTACGTAGTAGTGACCTGCCATCTCCTTTATTGCAAGAGGTTCGCAGGTTTTATACTGCCTGACCTCACCGTCTTCCGAAACCTCGTATTTATTCGGAAATTGATTGACTACCCTCCAGATCTTATTGCAGTTTTCAGGTAAGGTCCTGGGATTTTCCCAGTATAGGTTATCAAGCGAATAATCGTTCCAATTCCCGTTCCGGCAATACAGGATATCGCCTTTTCTTTTGGGAATAAAGGCAAGGGCAACCATTTCGGCAACTTTTATGTATTTCCGTTCTCCGAACCTTTTAGCTCTGACATATTCAACGCCGCTGTTGTTCAAGACGAACTTCTTCAGATATGTGATCTTATCCTTTTTTCGGAATATAACAGTTCCGTCAAGTGAGGTCTCATAGCCGAACATTGCGTGGCAGGGTCTGAATTCTAATCTTTCCATTTTATCTGGCTCCTTTCATACGATTCACCCGGGCAAGAGAATTTCCATCCGTCATATTCCTGTGCGATTATACATCTTTTCATTGCCTCATACTCTGAAATCAGGAATAAATCCGCAGCTGCTGAGATCGTTGCAAAATAGTACTCTTTATCTTTGTTAACAATCCGGATAAGATGGGGCTGAAGCGCCTCTGCTTTCATATACGCAGTAGGTAGCTTATGAATCCTTCGGTCATCTGTGTCAAATGTCCATATAAAGTTATGTGCTGACAGGACTCTTCCTTCCGCACACATCAATATGTCGCCTCTACGAAACGATAATCTCTCTGCGGCTTCATCGGCATTTTGCCATGCACACAGAAAGTTTCCGCTAAGCGTATACTGAAGTATTGGGATGTTTATACTGCTTTTTCTGTGTATAATAGGTTTAAATATGCTATCGGATTGTGCGTAACTGATATTGTCGATCTTATTATCATAAATATCTCCGTTAATATTTACGATCTTATCGCCTGTGCCGGCAGCCGCAAAGCATTCAGCTACAAGATTCTTTACATAGAGCGTTTGCCCGTTATGCGTAAAGGATATTCTTGTTTTAAGGTTTTCGTCGTTGGTTATCTCGATTATTCTGCCTCTTTTGTTATATCGACGTACTTTGCCGAATGAGCTTACTACAATATTTGACGAATCATCGTACTGCTGCCAGTGTTCACGTTGAGCATACTCGGGTTTCCGACATTTGTGTATAACGGAAAGACCCTTGCTTTCTTCAAGACAATGTCTTGACCTTACTGCATACTTGATACTTGTTGATGAAATCTGTTTCATTTCCTACTCCTTTCCTTCTTGCTTGCTCAATGGGCAATGTGTGTTCTGTGAACAAACCGTACAGGTTTTTTTTATTAAAAAGTGGTATTTCAAAAAACCATATCCCTCCTTCTTTTGATAGACTTCATATTATACATTTTTGCCCAAAGATATTAACACTAAAACCGCTGTTTATAAGGGGAAAATAAGTTCAGATGTAGCGTAAGTGCCATAAAATCCACGCATAGCAGCCATTTTTTGTTGGAGCGTCCTGCAACACATACAGGAACCGAATAGGTTTTGTTGTTTTCAGTTCAAACATCTCCTGAAATCGGGTAAAACACCATAGGTATTACGCCCGAATTCATAGATTTTTATCAAGATCTGACCCAATATCGAGAAAAAAACAGCGGGATATTAGAGAAATAATAAAGAGAACCAAAGTGGTTTTGTTGTCTGCTGTTTTAACAAACAAAAAAACCACATAAGAACCGCCAATGTGCTTTACTGCTCCACGTATATCCGTATTTCAAAGATGTCAATGCGTGTATCAATGGACTTTAGAACTAATAGTCCACGAATATCCGCACGAAAAAACCTCTTTTGTAATATAATAACAAGTACATTCTGAGAAGGAGCCAAAGTGGTTTTGTTGTTTTTATAAAAGACAGCTTTCACGGTACTGTGCTTCGTTATCTGTTAAGATGATGCTGCACTCATTATACCGAATGACCAATGAAATACACTATCCAGATCAAAGATAATTATTATTCAATGGTTGGAAAACATCCAAAATGGATAAGTTTTATGTTTCGGCTCCGAAAAGTTATCCAGATTGGATAAGATTTCTGCTTCGGCTCTGAAAAGTTATCCTAATTGGATAAGTTTTTTGTATCAGCTCCGAAAAGTTATCCAAATTGGATAAGATTTTTATTTCAGCTCCGAAAAGTTATCCAAATTGGATAAGATTTTTGTTTCAGTTACGAAAAGTTATCCAGATTGGATAAGATTTTTGTTTCAGCTCCGAAAAGTTATCCATTTTGGATAACTTGGTATTTATGGATCTTCTTCACCGCGGTTCGGAAGCTCGGACAAGTCAAACATCTCTGCAAAATCAAGTTGCGAGTCTTTTTCTTTGCCATCTGACCCTCCGTGCATCAAATCTATTGGCAGGACAGTATGAAATCCATTTGCGACATTAAGATGCTCCGTTATTCTGTCAGGCTCGATGTTGATACCGAGTACAGCCGGTGAAACGATATCGGATATATATTTCTTTCTATCCGGCAGATATACTGTCACAAACATAGGAATACACTGATTAAGACAGATACGCCTAATTTCGTTTATGTCTGCTATGATCTTATTGACATATTTTTGTTCTATCATTTTTGAGTCTTCCATTACATCATCTCCATTTTTGTTAAATCCATTAGTCCGTTGTTTGAATGATCATTGTCCGATTTCTCGGCTTCAGTGGAATTGTTTACCAGTTCCGAAGTTTCAGGTCGAAAGAATGTTTCCTCGTTGAAAAAGCGGGATTTCATATATACGAGATTAAGCAGTCTGTAATCCGGATATCCTTTGCCGAAGGAGTAACACCTCAGCAAGAATTTTGTGAGCCTGCTCACTTCAAGCGCATTGTCGAGCATTTCTATAACATCAGCATCAAGCTCATGAGAGAGACTGATGGTATATATCCGAGTTCTCACAGCAACATCCTTTCGGATATTGCTAAAATCATACGAAATGTAGTAATGCTCCATTTTTACACACGCTTTAAGAGAATTTATAATGACATTTCTCATTTTTTCTTCGGCTCCCGCTTCGAGAAAGATAAGATCCATATCCGATTTGGCGTTAAACTTTATCTTCAATGTTTTTCACTTCTTTCTTCGCGGAGCAAATGAGTGAGAAACATATAATATCCCCGTACATTGTTGAATATCGGATCTAATGAGGTGTTATTCCTGTTTGCATTGATGACTGAAACACCTAATGCCGATACTGCTTTGCCTATAAACTCAGACCAAGCTGCTGCGCTCCCTCCGGATAATATGACTGCTTTGTATGCACTTAGTTGATTCGTATCTTTCAGAAGGTACTGTAAAGCGTTTTTCGCTATTATCATACTGTTTTTCAGGAGAATATCAGAAATATCAACTGTCTTTCTGGTATATGTATCAGGGTCACTATAGTTAATAATGCCATCTTCTTTACACGGCTCATCATAGTGTATTATTCCTTCATCAAGAAACCTGTACAGCATAGGGATCGGAATGTCTTCCTTATATTTGTCTTTGATCTCCTTTACTGTACGCAGAAAAACCTCTTTCATTCCGCATTCACGATAAGTGGAACGTACAGATGTTACACCGCCTATTTTTCCAAAAATGTCAAGCGTTCCGAATCCACCGTCAAACACAACAACATTATTCTTTAAAACCTTGTCGCTGTCTGTGGTTTTCTTCCCGAAGTTGTCATAGCCTGCAGACCATATTGCTCCTAAAGGCTGGGGAATAATAACGGTATCAGCTACATTGAAATCAAAATGCTCCCACATTCCAGAATTCGGCGAGATCATGTCGAATGAGTGATGACCGGTTATCATTCTTTTCAAGAGACCTGCATCATCGGAATACTTACACGGGAGTCCCGTTATAACTCTCAGTGACTCCTTGTTATATGTTCTTTTCTTGTTGCTCAGGATCGCAAGCCCAAGAGAGCTTTCGAGGCATACCCGATAGGTATCCGTGTCATACCAGTCTCTTCCGTACATAGTTCCGATGTTATAGTTCACCTCCCGGATATTTGCTAAATCGAGTGCAATACCGCCGACATCGTAGTTTTTCCCATATTCGTTCCGAAACCTGATCATCGTACCGCCGGGATGGAAAAAGTCATAATCTTCTTCATCACTTTCCTTTACAAAGGAAGGAAATGAAAAGACCTTGTTAGTAGTCATGCATTTGACGGACGAGTATCCTATATCAAGTGCGATGCTCCAAATTCCCGGAACCATAGGATTATTTTCTTCCCTCATCGATGTCCTTGTCTTATAATCGATTGTTTTCATACTTTAATTCCTTTCCTGTAGACTCAGCCAATTTTTAGGCTCATATATATTATGATTACGCAAGATGACTTTGAAGTTAATATCCGAAATGCTATTTGTCGAAAAATGTCACGAATATACTATTTAAATATATATACAGGTGGCTGTTTCTTAAACATATCCTCCCGTAATCATAATATATACAGCAATACTTTGATGAATGGAGTCACAGTAAGGCAATAAACGGAAAGGTGGAAAATCTATGGATAAAAAGAAAATAAGAACTGATGTATATGAGGTGTTGAATTCGAGAAAATGGGATCTTATTGATGACGGAATATACACGCTGAAAATCTACGAGGGGTACTGTGCAGAAGCGAACAAGGATTTTGTGGAATCAATAACTGCCGCAGATGATCCTTGCGATAAGTTCTATGACAAGCTGTATGCTTTACACTCCGATGACGAGTCTGATTTTCAGTCCGATATTGAGCGTATAGTATGCAGGACGCTGATCGATAGGTACAAGAGACCATTGTGTAAGGAAGAGGAAGACTTTGTATACCAGATGGTGCAGGATGTTGTTCAGTTTGAGCCGCCATTTGATTATTACAAGCTTATAAAGTGTCTGGCAGAACTTACAATGGGAACGGAAGTATTTCGTGTGTCTATGAGGCTTATGGATGTGATCAATATCGCCTAC
>JAGAWN010000103.1 GCA_017941355.1 Ruminiclostridium sp. | reverse complement strand
TCTGTGGAATAAGAACATGGTCAGCCGGATACTTGAAAACAAGCGCTATACCGGCGATGATACATACCCGCAGATCATAGAGCCGGACATCTTTGATCGAGCAAACGCAATCAAATCAGAAAAAGGAAAAACGGCACTTCCAGTGGATAACACAACCAAGTACCTGCGAAGCCTTATAAAATACGGTCGGAATACAGAATGTAAGCGATTGAGCGTGAACGATATAAAGGCTCTGACTGTGACGGCAGTAAATATGCTGATAGCCGAGCCGACGCTTGCGGCACCGACCGAAAGCGTGGAATACAAGCCCACTGCACAGCTTACTATTGCCGAAGAACAGATCAAGGAGCAGATGAGCGATCCTACAGCCGATGCGGACAAGCTTATGGCAGATATACTTCGGGCGGTCTCAATGCGGTACGACTGCTTTACATACGACGACCGCGACAAAACCGCACCTCTGCTTGATCTGCTCATGCAGCATAACAAAATCGCGGATTTCGATATGGAACTGACCAAGCGGGTCATTAAAAATATAGTCATAGACGGTGGTACAGTCAGCGCTGTGCTTGTCAATGACAGAAAAATACAGATCAAGGGGGCGTGACAGCGATGTTAGCACCGACCATACCTACAAAAACTGACGGCGTAATGAGGGTAACGGTCATTCCCGCCAAGCCGCAGACTGAGACTGCAAAAAAGAAAAGTGCTGTAAAGCGTGTAGCCGCCTACTGCCGAGTATCGACAGCCGAGGAAGAACAGGCGAGCAGCTACGATGCGCAGTGCCGGTATTACGATGAATATATCAGCAGCCACGAGGACTGGAAGAAAGTAGCTATCTTTGCGGACGAGGGTATCACCGGCACTCAGGCGAAGAAACGGCCGGAGTTCCTCAAAATGATCAGATACTGCCGTCGAGGGAGCATTGACATAATACTTGCAAAATCCGTGAGCCGCTTCGCACGAAACACGGTCGAAAGTCTACAGTATGTCCGTGAGCTCAAAGCGCTGGGAATCGCGGTCATCTTCGAGAAAGAGAACATCAATACCCTTGAACAGTCAGATGAAATGCTGCTGACGATATTCTCATGGTTCGCGCAAGCGGAATCCGAGAGCATAAGCAAAAACGTATCCTGGGGTATCCGCCGCTCCTTCGAGCAAGGCAAATTCAGCATGGCGGCGATATTCGGCTACGAAAAGGACGAGAACGGCGATCCCCGGATAGTTCCCGAGCAAGCGGAAACGGTCAGACTGATATTCAGTATGTTCCTGGACGGAGCAAGCTACCGGAATATAGCTGACAAGCTTATAGAGCAGAACATACCCAATGCCCGCGGAGCCGTCAAGTGGTCGATCTCCACAATATCAAGCATACTACAGAACGAGAAATATGCGGGAGATGCACTCCTGCAAAAGACATACACCGTTGACTGTATCTCGAAGAAAACAAAAAAGAACACCGGAGAACTTCCGATGTACTATGTCAGTGACCACCACGAGGCTATAATCGACCGTGACACCTTCAATAAGGCACAGGTCGAGATCACCCGCCGAAACAGCTTGAAAAAGGCATCGGGCAAGGAAACGAACAACAACGGGCAGTACAGTGCCAAGTACGCACTGACTGAAAGAATGTACTGCGCGGAGTGCGGCGCTGCATACCGCAGAACGACATGGACGGCAAAGGGCTACAAAGAGATCGTGTGGCGCTGTGTGAACCGTTTAGAGAGCGGAAAGAAGAAGTGCCAACACTCCCCAACACTCCACGAAGAAAGCCTCCACAGGGCAATTCTGGAAGCGATAAACGGCTTCTGTGCGATAGGTGATGATGTCCGGCAGGAGCTGAAAGCCGGAATACAAGAGGTAGTGATACCGGACGGACAGATAATCTCGCAGCTCGAACAGCTTCGGGCAGAACGCAGCGATGAGATCAGCCGACTGCTGGAATTATCCCTTACGGAAACCGATTATACGAAATATGACGGCGAGTTCAAGCGGCTCTCTGATGAGATAGATGCAATAAACGAGCAGATCAGAACGGAGCGCGAAAAGCTGACCGATCATTCGGTCACAACGGATTCCGTTCGGAATCTGCTCGACGAACTCGACCATACCGAGTTCGGACTTACGGAATATGATGACAGCCTTACCCGCCGATTCATAGAGCGGATTGATGTTATCGATAAACACACCATCAAGATCACCTTCATCGGTGGAGTTCAAGCCGAGCAGGTGGTTGAGTAATAGATTTCTCCTTTGATTTACCCTGCCGAGGTTCAGGCTTCGGCAGGGCGCTTCTTTTGAAAACACTTGACATAGTGATGCAAGTATACTATAATATAGAGTAGTAGGTACGGTTCTTTAAACTCAAGTAAAAAATCTAAAGCGTTCGGCAGAGACAGGCGCGACGGCGCCACCGTAAAAAGCCTCCGCAAGATACTTCTTGCCGGGGGTTTTGTTTTACCCTGAAATCTAAAGCGTTCGGCAGAGACACGGCATTCGCCGTTTAACCGTCTGTTACTTTGGTGGCAGACGGTATTTTTCTGCCTCGCTGTCCGGAGTAATATCTAAAGCGTTCGACACAGACAGGCGCGACGACGCCACCGAATCCGTATGGCAGTTATCTGCTATACGGTTTTTTTCTGCCTCGCTGTCCGGAGTTATCAAATAATCTAAGGCGTTCGGGAGAGACATCTAAACCGAACGGTTTAGATATTATGCTCACAAAAGGCTCTACAGTGCAGTTTATATTTGATGATATTGATGAACCGATTCATTTTATCCACTTTAGTTCCTGTTCTGTACGCGCGTTAGCCCGCAACTTGAACCCTAAGTTCATGTTGCGGACTTTTCATTTCTCCGAACTGCTTTCAATGCAGATAACGCCGCTTAATATCGCCAAAATGCCTTGACAAATATGCCTTTTGGGAGTACAATTAGATAACAGAAAAAAGACATATTGCAGACTCCTACATCTCCGAAAATCAGATAGCGCAGGCAGGTATTCTGTGCAATTATGAGTTTCTCACACATAACGTCACGAAGCTGCGCGGATCTATGGGAGTGTTGGAGATAATATCATGATCGTGTGGGAGAGCATAAATTGAAACACACAAAACGTGAGCTTCCCGATTTCGGAAGCACAAGTATATGGAAGCTGATATTCCGTCTTGCACCGCCGGTAATGGCGGCACAGCTCATCCAGGCGCTGTACAACATAATCGACAGCTTTTTTATAGGCAGATACTCCGATACCGGTCTGACCGCACTCTCGATAGTGTACCCGCTCCAGCTGCTTATGATAGCTCTCGGAGTCGGCACGGGTGTCGGGATAAATACCGCGATGTCATTCTTCAACGGACTGCACAAAAAGAGTCATGCCCGTGATGCGGCGGGAATGGCAACGCCGCTTGCAGTAATAATATGGGTGTTGTTCGCGGCAGTTTTCGGGGCGCTGATGCCGCTGTACGCAAGCCTGTCAACAAGCTCCGCGGCAGTCATTGATGATGTTGTGACCTACGGACGCATAGTGTGCGTATTCAGCCTCGGACTGTTCACCGAAAGCGTATGGACGAAGGTGCTGCAAGCAGAGGGAAAGATGAAGCTGCCAATGGTGGCACAGATATTGGGTGCAGTCGTGAACATCGTGCTTGACCCGCTGCTCATATTCGGTTTCGGTGCGATACCGGAGCTCGGCATTGCGGGCGCAGCTATCTCTACCGTTGCCGGACAGACAGTCGCGGCACTTGTGGTGATGTTCGGCGGCTGCCGTAAACCGCCGAAACTGAAAGTATTCGGAAAATACACAGCCCGCATTTACCACATGGGAATGCCGAATATTCTGATGCAGGCTGCGTACACATTTTACATATTCGGACTGGAGCTGATACTTTCGGGCTTTTCCGATCAGGCGGTGACGGTTCTCGGTCTGTATTACAAGTGGCAGACCTTCTTTTTCATTCCCCTCGGTGCTTTGCAGACCTGCATTGTCCCGGTGATAAGCTATAATTACGCACAGGGCAGCTATGACCGCTGCCGCTCGGTGCTGAAAGATTCGTTCATCGCGGGAGCACTGCTGATGTCGCTGGGAACGCTGTGTTTTGAGTTCCTGCCGGCGCAGCTTATCGCAGCGTTCTCCTCCGACCCTCTTGTAATGAGTATCGGCGTAACGGGATTCCGCATAATCGGCATAAGCTTTATCCCAATGGTAAGCTCGCTGATATTTCCGGTTTTCTTTCAGGCGGTCGGAAGTGCACTCAAAAGCTCTCTGCTGACAGTAATACGGACTGTACTGCTGTTCGTTCCTCTCGGCTTTGTATTCTCACTTTTCGGACTTGATATGTTCTGGCTGACATATCCTGTCACCGAGGTGCTTACCTCTGCTGTCGGATTCGCGTTTTACAGCAGGTTCGGAAAAACATAGTCCGCAACTTGAACCCTAAGTTCATCTTGCGGACTTTTCGTTTCTCATATTTTCAGCATGCCTTATGGAAATCCGACTGCTGTTGTCGTTAAAGGAACCTTCATCAGACGAACGGTCGTTAAGGACATTAACTCCTTTTATCGAGTTGATTGGTTCGAACTTTTCCACCGCATTTGATTCTCCTGCTAATTCATCATTATCTTCCTTCAAAAAAAGTTATGATTCTGTCTTTCCGCCAGCAATTTTATGATGCTAAAACGAGAGTGTTTCTTAAAAACTTAAGTTATTAACAGGGTGTTATAAACCTTCATAATCAATCTCCACATCATACAACCCATTTGAGGCTTTTTTCAGCAATTCTATTGCATAATAAATTTTTTTATCAAACGCTTCTTCATCTTCTTTGCAAGGAAATCCAACATATCTAAACTCAATTGAATTATTGATAAACAGTTTGTTATATTCGTTCGAAATATCATCTACTATATTCTTCAATTCTTTATTACTAATTAAATCCGCAGGTAGTCCTACGTTTATTAGTTTATCTTCATTATAGACCCATATAGGATAGCAGCCATACTCTAACATAAACTTAATTTTCAGCATATTAATTTCTCCAACTTATTTCTGATATTAATCTATATTAATAATTAATACAACATTTCAATTAACTATCTTAACTAATTAACGTGTTCTCAACAACTGCCCGAAAGGAAGTTTTTGCTCCAAAGTCCGCTTTGGGGACTTTGGAAAGGCTTAAAACATGCCTTCAGCGAAATTTTAAGACGGACACATTCCTTGATGTCAAGCTCATTTCGTCCTTCGGACGAACAAAAGTGCAAGGAAAATTTTAAAAATGGGGAATTTTCCTTGCACTTTTGCAACCGTGAAAAGCCTTCAAGCTGCGCTATGAAGACTTTTCACGGTTGATGAGCAGAAATTAAATAGGACTCTCTTCCTTCATTTATGAATTCGCTTAATGCAGCCTTTTGATTCTTTCATTGCATTATACGGTGCGTCTGATTTCTTTACTGGATATATACGGTACTGGTACGGCGGAATGCTGATGCTATACCGGTAATGCCGGACCAGATAAGACCTCCGCCGTAGATAAATGCGGATATCTCCGGGGAACTGAACAGAAGTCCGGATACTCCGGCGGCTGTTCCAAGCAATATATTGAAAAGTCCGGACGCAAACTTTATCTTCCATTCCGGAGCGTCGAGCTTTTTCGCTTCAAGGCTCCTCAGAATATCCAGCACCCCGGCGGCTATGTATATGCCGACAAGGTACAGTATGAGATACACGGGTCTGAGGGTTGTGAGAGAGGCGGTAACCATCGCAAGATCCAGCAGTATCACGCTCTTGTACAGTATCGACTTCCCGCCTACCATAAGCCGCGCCATGGTGAGATAATATATCATCATTTTTATGCCGTTGAACAACAGATATATGATAAGACCTGCAAGAAGCAGCGTATATTTTTTATCGTCAAGCAGAATAAACAGAAATCCGGCTATTGCAAGAAGCACACCGGATATTATTTTTCTGATCCGCTGTAACCAGTTCATTTGTCACTGACTCCCTTCATGCTTTTCTTTGTTATCGAAACGCCGGCAAGCTTGCTTCCCGACTTGTAGATATGGTGTGTCACCATACTCTTCTGTGCGATCGCAGCGGCAATGAATCTGCCGAGGTAGGTGCTGTCCCTGTCGGAGGAATCCGTATATTCGTTCTGATACTTTCCGATATCGAAGTCCCCGATCTCATTTCCGGACATCTCCTCCGCAAGGTTCTTCCAATCCTCGCAGGCGTCGGTCTGCCTTTTTTCGAGTATGGCTTTAATCTTCTCCCGCCACGGTTCCACAGCCTCGGCGTCGTACCGGTTCTTCTCGAATGCAGGCTCTTCACCGTGAAGATATTTCAGCGCGTATATCATCTGACAGAATGCGTTCATATAATCTGAGGGGTTGTCCTTCACGATCTCTTCATAGTCGCCCCACGCTGGCAGATATCTGTACCGCGCATAGCTGTAATCCGGCAGATGACCGGCTCTTCCGTGTCCGAGGTTCATTACCGATGTCTCGCTGTTCTGGTGGAGGCTGTTGACATAGATCCCGTTTTCGTGATCGTCCGGCGCGGAGGGATTATGAATGAATTTCACCGGACGTTCCGTATAGCCGTCTCCGTCGGGAATGATCTCATAGAAATAATAATTGGTATTGTTTATGACAAACGATGGGGTGCCGGCAAAATATCTGTGCGCCCATGTATCCGCCAGAACGTGCATAGCTATACCTGCCGCCTGAGTTCCCTTGTTCTTTGCGAGCTTCACCGTCTCAACAAGAAGATCGCTGTTCGTATCGCATATAAGCCGGTATTTATTAAGATACATCTTCGGTGCCCATTTTCTTGTCGCATACAGATCAAAGGGCAGAAAATGGAAAGATGCCCAGATGCGGGTTATGTTCTGGAGCCCGGCAATATCGGTCTTTATGTCCATAAGTTCCAGCTGGAGCTGGGTGGTGGCTGCTTCGACAGGAGCTTTTAATTTTTTCAGCAGCGTTGCCGAACAGTGGTCGACAAGCTGCGCGCTGTAACAGATATCCATGCACTCATTATGTGTATAACCCGCAAGATAAGCCGCACAGTATGTAGCGTAATAGTGAAAATCTTTCTGCATTATCAATTACCCGTATTCTTTTTCTCGTAAACCCGTATCATCACTGCTGACATACACATTTCCCCAAGAGTCACCGCCGCGGTTGCGTCCACGATCATTGACACTATAATACCGATAATATTGTCTTGCAGGGAAGAAATTGCTCCGGTAAGCCCTATAAAGCAGTAGATGATGCTGAAGATGTGTAATGATGCAAGCAGCAGGATGAGCGCTATGTAGAGCGGATTCTTCTTCTTTCCGAGACCCTCTTCGCGAGCCTTCTTGCCGACGAACAGATATAAGCCGAGCAAAGGAGCTGTCACCAGAGCGAGTATTACAAGCACAACGATTACACCGACGATCCCGGTGAATTTTTCTGTGATTTCCGGCGTGAACAAAGTCTGCGGCGAGATCAAAACATCAAGGACGACCCTCAGCGCGCTCCATAATCCGAGCGCGGATATGCCGGAACCCGTAATATAAAGAGTATTGCGGTATCTTCTGATCTTCCTTGTTGTTTCATTTTTCTCTTTTATGACCGGCACCCCCTTTTTCATATTCCTATTGTGATTATTATAACATATTCTGCGGAAAAATTCAATAGGTTACGGTGTATTGATGTCCGGCGGAAACGCACCGTTCATTTGGCTGTCGAGTCAGACAGACTTTCAACAGGCATCTGTTATAAAACTTTGTGTCCGAACCGATAAAAATGTTTTTTCTCTTGTCTATTGAAGTTTTTTTTGTGATATAACAGTTAAAGAAAATATCGCTCAAATGGACGTGCGCAGCCTTTGCATCGCTGCTTATGATTCTCAGACAATCCGGGAATAAATCGTAATGCCTGTCTAAAATGTATTTACTCTCCCAATCATCGGGGACAGGTTCATAACAATCGAAAGTTGTGTAACCACCGTCTGTTTCGCCTTTTTTAGTAAAAGCGCAATCATGTATTGCCCCGCAGCGGTCACAGATAACTTGAAGGATTTTTCTTTTCATATTAGCTACTTTGGGGCATAAGAAAACCGCTCACGGGATGGGCGGTTAAAGCATTACTCCTTCTATTTCTGCTCGAACTTCAAGTGCGTGCAGATACAAGCCCATGTGCTTTTTCTGCTCATTGAGCAGTTCAAGACTGCAATTCGGGGTGAACGACAGGGTTCCTGCTTTATATATTTGACGGTCATCTTGTGAAGCTTGATATAGCGGATCTTGGTCTGATAATATTCCGCCTTGAAGCGTTCCTTGTAGTCCTCGCTGTTCATCATTTCAATTGTGTCCTTTAGTTCCATATTTTTTCCTCCATAAAAACAGCGCATACCCGGAGGCATACGCTGAAATGATGATATTTGATTTTTATGCATCTTCTTTAATACCGTAGATATCTAATCTACTTTTGATTATCTCAAAGGCTTCATTATACGCTAAGGCTCTGCCAGAAACGAAAGAATCGTCTTTATGTTCTTTCATTTCAGTTTGAGATTCTTCATATCTTTCCTTGATTTCGGTATAAACATCAGCTGCAAATGCTTCCAAACTTGCATTATTGTTCATAAACAATCACCTCTTTTTTAATTCGTCATTGGCATCATTAATATCATTCTCGAAGGTGTTGATTTCGTGTTGCCAATGCCGTCTCAAACCAGCTTGATACCTGGGATCATAACTATCCCAATCGGGATAATACTTTCTTGGATTTTCGAGTTTATCTTTATGGGTTTTAATGTTATCGTTCCAGGATGATATAGAGTGCTCTAATTCGCTATTACTCATCTTGGGAATATTCTTATTTGCGAAGTACTGAAGATTAACTATCAGCGTTCCATTAACATTATCATCCATATCCTTTTTATCCTCAAAAATATCATCCATTTTTTCTATTATACCACCATTCTCGGCAGTTGTCAACTGTTCCTGTGAGTTTTCTCCGGAAGCTGCCGCCTGCTCCTTCCGTATCTCCTCCAGCTCCCCGTTGTTCACCCTGTCAATAAACTCGTCAAGGCTCATTCCCTCGGGAATGTTCCAGCTCTTGATACGCTCGTCTATCTCACGTTCGATATCTTCGAGGGATTCCTCCGGAGTTGTTACTTTGCACCGGCAGAACGGGTGCATCGGCGGCATATTCACACCGACAGCAGCGTCCTTTACCTTGAATCTCTGCCCGTCAGGCGCGTCGCAGATATCACAGATATTTTCCGCGCTCTCACCAAGGAATTTGTGGTATTTAGCTTCAATGTATCCGCCGCCTGTTTTCTTGGATAATTGCCATTATAGCAAAAAACTACGGTAACTTCAAGAGAAAAACATTTTCATTAAAGCTGTTACGAAGAAAACGTGAATAACTGTTTTGGCACAAAAAGCAAAAGCTGTTCGGGGAAACAGCAATACCGTTCCCGGAACAGCTTTTGGATATCACAATACGGAAAGAAGATATGGTATGGCGTCCTTGTTTGGGATTACCACCGGACGAAGAAGATTATCCATTATCTGCGGCGCGAATGCTTTTGCTGAGGTGATTCCGGCACCGGCGATAAGTACCGTATTGAAAGCGAACAGCAGACCGATCTTCCCGAAATACTCTTTCAGGGCATCCGGGTCGGTGAGACCGGTATATTTTACGAAGAACAGCTGTCCTACCTGTTCAACCATATCCACCGTCATTCCCAGGCTCTTTTCGGTGACATCGGGCTGAGTACGCGCACCGGCAATCATATCACGGTAGATAGCGGCAAGGTCGAAAGCTTTCGGTCCCACGGTGACATCGGCAAGGTCGATAAGCACGAACTCGTCGTCCTGTATCATTATGTTTCCCGGGTGCAGGTCGTTGTGAAGAATGGTATCGCTTTCGGGCATCCTGTCCACGATATCGGAAAGGATCTTCCGTTCTTCTGCTGCCGTCCATTCGGCAAGACCTTCTATTCTGCTGCGGAGAAGATCGCGGACATCTGTTATCTTTCCTTTCGGGATATGTGTGGAATGAAGCTTTTTCGCAAGCTCAACATACTTGTCGGTAAGCTCGTCCATTTGCTCCGGGTGAGCGCTTATTGCATGACCGAGGGTATCTGATTTCACAAGCTCGAATACAACGCCGTAATTATCTCCGCACTTCACAACATCATAGGGAATGACCGTGGGTATGCCGTTCACCAGTGCGGTACGGGCATATTCCTGCTCGCGCTTCACGGATTCCATGCTTGCGTCTGAATAAAGCTTAACTATCTTATCATCGTCAATGCGGTAAACCTTGCCGTTTCCGCCCTCTCCCACAAGTTCACAGCCCTCGACGGATATCTCGCGGAGCTTTTTCCGGACATCCATAAGTTCGGTAAAACCGGTAGTTTCAAATATATCATATACATCGCGGGAAACATTGACTACGGTAAACGGGGCTTTCTGCTGTTTCCTCAGTTTCATCAGCACGCGCAGACCCGCCGAAGATATGTATTCCAGCTTATCTGCATCTATAACGATCTCGGCTCCGGACGCTTTTCCGGTCTCTTCGGTAAGTTCTTTTTCGACTTGAGCGGCATTGTTTGTATCAATTCTTCCTTCAAGAAAGATTGTGAGTTTGTTGTTTTCCGGAAAAATCTTCATATATGGTTCTCCTTGTCGGTATAAAATTACGGCATTCATCTGCCTTCTCGATTATATCACATTATCAATGATATGTCAATTATTTCGCCGGCGTTATTGTAAAATCTGTCAATATACGGTATAAGCGGGAATGTCCGCGCCTCGAAGAATCTGTTATATGCCGATATAATTGCATTTTACAGCAATTTCTCCAATTCATCAAGCAGTTTTCGTTTCATTTCAGCAAGTTCTTCCTTGCCGGGTCTGTTGTCATCGGAATACATCTTCTCCATAGGATACCACCAAACAGGACCTCTGCCATTGTTTCCGTAGTTTTCAATGTCCCCGCTGATTCTCGGGAACAAATGCCAATGAAGGTGAGCATCGCCCATTCCGAGCAGTTCGTAGTTTATCTTTTCTGCGTCAAAAGTCCTTGACACAGCTTCGGCAACTATCGTCATTTCTTCAAGAAACTTAGCTCTTTCTGCAGGGGCAAGATGAAACAACTCGGTCTTTTCGCCGTGGTGCTTGTAAAGAAAAAGTGTATAGCCGTGGAAATGCTGATTATCACCAATGACCACATATCCCGTTTCAAGTTCCTTTACAAAATAAGGATTCCCGCCTTTTTTTATTGTTTCAATTCGTTCACATATCAGACACATTATTGTCTCCTCTCAATTCCGGTATGCGTTCAAAAAGTTTTATGCACAAAGGAAAAACGAATGTCACAAAGAACATCTGAATAAAGCATGAAGTGATCGTACCGCCCACACCGGGGATCCGGCTTTTGACCAGAGGTAAAAGGATCAGACTGACAGCATAGTAACTCAGCAGCCCGGCAGTGAGCCTTGTTATTCTCGTTGTCATAGGTATGTCGGTTGAAAATTTAACAAATCGTTTTTCCAGTATCCAGCCTATCAGAAATCCGACGCACCAGCCGACACCTTTGAAAGTGTCGTTTGCCATTTTTGCCCCATCTACCAGCAGTTCGCCTGCTTCATTATAATCCATCGGATAGGACTTGACCGCAGCAAAAACCGCAACAGCAACAGATGCGGCGATACCGACGCACGCTACGATTATGTCTTTTCCGGGATTCTTATCTACCCATGCGATCAGCTTGCCTGTCAGCCACATTACGAGCAGTCCCGCTCCTGCGCCTGCCAGAATATCCTGCGGTGTGTGTACGCCCAGAAAATTACGGCTGAATGCAATGAGTACAACAATAACACCAAGTGCTATGCGCAGCCCTTTGGATAGTTCCTTGCGGATAGCACCGCCGCCGTAAAGCGATGCTGCATTCATGCTGTGCCCGCTCGGAAAGGAATATCCCGTAGCCGCTGCCAGCGCGCTGCTGTCAGGTACAATGCGTGCATCTCTTATCCAAGGACGATAGACGCAGGCGGTCACTTTCAGTAACCCATTGACAACTCTGTTGCCGCTCCAGCCCATTAAAAGGTATTTACCGAATTCCTTGCTTGCGCACCAGTAGATCAGTGCCATTATTATCAGCACCGTATTCATTTCACCGATGAAGCTCATCTTTGTCATAAAATCTGTCAGACAGGAGCCGACTCCGTTTCTGAATTCCTGCAAAATCAAAAGAATATCAATGTCCATATATTTGCCTCCGTAAGTTCTGAATATTATGCGCTTCCATTATAACACATATAAGCGCACTTGTAAAGCATTTTCGGAGGCTGCTGTTCTGCAAAAGCGGTTTGATAAGCTGTCCTCAGTGATCGTCTCACAGCAAGGTCTGCCGTTATCAGTCATTGAATGATACATTCTGTATCACTTTGCAGAAAATTTAAATAGAGCCTTTACAAAAGTTCTCCGGTATGATATAATACAATAGGATTTTTTCATATTTGTCCGGCATATTGAACTGTTTGAAAGTAATACTGATTATGAAAAATTATAATTTGATCGTTAAAACTTCCCTGATCTCTTTTCTCATCGCTGCTGTATGCATTTTTATCTATGCGTTTCTGGGAGAAACCATGAACAGTGAACCATACACCGGGAATTTTGAGATCAACGAACTGTCATCGGGCTGGAGGCTGACCGGGTCAGACGGAACTGTACTCGAAAACGTAACGCTCCCGTATTCATCGCCAAACAGGAGGGCGGGAACCGTAACTCTGTCTAATACTCTTCCCGGCACAGTACACAGCGGTATGTGCCTGAGTTTTCGTTCGATACGGCAAAACGTAGAGATCTACATCAACGGTGAACTGAGAGCCGAATACAAAGCAGAAAACTTTACGCCAGAGCAGATGATCCCGATCAGTGCTTTTGTTATGACAGATCTCAGTGACAGTGACGCTTCGGGAACTATAGATATTGCCGTAACATCAATGGACAACGGGACTGAAAAGTACAGTTCCGTTACATACGCCTATGGAAACAATGTGTGGTTCCCGTATATAACCGGAAATGTTATACTGGTATCTGTCGCCGCTGCTTCGATCCTTGTCGGTCTGATCTGTATAATCGGCTTTGCTGTAATACGGAAAAAAGTACAGTTTTCAAAATCTGTTCTTTATCTTGCGGAAACGATAATTGTCATAGGGTTCTGGATACTGAGCGAATCGGAGATCAGACAGCTTTTTCTGAAAACGCCGTCTTTGAGCAGTATTTTTGCTTTCATATTCATAGAGATCGCCGCGGCGTTCGGTGCGATGTATTTCAACGAGGTGCAGGGGCATCGTTATGATCGGCTCTATGTGGTGCTTCAGTCTCTTGTTCTGATACAGGTTACTGTGAACACGGTGCTGAATTTTACAGGTGTTATCTGTTATTATGAAACTCTTTTTATCTCTCATATACTGACCGGTGCTACGCTGGTATGCTCGTTCGGTTCCATAATCAATGATATCCGCTCCGGTGAGATCAGAAAATACTCTATGACCGCTTTGGGAATGCTTCTGATGATATGCTTATGCACGCTGGAGCTTGTGAACTTCTATATCGGTTCACCTTTGGGACTTGGGGTTTTCCTAAGTATCGGGCTTCTCGTACTTCTTGCCGCTACTATTATGCAGGCTGTTGCTGATGCAATAAAGCGCTCCGAGGAGAAAAGGCTATATTCCGAAAAGATGACCAAAATGACATTCCGTACCATAGCAAGTACCATTGATGCAAAGGATGAGTACACAGGCGGTCATTCCGAAAGAGTAGGGAACTACGCAGCGCTCATCTGCTCCAGAATTAAAGAAAAGGAGCAGCTCACCGCCGCTGACATCGACAGGATACAGTACATCGGGAAAATGCACGATATAGGGAAAATAGGCGTTCCCGACAAGGTGCTCAACAAGAACGGCAGACTGACCGATGAAGAATACGAACTTATGAAGAAACATACTGTAATAGGCTCGGATATAATCGGCAATATCGACAATGTTGAGGGACTGAACGACGGTGTCCGGCATCACCATGAGCGGTACGACGGAAAGGGCTATCCCGACGGTCTGAAAGGGAAGGGGATCTCTCTTTTCGCGCGTGTTTTATGTCTTGCGGACTGCTACGATGCAATGACTACCGACAGAGTGTACAGAAAACGGCTGCCAAAGGAAAAGGTTATCGAAGAAATTGAACGAAACAGAGGAACTCAGTTTGACCCCGGGCTTGCCGACATTGTTTTGCAGATGATACGTTCCGGCGAGCTGGAGGGTTGAATATAAAACGATTGTATTGATCGGATTGTCTCATTTTCTCTTATCAAAGCGTTTTTCGAGGTATCAATAAGAAATACAAATTATGTCTGAAAGCTCCCTGTAAAGGAGGAACAGCAAATGATAAACAAGCTGAAACACCGCATAAGCGAATATTTCGTCGGTCAGGAGGAGACAACGGATAATCTGCTGATCTGCCTGCTTTCCGGCGGTCACATACTGCTTGAGGGAGTTCCGGGTGTCGGTAAGACAACTCTGGCTTCTACGCTTGCAAAGTCTGTGGACTGCGATTTCGGCAGGATACAGTTCACACCCGATACTCTTCCCACCGATGTTATGGGTACGGAGATATTCAACATGAAGACCGGCGAGTTTGAGTACCGCGAGGGTGCGATAATGCACCAGATAGTGCTTGCGGACGAGATAAACCGCACCTCACCGAAAACTCAGGCGAGCCTTCTCGAAGCAATGGCGGAGGGTCAGACGACCGTAGGCGGTGTAAAGCATAAGCTTCCCGAGCCGTTCATGGTGATAGCAACTCAGAACCCCGTTGAATTCATGGGTACATATCCGCTGCCGGAGGCGCAGATAGACCGCTTTATGATGAAGATAACCGTAAACTATCCCGACGAAGCCGAGGAGCTGCGAATGACGAAGAATATGCTCGCGGGAAAGACCGTCGATACCGTGAAAAGCGTCATCACCGCCGCCGATGTGATAAAGCTCAGGGAGCAGACATCAGCCGTTGCCATAAAGGATAATGTGATACTCTACGCGAGAAGCATCGCGGAAATGACAAGGAACGAGAAGCGTTTCGTCCTCGGAGCAAGTCCGAGAGCCGTGCTTGCTCTCGTGAAAGCGTCACAGGCGAAAGCTATGCTCGAAGGGCGGGATTTTGTAAAGCCCGATGACATAAAGGCAGTGGCACCGTTCGTGCTCGGTCACCGCCTTACCCTCACCTCGGAGGCGAGGATAGCGAAAGAAAACAAGGACGATATACTCCAAAAGCTTATCTATAAGACGAAACTGCCGCTGTAAAAGCGCTTTTGCCAAAAAGGATCTTTATGAGAAGAAACAGAATCATCTGGCTTTGCCTGTGGGTGCTTTCTATTGTCGGGATAAGCTTTAAGGGCGGAGCGGTGACATACGGGCTTTTCGCGCTGCTGACGCTCGTACCTGTCGTCTCTGCGCTGTACCTGCTGGCGGTCTATATGCTTTTTCATATATATCAGGATCTCGGACAGAGATTCGTTTCGGTGAACGAGCCTGCCGATTACCGATTTGCGCTTGTGAACGAATATCCGCTGCGGTTCGCGGGGATAAAGGTTAGTTTTTTCACTGAGTTTTCGACGATCACCGACCTTGACAGCGATACCGAATATGAGCTTGCACCTCACACACGGACGGAAAAGGAAACAAAGCTGATATGCAGATATCGCGGCGAATACAATATCGGCATAAAAGAGATCGAGATACAGGATCATTTCCGCCTGTTCAGGCTGCGGTACAAGAACAAGGAGTGCATACACGCGACCGTTAAACCGCAGCTTGTAAAAACCGACAGGATAGGCAGCATTGAGCTTTCCGACGCAGTGAAAGAGTCGGAGCGCGGCAGATCGGAACTTGACATCATAAGCCGTGAATATGTTCCCGGCGACGACCGCCGCTTCATAAACTGGAGCCAGTCCGTAAGAACAGGGAACCTTATGACAAGGGAGCTTACCGGCTCGGATCATCGGGAGGCTGCCGTTATCATCGACACTTTCAGGTACAGCGCCGATCAGGCGGATTTTCTCCCCGCCGAAAACAAGATACTTGAGACCGCACTTGCAGCGGCATATTATTTTTGCCGGAACAATATCCCCGTTTCGGAATATCATATTGCCGGCGAACTTGTGCGGCTCGCAGCCGAAAGTACGCTGAGATTTGAGGAGTTTTATGAGTGTGTCTCGGAGACAGTATTTGACAGCCGCAATGACCACACGCGCCTGTACGATGCTGTCACCCGCTGTCCGGAGATATTTGATAGCTCAATGGTATTCATTATCCTCTCGGTATGGGACGCACTGACAGACGCGCTGCTGAAACAGCTTGAAGCAGGCGGGCTTTACACTGTGATATGCTTTATCGGCGACAACGAAAATGACTGTCCCGATCTGTCCGACCACAAGAGCTGCGGACTTGTTATGATCTCGCCTTACGAGGAACTTGCGAAGGAGGCGGGTGAATGAGCATACTGTATGATATAATTAATATCCTGCC
>JAGAWN010000102.1 GCA_017941355.1 Ruminiclostridium sp. | reverse complement strand
GAGTCTCAGCCTCTGTTGCTGCTGTTGTCTCTTCGGGAGTTTCAGCTTCTGTTGCAGCTGTTGTTTCTACGAGATCATCTCCAATAGGATCTGTCTCCTCAGGAGATGTTACGATCGGACCAGTCGGATGACCGGTAGTAACAACCGGCACTACTTCAAGACCGTCTGCATTTGTAGTAATATCAGGAACTGTTTCCTCGGTTGCAGCTGTTGTTTCCTCGGGAGTTTCAGCCTCTGTTGCTGCTGTTGTTTCCTCGGGAGTTTCAGCTTCTGTTGCAGCTGTTGTTTCCTCGGGAGTTTCAGCTTCTGTTGCTGCTGTTGTTTCCTCGGGAGTTTCAGCCTCAGTTGCTGCTGTTGTCTCTTCGGGAGTTTCTGCTTCTGTTGCGGCTGTTGTTTCCTCGGGAGTTTCAGCTTCTGTTGCGGCTGTTGTTTCCTCGGGAGTTTCAGCTTCTGTTGCTGCTGTTGTCTCTTCGGGAGTTTCAGCTTCTGTTGCGGCTGTTGTTTCTTCGGGAGTCTCAGTTTCAGACGCTGACGTTTCTTCAGGTGTCGTGGTATCTTCCGTCGATGTTTCCTCGGGTGCAGTAGTTTCATCTGCTATGGTTGTAACCTCAGCAGTTGTTGTTGTGGATACATAATCGATCGGAGTATCAGCATCAACGCTGACTTCGGAAGTATAGGAAGTAGCTTCTGTAGTCTCTTCGGGAGTTTCTGTTTCTGAAACAGCTGTGGTTTCCTCGGGTTCATCTGTTTCTTCGGGAGTTTCAGATTCCTCGGGAGTCTCTGTATCTTCTGCGGAAGTAGTCTCCTCTGTCTCTTCCTCTTTCTCGTCATCAGTATCGTCTTCATCTGTAGGAGTATTGATGAGATTTGTAACATCCGGATTCTCACCGTCGAACAGCGAAGCGCCAAACTCGATGTTTCCTGTGAAGGATTCAGCAACTACCTGACCTTCATAGTGGGGGCTGCCGCCATAGCATACACCGCCTGATGTAACATGGGACGAGGGAGCGAGTACGCAGCCTACGCCGGAGTTGATAACAACATTGTTACCGCCGGGGATATTGATAAGTACCTTTGAGTTAGCTTCTGAATTACCGGAAGTAAGAGGAGTGTTGGAAGCGTAATAACCGCCCCAGTTGAACACAAGGTCAACCGCGTCAGAACCGACAATGTTAACAATTACAGTAGAACCTTTCGGAACCACATAATCAATTGCACAATTGTGTCCTGCCTCAAGACCTGCGGAAGCGCCCTTGAGAGAATTCCATTCATCTACCGTGATATTAAAGACGTTAACTGTCTCGTTATTGCCTACGAACTTGATTCTTCCGTAATCGTTGTAAATGGAACCGTCTTCGACCGTA
The DNA here is from genome assembly GCA_017941355.1 of Ruminiclostridium sp. Lineage (GTDB taxonomy): Bacteria > Bacillota > Clostridia > Oscillospirales > Ruminococcaceae > Ruminiclostridium_E. The sequence goes on along the minus strand of JAGAWN010000102.1, from coordinate 24,699 downwards.
CCGCCCTCGAGAGTTGCGAGGTAGTTACTGGTGTTGTTCAGGGACTCAAAAGCAGAGTCAAAATCAATACCGCCGTTGATATAATTACCGATTATAGTACCGGTAACATCACCGCCAACAGTCGCGCTGGAACATGCCTGAGAGTAACCTGCGCCGACATTGAAGTTTCCGCCTACTGCAAGCACACCGCTTCCGTTTCCGGCATCAACATTGTTGAACCCGTTCTGCGTGTAGTTGTCCTTGATGAATACGTTGTAGTTCGCAGCTTCACCGAGAATGCTCTTCACCGATGTTCCGAGATCCTGATCCTGGTTTACGCCTTCTTCGGAATTGCCATCATAAGCAGACGCCTTGACATTACCCATAGCGGCGCCGGTAACAGCAGATGCGAATACGAGTGCAGCCATAGCTTTGCTTAACTTTCTTCTGCTGCTTATATCCATATTACCACTCCTTTTCATTAATTTTTTTCATTTGTTTCACCAAACCCTTTGAAAGCATATATTGTATGTATCTGCTTTCTTCACTATAAATATATTACATTTCATACTAAAAGTCAATAGGTTTTTAACGTCATTTCTGCTCGCATTTCGTTGTTTTTACTCGCTTTCAGATTGTAACCGTCAAGAAACCCAATTTAGTTGTTTTGAACAAATTTCATTAGCAATATTCAGCATAATGCCGACGAAATATGCTTATCTGTGCTAAAGCGTTTTTGCTGAAAAACGAAATTTCATCAAAGCTGCGTGCGTTTTGCCATAAGTTCGGGGTTATAAGCATACTCAATTGCGGTCTCCGCCGTAATGATCCCGCTGCGGTACATTCCGACTATGCAGTTGTCCATAGTCTCCATTCCCTGAGACGCCTGTATGACAGCGTCGATCTGATGAGTCTTTTCCTCTCGGATCATCGTTCTGATCGCACTGTTCATGGTCATGATCTCGAAAGCCGGAACAAGCTTTCCGTCAACAGACGGGAGGAGCTGCTGAGAAATAACGGCTTTCAGCACCATAGAAAGCTGTATGCGTATCTGATGCTGCTGGCTTGTGGGGAACACGTCAATGATTCTGTCTATCGTGTTTGCGGCGCCGAGCGTATGAAGCGTCGAAAATACAAGCTGTCCGGTCTCGGCGGCAGTCATAGCAACGTTTATAGTCTCATAGTCGCGCATCTCACCAAGCAGGATAACGTCCGGGGACTGACGCAGAACTGCGCGCAGAGCATCGAGATAGCTGTTTGTGTCAATATTGATCTCTCTCTGGCTGATAATGCACTTCTTGTGACGGTGCAGGAACTCGATCGGGTCTTCTATCGTAATGATATGACCGCTGCGGTTGGAGTTTATGTAATCTATCAGGCAGGCGAGTGTAGTGGATTTACCGTTTCCGGCAGCGCCTGTTATCAGCACTATGCCGTTCTTGCTGTTGGCGAGATCTATCACCTGCTGCGGAATACCGATATCTTCCGCTTTCGGAAGCTCAAACGGTACAAAACGAAGAACAGCCGAGAAGGTACCTCTCTGCCTGTAGATATTCGCTCTGAAACGTCCGACTCCGGCAATCGAGAACGAGAAATCGAGTTCCTTGCGGACATCGCGTGTATCGCTTACGTCGATTCCGGCAACGTCAAAGATCTGATATACAAGGTCTTTCGTCACATCGGGTTTCAGGAAGTCTCCTTCCTTTCTCACAAGCTGTCCGGATACCTTGTATCCGAGAGCCGCACCGGTGATGATAAAGATATCCGAAGCGTTCAGAGACGCTGCTTCCTTAAGTATTTCAATTATCTGCATAGTTTTTATATCCTTTCGTTCAGAATGTTCCGTCCCATACGTTTATATGTGTGTCTGCGGCACCGCCGGACACCGTGTTCCATTCGGTGATCTCATACCTCTTGTTTCCGTGAAGTTCAGGCTCCGAAAAGAACGTTACAGCACATGACAGCGACACCTTATCGCTTATCTCCTCTGTCCAGGACGCGCTGTATCCTTCCGGACTTTTCGTGACCGTCACTCCGCCTATCATCGAGGCATCAGTCTCAAACGTCATGAACAGTCCGCTTTCAGCCGCTTTGTGAGCCGCTTCATCAAGCCGCATAAGCTTCTCGTTCGCACTTGTCTCGGCGCTGTAATAAGCTTTCATATTTCCGAAGCTCCTCTCGTCCTGTCCGGAATTCACCCCGGCTGCCGAAAACGAAAGAGCCGCCAGAACTGTCAGCGTTATGATAACAAACATCATAATGATCGACGCATAGCCGGTACCGAGGCTCCCAACGGAGAAGCTGCGCTTATTCTTCTTCATACGCTGCCTCCTTCCGGAAGTCCGGAATATACGCCGAGCTTACCTGCGAATATACTACCTCGCCGCCGTTCATCATCAGCACAACACGCGCCGTAAGACGGCACAGTTCGCCGCATTCTCCGTCCGAACGCTCCTCGGAAAGATCTATGTAAACCTTTCCGAACTTTTCACGGGCTTCGGGAGTAAACTGCGCCTGCATATTTTCATCGAGAACAACGATTAAATGTTCATCTTCGTTCTCCGCGTACCAACCCTTTCCGAACACCCTGTCTGCCGCACCGCGCATATCTCCGTCGCCGGCATATATTTCGGAAACCGACTGCACGTCCATGACAGCCCGCTCCGTGATCGAAGTATGCTCTGCCATTGAATCGGCTGTCACGAACATGGCCATGACCACACTGCCGGAAATGCTGAAAAACAGCAGCACGATTATAAGTTCCATAAAAAACAGGTTCACGGGAATCTTTCGTGAAACCTTTTTGATCGCTTGCAGAACTACCCCTCCTTGCCTCTGCAGAATCCCATGCAGACATTATCGCCGGACTTCGCCGTAATGACGTAAAACCCGTCCTCCTCGATGATCTTTACGGTGGTTCCGGGGAAAATGATGTCACCGGCGACATACTCACGGTATGCCTCCGCTTTGGCGTTTCTTTCACCCACGCTGCCGTCGTCCGTCATTATAACGCAGACCATTTCTCCGCTGTACACGGCAAGACCCGCGCCGTCATTCTCGATGACAACGCGTTCCCCGCTTCTTATCTTGTTTGTCACATATCTTACCGCCGCAGACGAATTGAACGAGCCGTTGAAGCTGTCGGAGATCCGTGAATATGTGACCGCGCCCACCGATATCATTATCAGAGAGCAGACGGCAAACAGCAGAAACAGCACCATACTGCCTACCGAGCTTACCGAGTTGGCAAGCCGCTTACCGAGAAGTGTTTTCATGTCCCCGCGTTCTCTCCCTCCGCCTTTTTGTTGTCATATACCATGATCGACGGGAATATATCCGCGGAAACATATCTGTAATGCACCAGATACCTGTCCTCGTCGTATGTAAGACCGTAATTGTCCTTTAAATAGTCCAGATTCTCCGGGTAAAATCCCTCGACCGAATAGCACAGCACAGCGCCGTTGGTTACGGACTGCTTCACATTTCTGAGCTTCTGATCCTCGGAAACACTGTTAGTCCTTTCCAGTCCTACCATGAACCATACAATGATAGCTATGAAAAGAATAGCGCCGCAGATACTTATGGTAATTTTCAGATTATAAAGGCTTTTCTCTCTCATTTCTCCCACCACGAATCAGCCAAGTGATGTCATAATATCCATCATAGGCAGCATTACCGTCAGCAGTATCGCGCCTATCATGACCGCCATTACCGCAATAAGCACAGGCTCTATGAACGCAACGAGATTCTCGCTGGTGATATCTGCCTCGTCGCTGCAGCGGGTGCTGATCTTCTTCCACGCTTCGTCAAATGAACCGGATTGGTAGGACATTTTAAGCGAGCGCGCGTAAATAGGCGGAAGCAGCTTCGCGTCATTGAGAGCGTCCGCAAAAGGTTCGCCCTCGATCACCTTGTCATGGCACTGTTCGATACGCTTTGTCATGGACTTGTCGGTTATCAGAAGCTTTGTGTTCTCAAGCGCAGTGGAAGCTTCGATACCGCTGGAAACCATCATGCTCATGGCATTTGCGAACTTAGCCTGTGAAAACACCTTAGCAGTCTTGCTCGTAAGGAAAAACACCGACGCAAAGGAACTCAGTCCCCTGCGCACGGCAGGGATCCTCGAAAGCAGAGCAATGACCGCCGATACAATAAGTATCACGGAAAGCACTATCAGTATTATGGTACCCATAGCGTAAGCATAATTAACGCTGGATCTTACAGCCTCGCTCACAGTGCTGTTGAACTGACCGAAAATATCCGAGAACATCGGTATTACCTGAACTATCAGCACTATCATTACAACAGCCATCATAGCGATCAGTATTATCGGGTGCAGCACAGCGCTTCTTATCATGCGAAGGCGCTCCGCCATCTGATCGTAATACTCCGAAAGCCCTTTCAGCACATCGTCCAGCCGTCCTGACAGCGTGCCGATCTTCACCATATTCACGGCATACGGCGGGAATGCTCCCGATATCTCCATAGCTTCGTAAAGGGCTTTATTGTCCGTAATGCTTTTCGAGAGGCTGTGAGCGACCTCTGCCGCATGTCCTCCGCCGGCGTTGTCCGCTATCATCTCCGCGCCCTCGGAAAGCGGGATACCCGCGTTTATTATCAGCGAAAGCTGCTCACAGAAGTACGATACTTCATCATTGGAAAGCTTCTTTTTAGACATACCGAATTGTTCTCCTTAATATACATAAACGTCCGAGTAATTGCCCGACTGAGCAATGTAATCGGCAAAATTCTGTTTATTCGACGCGCTTGCATAGAACGTAGCGTCAATGCGCCTGAAGCCGGAGCCGTCAAGTGCTATCTCGGCTGCGATCCACCCTTTTTCGGGAGTATATACCTCATTCCAGGCGTGGTAGATGTTCGGGCTTGCATAGCCTATGATAAGACGCGCGGGAACTCCCTGCGAACGCAGCATGGCAGCGGTCAGGGAAGCATAGTCGAAGCATATCCCCTTTTTGCGCGCAAGCACGCTGTCGGGATCCGGGATATAGCCGCTTGTCACGCTTGCGGCAAGGGCTTTGTCGTAGGTTATATTATCGGTCACATAACCGAATACCGCGGATATTTTTTCAATATTCGAGGTACAGCCCGCGCAGACCTCCGAAGCCTTTGCCACACAGGCGGAATTCGCGTTGAAATTCACGAACTGGTTCCTGTAAAGGAACATATTCGTTTCGTCCAGGATACTTACCTTGAAATCCTCGCCCAGAAGCTTCACAAACTTGCCGTTGTCCAGCATCTCGTACACCTCCGCGGTGTAGGAGCCGCTTCCCTGCGCAAGTGTGAAATACTGCGCGCCCTTTGCGGGATAGATGTCGTAATCAAACTGGCTGTCGCCCTTTTTGAGCAGCATTTTCAGACGGGTGCTGCCCGTGTAGTTCACCGATATGTAGCCCAGAGCGCAGTTGGAATAATCGAAAGTCACCGTATCGGCGGCAAACACATTGATGCCGGGTGATGAGACTTCGCTTATCATCGGCGGTGACGGCTGAGCCGGAGCCTTTGTCGTTTCGGCAGCCGTAGTCTGTGCGGCAGCAGTCGTTGTTGCCGCGGTTGTTTCGGGTGCGGCAGTGGTTGTGGTCGTTTCGGGTGCGGCAGTAGTTGTGGTCGTTTCGGGTGCGGCAGTGGTTGTGGTCGTTTCGGGTGCGGCAGTGGTTGTGGTTGTTTCGGGTGCGGCAGTTTCGGAAGCTACGGCTGTAGTCTCGGCGGAGGTCGTTTCCGAGGGATCCGATTCCGTTTCCTGCGCCGAGGTACTTTCCTCCCCCGAATCTTCTACGGTATGATCGGAGGAATCCGCACGGGGCGTTTCCGAATCGGAAAGCTCGGTCTCGCTTACCGCCGGTTCTTCGATATCATTGTCCAAATCGGTTTCAGAAGTATCGGAGACAGTTCCTTCAGCGTCCGGCTCTTCCGTTACAACGGGTTCCGTTGTTTCCGGATCATCTGCGGTTTTCTCGCTTTCCGCAGAAACCGCACCTGCCGAAGCAGCAGAAGCTTCTGTCTGCGGCGCAGCGGAAGTATTACCGCCCGAACATGATGCCGCGGTAACCGACGCACACAGTGCAAGCAGAAGAGAAACGCTATTCTTCAATCTTTTCATATATAACGCCTCCAGACAGAACACCTCAGACAAAAACCATATCCGGTACGGCAAACCGAACGTTCAGATACGCACCGGCTTTATTATCCATATTATTATACCATATTTTTTCCCGTTTGTCATCACTTTTTCAAAATTTTTTTTGATTATATCCATTCAGTAATACAACCGGGATTTATCAGAAAACTCCCGCCGGGAAATCAGCCCGCCGGGAGTTTATCCTGTACTGTTAAAGTACGCTCATCATGTGAATGAAAGCCTGATCCGGTTTTCGGAATCAAACGAGTGTTCGTAAGCCGATGAAAGCTTCTTGACGATCATGGAAGAAAGCTCGTCGCCGTCTGTAAACGGATTGTAAATATCACCGCCGTAGGTTATCACCATATAAGCGTTGGAATCAGTTTCCGAATACTCTATAGTTATGTTGATCGGAAGTCCGTTTCCGGCGAATTCAAGCTTTCCTATGATATTCTGAGCGACAAGCTCCTCAAACGCGAGCTGTATGTTCCGGATTATCCTGGGTGACATGAAAGCTTCACGCCCGAACGCTTCTATCCGGGACTCGAAGCCGATGAAATCAAAGGACGTGGACGTTATATCAAGTGTGAGCTGTTTTAGGCGCTTGATAAACGCACGGGTCTTTTCTTTGAGCGGCTGTTCAAATATCTGCTCCGGCGTTCCCTCCTCATAGATCCCGCCTTCGTCCATATAGAAGATACGGTTGGAAACATCACGGGCAAATTTCATCTCATGGGTGACGATCATCATTGTCATGCCGTCTCTTGCAAGGCTTCGGATTACCGAAAGCACTTCTCCCACCATTGTCGGGTCAAGAGCCGATGTAGGCTCGTCGAAGAGAATAATCTCCGGTTTCATCGCAATTGCTCTTGCGATAGCCACACGCTGCTTCTGACCGCCGGAAAGCTCATCGGGGAAGTTATAGGCTTTTTCGGCAAGACCCACGCGTTTAAGCAGAGCCATACCCTCGCTTACAGCCTGCTCTTTCGGAACTTTAAGCAGATTTACCGGAGCGGAGATCACATTATCTATTATGTTGAGATTCGAGAACAGGTTGAATGACTGGAACACCATTCCCATTTTCCTGCGGACAAGCGATATATCGCATTTTCCATCTGTTATCACCTGACCGTCAACGGTCACCGTTCCCGATGTAGGCTCCTCAAGCTGGTTCAGACAGCGAAGAAACGTTGACTTGCCTGTTCCGGAGGGTCCTATTATTGATATGACATCGCCCTTGTTGATCTCGGCGCATACGTCTTTCAGCGGTGTAACGTTCGGGTATTCCTTGCGGAGATGTTCTACCTTTATCATGCACATTCGCGACAGCTCCTTTCAAAGCGCTTGATTAATGCAGTTATTTTACTCTGCCGTTTTAAGAGGTCTGATCCCTGATCTTTTCTTTCCGTATATAACGATTGCCGCGCCGTAAGCAGCAGTCAGAACCGCCGATATGATATAAGCCGCAATCCACGGCATATTAAACCCTATCTGAGCGTTAAGAATGTAGCTTGTGACAACATACATATAGAACATTCCCGGCAAAAGTGCCATGAGGTAAGGCATTTTGTTCCTTATCATATATACGCTTACCATTGCAAAGGCGAATACCGCTGTACTCTCATTTGCCCATGAAAAATATCTCCACAGTACGTTGAAACCGCTCGTATCAGCCTTAGCCCATACAAGAATAACCGCGACCACGGAAAATATCACCAGTGCCAGAAGAAGATTGTTCTTCTTTTTTGCCGAATTGATGTGAAAAGCGTCCGAGATCATTATGCGAAGCGAACGCAGCGATGTATCGCCGGAGGTTATGGGCAGCACTATGACACCGACTATCGCTATGATACCGCCGATGCTGCCGAGCATACTCTTGGCTACGATACCTACCACGCTTGTGGGCTGGTCATGAAGCATATCCATGGAAACAAGACCGGAATTGAACGCGCCCATTGCCGCGGCTGCCCATACCATTGCGATAAATCCCTCAAGGATCATCATGTTATAGAAAGTCATGCGCCCTTCCCGCTCATTACCCATTGTGCGGGAGATCAGAGTTGCCTGTGTAGAGTGGAATCCCGATACTATACCGCAGGCTACGGTAACAAAGAATATCGGAATGAAATTGTCGCCGTAAGGGTTCACAAAAGAGAATCCCTTGTCCCAGATCTCGTCGAGCGGATAGCCGTTTGTGAAGATACCCACAAAAACGCCGACTGCCGAAAGCAGGAGGATACCGCCGAAAACCGGATAGATCTTTCCGATGATCTTGTCTATGGGGAGCAGTGTTGCTACTATGTAGTACGCGAAGATAACACCGTAAACTATCCACAGCACCGGATTGTCAATGGTGCTTTCACTGCCGAGTATCTGGGTAACGAACAGATCGCCGGGGGTGTAAATGAATACGACTCCCACAAGCAGCATAAGCAGACAAACGAAAATATTGTATATCACATAAACATACTTTCCGAGGAAACGCTTCACCAGTGCCGGCATCTGCTCGCCGTCGCTGCGCACGGATATCATACCGCACATATAGTCGTGGAAAGCGCCGCCGATAAAGCAGCCTATCGGTATCGTTATGAACGCTATCGGCCCGAAGAGTATGCCCTGAATAGGACCCAGTATAGGTCCCGTCCCGGCAATGTTGAGAAGTTCGATAAGACTGTTCTTCCACTTCTTCATAGGAACGAAATCCACACCGTCGAACTTCTCGACGGCAGGCGTTTTTCTGTCGGAAGGTTTAATGATCCTTTCACACAGTCCGCCATAGATCACTGCACCTATTATAAGTATAGCTATCCCGGATATAAATGTAATCACTTGACCTGTTCCTGCCTTTCAGATTGCTTTGATAATAGTAAGAATATTGCGGCAGTTACTGTACTCATACCGCATATCGTCCATGCTTTTCTTTACCATAAATATCCCGAGTCCGCCTATCTGACGCTTCTCAGCAGACAGCGTGACGTCCGGATCCGGCTTTTCAAGCGGGTTATACGGCTTTCCGCTGTCAATGAAAGTTATAACGGCAGCGTCGGGTTCCTTTTGAAATTCAAACCGTATCACGGCTTCACCTGTTTCCGGTTCGTATGCGTAGTGTGCAATATTAACGAATATCTCCTCAACTGCGATATTCACCTGAACTATAATTCTCGGTGCGCAGTCCACACTTTCAAGCTGTTCTTCTACAAACGAAATGACATTATTCAGTTCTTCGTCAACTGCTTTTACTCTTATCTCTTTCATCTGTTGTTTCTCCGCTATGAGTCATTACGGTAAAGCGCCGACTTTTCGTTCTGCGCACGGGATCACGGAAAACACGACGGATACCGGTTTAACTGAGTATGTGATGTCATGTCGGATCTTTCGGATTTTATTAATAAACAGTATTAATATATCACAAAATCCCGGATTTGTCAACAAAAACATAACAATTCACCTCTTATACCAGCGGAAAACCGGCTTAAAGACAGAAAAACGCGGAACTGAAAAACACCCCACGGAGTCGGTGCGGCGCGTTCGCCGCTGTGAACTGCTTTGATTCAGATGTGACTAACGCCTGCGAGGAAGAGAAAAACGCGGAACTGAAAAGTACCCCACGGAGTCGTACGGCGCGTTCGCCGCTGTGAACTGCTTTGATTCAGATGTGACTAACGCCTGCGAGGAAGAGAAAAACGCGGAACTGAAAAGTACCCCACGGAATCGGTGCGGCGCGTTCGCCGCTGTGAACTGCTTTGATTCAGATGTGACTAACGCCTGCGAGGAAGAAAAAAACGTGGAACTGAAAAGTACCCCACGGAGTCGGTGCGGCGCGTTCGCCGCCTGCGAGGCAGAAAAATACCGTCTGCCACCAAAGTAACAGACGGTTAAACGGCGAATGCCGTGGTGTGCCACCCGGGATTCGAACCCGGGACACCCTGCTTAAAAGGCAGGTGCTCTGCCGCCTGAGCTAGTGGCACATCTGAACGACTACATTATTATACCAAAAAACACCCCGTTTGTCAAGAGAAAAGTTAAATTTTTTTAATATTCTGTTATTTCGGACATGATCCGATCATACGAAGGGGAGAAATCACAGTTCAAACTTCGTTTTGATATGCCGGATCACAAAAACCGCGGCTATCGCACTGCATATCCCGACAGATACATTGCTCACCATCATAACTATACCTACGCTCTCACTTCCGATGTCGGTGTAGTTCTGCAAAAACCACAGTACGGGTATGCGGAACACAAATACCCGCAGTATATTCAGCAAAAGGGTAAGTTTGGTATATCCGAACCCGTACAGCAGAGCCATAACTGCCGCGTTTATTCCGAGTGTCACCGCTCCCAGCGCTTCATAACCGTAAACGTCCTTTATCAGCAGCCGGAATTCCTCGTCCTGCCCCGCAAACAGACCGCTGAGCGGATCAAGGAACAGAAGCGTCAGCGACATAAATACTACACCAAGCAGTATATTTATAATAAGTATCTTGCGGAAAGCGTCCAGAGCGCGTGAGGTATTGCCGGCACCGATATTCTGACTGATAACGGACGCTCCGCCCTCCTGAAACCCGTTCTGAAGCTGCGTTGTTATCCCGCCGAGATTGTTGGATACGCCAAGCGCTCCCACTACCGAGTTGCCATAGCCGGTGCTCATTTTGTTGACTATGAGTTTTCCGTAAGCAAACGCCGCCTTTTCGGTGACAGCGGGATAAGATGTATTTATAACGGGCAGGATAACAGCTTTCCGGAGTGAGATATGCTTAGGCGAGAATCCGAATATACTTCCCTTTTTCAGCAGATTCACCGCTCCGATGACAAGCATGGCGAGATTCGCCACAAGCGTTGCGGCAGCGATCATAACCACCGTTCCGTTCATTACATAAACAAACAGTGCCGTCAGCAGTGACTTTATCGCAAGATAGATCAGATTTATCCACATTATCAGCTTCGTGTTCCCGCGTGAACGCTCGACAGCTATGTAAACGGTGTTGAAGAAATTAACGGCTATGTTTATAAGCTCTACCGAGAAATACTGCCCGCTCGCTTCTATCAGTTCCTCCGGCGTGCCGTTCAGCCGGAGGAACTGCGGTGTAAACGGTATAACCAGAATCACCGGAATACTTATAATCAGGCACAAAAACAATACGCTGCTCACACGCTTGCGCACAAGGTCATAATTGCCGGCTCCGTATGCTTCGCTTATCTTCATGCCGGCACCGATAGCAAGTCCTCCTCCTATCGCGGATATAACAAAGCTTATCTGCGAGATGTATGCGATCGACGAAACCGCGTCAGTTCCGATATGTGCGGCTATCATGGTATCTATGATCTTGAAGATATGAAGAAGCCCGGCATAAGCTGCAAGCGGCAGACAGACTGTATATACCACTTTCCACATATTTCCGCCCAGTACAAATTCGCGGAATTGCTTGTCTCTTTCCGAAAGAACCTTATCCTCTGACATACACTTTTCCCTTTTCAAAAATCATAACAGCTATTTTAGGGAACCACTGATTAAATCGCTTTTACCCAAAAACCGGCACCGCGAAAGGCATATAATATCAACATTGAGATCTCTGATGTCGATTTAATCAGCGGTTCCCTAGCATACGGGAACTACTTTTTCAATCTGAATTTATAAATCAAATAGATTTATACAATTTTTGCGTATATTTTTCATATATGCCATATTATGATCCTATAGTAAACCGTATATTGCTGCGGCGATCAGGAACAGGTGATCCGACAGTTTTACCGGGTTCAAAGTGTTATCACTTCTTTTTCAGCAGGAACTTCCGCGCTGCCGCTATCCCGATCTTATACGGCAGCGGACGCAGGTTTTTGTCGGCATTTCTGAGTTCATCGCGTATGTTGATGCTCTGAGGACAGTGTTTCTCACATTTCCCGCATCTCACACACTGAGTTGCAAACGCAGGCTCTTTCGCAAGCGCAACTGTCTGCGCGTACTCAAACCGCCCCTCTTTCTTGTTCTCGGAATACATACGGTTATAGCAGCGGAATATCGCGGGAATGTCAACGCCTTTGGGACACGGCATACAATACCCGCAGCCCGTGCAGCCCACCTTTGTGGTTTTCCGTATGATCTCACGGATCTTTTCTACAAGCTCAAAATGCTTTTCCGTGAACTCATGCACCTGCACATCCGACGCAGTGCGGCAGTTTTCGTTCACCATGTCCGAAGAGTTCATTCCCGAAAGTACGCAGGTGACCTCGGGCTGATCCCACAGCCAGCGGAAAGCAAGTTCAGCCGGTGTATATCCGAAGCCGCTGTTCTTAATCAGTTCCTTTGCTTCTTTCGGCAGCAGGTCAACCAGCTTCCCGCCCCGCAGCGGTTCCATTATGACCACCGGTATCCCCTTTGCGGCAGCGGCTTTGAGTCCATCAACTCCCGCCTGTGATGTCACATCGAGGTAGTTGTACTGGATCTGGCACATATCCCAGTCGTAGTCATTGAGGATCTTCAGAAAGTTCTCGGTATTGCCGTGATACGAAAAGCCGATGTTACGTATCTGCCCCGACCGCTTTTTCTCTGCTATCCATTCGATGATCCCGTGTTTTTTGAGATTCTCCCACTGCACTATATCGGTGATATGGTGCATAAGGTAGTAATCTATGTAATCCGTTCGCAGTCTTGAAAGTTCCTCGTCAAAATACTTGTCTATCGCGCTCCGGCTGTTTACAAGGTACTGCGGAAGCTTGGTAGCGATCTTCACCTTTTCCCTCAAGCCGTTCCGCTCGAAGATCTCACCCACGGCAGCTTCGCTTCCCGGGTAGAGATACGCTGTGTCAAAGTAGTTCACCCCGGCGTTGTATGCCGCAAGCATCTCTTTCTCCGCCTTTTCAATATCTATAGTTCTGCCGTTCTTTGTAAATCTCATGCAGCCGTAACCGAGTATGGAAATCGGCTCGCCGTGTTTGTCATTCCTGTAGTTCATATTGCTTTCCCCCTGCTGTACCGATCATATACTGCGCGGATACGTTTTATTCCACCGACCGCTTCCGGCGGTCAGCATATATCACATACCATTATACTCTGCCGTACGGAAAAAATCTATACTTTACAGAAAATTTCATTATATTTTCATACAAACCAAAAAGGCGCGGATTTGTCTGTAAAAGCAGATCCGCACCTTTCTTTTTATTGTTTCAGCAGGTCATAAGATACGCACGGCAAGGCGAACCGTCGCTCCCTCCCAGATTTAACGGAGCTGCGCTGAGAAAATACTTTCCCTCCGATATTTTGTCAAGAACTATGCCCTCAAGCAGCACTATTCCCGCGCCGAGCAGGATATGATGCACTTCCGCGGGAGCGTCCTCGGGTCCCACAGTCTGACTCTCGTTGCCCAGCAGCAGTATTCCCGACTGCGAGAAAGCACGGGCGGCTTCCGCGGTGACAACGGCTTTTCCGGCAATAAGTATGCGCTTTGCCGCATCGAGCGAACGCGCTTTTTCCATTATGTCGATCACATCTTCCGATCCCAGTTCTCCCTCGCGGCACGCAACATAACATTCCCCCACAAACGGTGTGAGTCCGAGCCTGTCAACGGTGCTGCCGTCGTTTATAAAGTGATACGGCGCGTCGATATGCGTGCCGTTATGTGCGCACATCGAGAACCTTGTGAGATTATAGGCTTCCCCGACGTCTATACTGCAAATACGTTCATACGAAGGTTTCGGATCACCGGGAAAAACCCTGCACGAAAAGACCTCCTGAGATATATCGAAAATCGTAACGAACAACTCCTTTCGTATATCTCTATTATAATACGGAAACAATAAAATGTCAAGTTCCGTTCACGGCTGTTCATGCCGGTCACCGCTCACCACTTCGGGTTTTCGTGGGGACAGTGCATTCTCTTTTTGAGCGCACGGAACTCGGCATAGCACCCGCATTTTCCGCAGGTCCCGCCTATCAGTTCGTCACATTCCGAACACTGTTTCAGCCTTTCGGAATATTCGGCATCGCTCACCTTTTCGTCCTCCGGCATTGCTGCTTTCAACTCTTCAAGGGACTGCAGGAGCGCAGTCTCTCCCGCAGCCTCCAGCAGACACCGCCTGCATATAATACGCGCTTCTCCGGACATTTTACCTACCTCCGTGTTATTCAATACTGCGGTATTGCTCCTCCCCACTCAACTGCGGTGAAGCCGCTGCGCACAGGCGTTTCGGGGAGTTCCTGCGCAGGGATATCCACATATTCTCCGCTTGGTCTGAACACCATAAACACCCGTATCACAGTATCCGGCGCGGGAGTTATTGCAAGCTCCGCATTGTCGGTGTAATCCGCGCCCGCAAATGTAATGACATTGTACGGATTATCCCGCATGAGCGGCAGCCAGTAATCCATGAACTCCCCGCTTTCGGACTCGTTCAGCCCGAGCATGGCAAGCTTTTCCGCAAGGAAACTTTCGGTATCGGCACCGCTGACGCAGAAACCGCGTGACGTGTCAGGGGTGAACGTTCCGATCCCCTCCCAGAAAAGATAGGGGTATTCCGCGTCCTCGCAAATCAGTGTTCCGTCAGGCTGTGCGGTGACGTTCCAGCCGTCGCCGTAACCCGGCACAGACTGTGTGAGTTCCCCGTTGAAATCGAGCTTTACGCTCACATCAGCCGTTTTCTCCGGGTAAAGATAGATCACCGGCTTTGCGGCAGGCACGGTTCCGGGCGAACCGTCTGCATTCGTCGGAACGGGTATGGGCGGGCTATATACGACAGAGACAGGTTCTATGCGGTAGTATCTTTCGCTGAGCCTGTACATCACCGAGAAATCAACTTCTATATTGTCACCCACGCACAAATCCGGGTACTGCTCCGTATCGCACATGACATAGTATGTATTCGGAAGCGGGAATGTAAGACCGCACTCAAATCTGTCATCTTTTATGTTATTGATCGTCAGCAGCACCGAGCCGTTTTCTTCCTCGATGACCATAGGAGTGTCATCAATGCTTTCCGCGATATCGAACTCCGCACAGAAATCCCTGCCGCCGATGTTCTTCACAACGCGGTAACGCCCCACAGTCAGCGGGACTGCATATAGATCGTCGGAAAGCATGATATCGAACTTCGGGCGCGAATAGTATGATACTTCATATGCAGGCTCACACCAGTACCGCTCTTCCGCAAACGGGATCTCCGTCCATTCATTGTTCTCAAAGCGTTCGATCCGGTATTCTTCGCCGGTGTAATAGCAGGAACGCGCGGAACTGCTGCCCTGATATACAACGTCCAGCGTGAGGAAGTCGGTATTCTCCGATATCACGGGACTTCTGCCCTCCTCAAAAGCAAGGCGTATCTCCCAGTCTTCGGGAACCCCGTTTATGGTAAGAGCTGTATCTTCCGGTTCACGATAACCGGAAGTAGTCTCAACAACGTATGCCTGTCCGTCTATGATCTCGGTGCGCGGAATAAAGCCGGTACTGACTGCCGTAGCGGCGTTTCCCGGCTCGACGGCAGGGACTGTGATCTCGCCGGCGACTGTTTCGGCTGCACCATGTCCGGTTTCTTCCGAAACACAGCCTGTAAGTGTCAGCAAGGCGGCTGCGCATAGCGCAGATAATCCGGTTATAGTTTTCATATTCTGCTCCTTTCGCGGTGTTACACTTATAACACTTTGCGGAACATCAAAAGGTTACAAAAAAAACGCAGCCTATAACCGTACTTCGGCTGCGGGGGAAAGTTTTTACGAACAGAAAAAGGAAAAGCAAAGCAATTCCGAAAAATATTCATAAGTCTTCCTCTGAACATCAACGATAACTTATAACAAAAAAGAATAACGGAAAACCAAAATATTAACTTAAACCAACAGTATAGCAAAAAAAGATTTCTGCCCGACGGAAAACTTTTTACACGTCAAGATCAAAGGTGACCGTATTGTTTACGGTATCGAGAGCGGTCTGTGCCCGTGCGAGAGTATCGGTCACCTGTATATAAGCCTTTTCTGCTTCCGCAATATCATAGTTTGCGTAGCGGTAATCAACAAAGTTCACTACTCTCACGCTGTGTGACATCTCACGGACTTTCGGCAGGACATTCTTCATCTCGCGCAGTTTCGCCGCCCTGCGTGAAAGCTGCGGAAGATAAACAAGAAGCTGGTCAATGGTCATTCCGAATCCCTCGACGACTGTGGAAGAATTGAAAGCATTGATAGCGTGCTTTACCTTTCTCACCTTTTCTTCAAGCTCATCGAGTTTTGCCTGTGTTTCGGAAAAGCTGTACGCGGGACGCACGCTTTCGACGTCCTCGCCTACCGATGCTAGGAAATCCCGGCTCTGAGACTCGTTCATAACAATGCTGTCGATATCGTCCTCAAGCTTTCTGAGTATTTTGGCGGCTTGTGCAGATGTACATTTCATAATGATTTCTCCTTATAACAAATTACCGTACAGACTAATCTGTACGGTACAATCAATGCTGGAGCGGATTACGAGGCTCGAACTCGCTACCTCCACCTTGGCAAGGTGGCGCTCTACCAGATGAGCTAAATCCGCATTTTCTTTTCTGCACCTTACTATTTACAGTGAGGCAGATTAACCGCCCCTCTGTTCATAAGTAAGTTACGGAATATCCGTGGTGCTTCCGGTCGGAATCGAACCAACGACACGGGGATTTTCAGTCCCCTGCTCTACCGACTGAGCTACAGAAGCATATCCGCACCGGCAACAACTTTGCCTTTAACGGAAAATGGCGACCCGAATGGGGCTCGAACCCATGACCTCTAGCGTGACAGGCTAGCGTTCTAACCAGCTGAACTACCGGGCCGAAAGCCGCTTGGTGTGGTGGGAGTTACAGGGCTCGAACCTGTGACCCTCTGCTTGTAGGGCAGACGCTCTCCCAGCTGAGCTAAACTCCCACATCTTCAAGCGACTATCTTATTATACACAAAACTTCCTCGTTTGTCAATAGTTTTTTTAAAATTTTTCAAAAAATATGAATAATTTTTTACGCAGGTGAATACATGGCGCTTCAAACCAGCTGTTGATGGGCTTTCAGCGGATTCAGACCTTATCGAGATTTCTATATACGCTGTCCGCGATCGAGGAGCATACTTTATATACCCCGTCTTCATCACGGGTATGACTTGCACCTGTGGTCAATACAACAACCGTGTTTTTGGTTTTGGGATCATAGGAAGCCAAAGCTATAACTCCGTAGGCGTTTCCGGTATGATAGTAAACCCCCGATGTCCCGTATCTCTTTTTCCCGTAGCGCAGAGCAAGAGCCTGTTTGAACTTCCCGCCGTATTCTTCCGCGGTGAAGTATCTCTTCTCAAGAGCCTCGACGGATTCCGGAGCAAGGATCTGTTCTCCCTTGAAGCTGCCGTCGTTGGCAAGCATGAAGAACATTTTCGCGACATCGCGCGCCGAACCTGTGAGCCCGCCGACATAGTTGCCCGAGTTATTCCCAACTATACCGTCGGGAACAACATACTTTGCCTCCCCCGGCAGCAGTTCAACGCCGTGATCGGCTTCGTAAAGCGTAGCGAGCCGGGACTGCTTCTGAATGTTTCCGGAGAAAAATGACATATCCACACCGAGAGGGACAAAAAGATTCTTCTGCGCATAGTCCTCAAGCACCGTGTCGGAAGCGACTTCAAGCGTCGCCGCCGCCACAGAGATCCCGTAGTTGTTGTACATCCACGCCGAGGACGAGCCTACCTGTGCGCCGGTATAGCTTGTGGATCTGCGCAGCTGCTCAAGTATCTTTTCACGGTTTGTCTGCATTGAAAGATAGCCGAGGGTGGAGGTGTGGGTAAACAGCGAAGCCAGCGATATCTGCGTCGGCATTTTCTTTCCCCAGTATTTGCTGATACCTTTATTGAGATCAAGTATTCCCTGCTCCTGCATTTTCATGCCGCAGACCGCTACCGCCACCTTGCTTACGGAAGCGGCACGGATCTTGGTCGCGTTCCCCATTGCCTTTTCGCCGTACTTTGACCAGCCGTATGTCCAGTCGAAAACCTTGCCGTCGCTTCCGCGTATAGCAGCGACCTGAACTCCGATCGCGTTCGCTTCCGCCGCTGCTTTGTAAACAGCTTCCGTGATATCGGAAGCTGCTGTTCCGTCAGAAACATACTCGTCAGGCGCTTCGACTTCCGGACGCGCGGCTTTTCTGAAATAGCGGCGGGAAAAGTCGCTGGACACCCAGCCGGAGAATCCGGACTTATCCTTTATCTTGTACCATAGTATGTCAAAATCGTCAAACTGCGCGCCCAGGTATGTAAACGACCCCGCGCCTCCCGTTCTGCCTTTCAGCTCATATTTAGTACCGGGTCCCGAACGTATGTTCACATTTTTTGTCAGTATTCTTATATAATAGGGTGATTCCGCGGCGGACACCGACGGAATACCGCTTATTGCAACGGCAGCCGAGATCAGCAGTGCGGCGGCTGTTTTTACAAGCTTCATAGAATCGCCCCTTTTCGACATTTTGATACATTCATTATATCACCGACAGCACATATTGTCAATAGTTCATTTCGTACATACCATATATTGATATTGTTTTTTATAAATCTATTGACATATTGCCGAAGATGTGATATAATACGCTTGTTCAATTATACAAGCACGTTCGGTACTGAGGGAAGTACGGTGAAAATCCGTCACAGCAGTCACTGCCGTCGGTCTGTTCATTGGTTTTGCGAAAAATGAACATATCGGAAAGTCGGATCGCTCCCCGTTCGTGAAGGTAAAGCATTTTTGGGCAATAGAAAGATGCAGCCGCTTTTTGCCATGCACCTTCCCTTGCACCGCGCAGGGGAATTTTTATTGCAGAAAGAAAAGGAAGGTAAGAAACATGAAAAAGATCATCGTAACAGCCGCAGCACTTGCGGCAGTAAGCGCTCTCAGCGTAACGGCATTCGCGGACGAGACAGTATATGTAACTCTCGCGGACGGAAAAGGCGAGCTTCAGCTGACTGCAAACGCCATTGATGTTGCGGATGAGGACGGCGACGGCGCAATAACCGTCAACGATACGCTTATCGCAGCGCACCGCAGCGTTCCCGCCGATGTCAGCGGATATGAGACTGCCGACGGCGATTACGGTCCCTACATAACAAAGCTCCTCGGTGAAGAAAACGGCGGCAGCTATGGCTATTATGTGAACAACACGATGTCGGGAGGTCTTACGGATCCCGTAAAGACCGGAGATACCGTAAACGCTTATGTTTACAGTGATCTTGAAGCATGGTCCGACACATACTGCTACTTCGACAAGCTGAATTACGAGATCAGCGAATCCGATCCTACTGTAACGGTTACGCTGTATGCTATGCGCTTTGACGAAAACTGGAGCCCTATGACCGTTCCGGTAGAGGGTGCAACTATCTACGTTGACGGCAAAGCCACCGATTACGTTACCGACGCAAACGGTTCCGCGACCATAACCGTTGACTATGCAAATATGCCCATAAGCGCAAAGTCCGATTCCGAGATACTTGTCCCCCCCGCTGCATGGATATCCGCTCCCGCAGTCTCTGCGTCCGAAGCGGAAGAAGCTGCTCCCGCAGAAGCTTCGGCAGAAACTCCCGCAGCCGGTGATGTCGCGGCTGCTTCCGACAGCACAAAAGGCTCTCCCGACACCGGAATCGCTGATACCGCCGCGGTTGCAGGCATCGCCGTACTTGCCGCAGGCGCATTCGCAGTATCCAAGTTCAGAAAGTAATGAAAAGGCTCTGTTCATTTTTTACAGCAACAGTAACAGCCGCGTTCGCTATGTCGTGCGCGGCTTTTGCCGATTTAAGTGCAGTCGATAAAGCGCAGCAGACTGTTGACGGGATCATCGGCTATGAACTGGAAAAGACAGGCTCCGGGAATGTTCAGGAATGGATAGACGGCGAAATCACCGCCAATGCGGGTAAAAGCTCCGAGTGGTTCGCCATCGCACTTTCCGGAAGCGGAGAATACGATTTTTCCGGCTACAGAGCGGCTTTGGAGCAGTACATCTCCACAACCGAGGTAAAGTCCGCCACTACCCGCATGAAGAACGCGCTTGCTCTTCTCGCAGTCGGCGGAAACAGGAAGCTTGCGGACGAAGCGGCGGAAAGCTCGGTAGGCAATCAGGGTATAATGAGCCTTATCTACGGGCTGCATCTGCTGAACAACGGTTGCAGCTGTTCACGTTACACCGCAGATATGCTCACCGATGAACTTCTTTCAATGCAGTTTGATGACGGCGGCTGGGCGATCATGGGCGAAAACGGCGATATCGACGTGACAGCGATGACTGTGCAGGCTCTCGCCCCGCAGTACGACAGTGATGATACCGTTCATAACTCGGTTGAACGCGCACTCGCTTTTCTTTCCGGCAAGCAGCAGGAAAACGGCGGTTATGTGAGTTTCGGAACTCCTAACCTGGAAAGCGCCGCGCAGGTTCTTATAGCTGTATCTTCCGTGGGGCTTGATATCAGCGACCCTCGCTTTGTAAAGAACGGGAATGACCTTATAAGCGGGATTCTGCAATACCGGCTGGAGGACGGCAGCTTCTGCCACTCCGAGGGCAGTGATACAAACGATACCGCGACGATCCAGGCACTGCTGTCACTGACCGCATACACGATCATGCAAAACGGCGGGCAACGGCTGTACGACTTCCCTGTTCAGAAAGCCTCCGAACCTGCACAGACAGCGGAAGAGACTTTACCGCCTGTGACCGTGCCTGTTGAAACAGCGTCAGCCGCCCCGGTCACAGAACCGGAATCGACTGCCGTGGCGGCGCAGTCCGCAAGCTACAAACCCGCCGCGTACTGCATTATCGGCGGTGCCGCGTTGGTAGCGTGCATCGTTCTTTTCCTGCTGAAAAAACGCAGAATGTCCAATTTCATTGCGGTATTCATAGTCGGCGGAGCAGCGGCGGCATTCGTGTTCTTCACAGATTTCCGCAGCAGCGAGGATTATTACAGCGGAACTGTCGTTCATAAAGATAACGCCACAGGAACCGTAACAATGTCTATACGATGTGACACTGTCGTCGGAAGAAGCGATTCTCCGTATGTGCCTGCCGACGGTGTGATTCTTGCTCCCACGGAATTTGAGATAGCCGACGGCGATACGGCTTACGACATTCTCACCGAGGCAGCCAAGCGCTATAACCTGCAGTTACAGGTGAACGGAACATACATCGCCGGCATTGCCTATCTCTATGAGTATGACTACGGCGATCTTTCCGGCTGGATCTATCATGTGAACGGGGATTCCCCGTTTGTTATGTGTTCGGACTATAAACTTTCCGACGGCGACGTGATCGAGTGGCTTTATACCTGCGAACTTGGAAACGACCTGTAGGGGGTGAGCGTGTGAACCCGTGGAAATGTGAGGACTGGAAGTCTTTCTATACTGATAAGCCGGGTCTGCGGACGGGACTGAGGCTGCATTTTGAACCCGGCATTGACAGCACATTGCGGAAGTTTTTCCTGCTTTTTGCTGCGTGGCTTCGCAAAAATTATCCGTTCCCGATCCGCGTAAATGTGTACATTAAGCACACAAAGACTTTGCGTGCAAAAGACGGAACACAGGTCTCCGCAACATTCTTCGGACCCTTTGACCGCACTCTGGAGCCTTATATCCGCATTGCTGCCGATGATTTTGAGGAAATACGCGCCGAACATGACACGTTCTCCGCGCTTTGCGGAGAGATAAACTCACTTGCCCACGAACTGACCCACTACTACCAATGGCTGAACGATCTCGGTCTTACCGAGAAGCAGGAGGAACGACAAGCGGCGTATTTCTCCGAAAAGATAGTGTACAGGTTCATCGACGAAAACGACATCTGACACAGGAAGGAAGTGATGATATGCGCGGCTTTACAGAGCTGAACCCCGCAGTTATCGCGGTTTATTACATCTGCGCTGTAGGCATTGCCATGTTCTGTATGCACCCTGTCATTATCACACTTTCGCTGCTCGGTTCGATCATGCTGTTCATTGCTTTGGGCAAAAGGAACAGTGTTAAGCTGCACCTTTCCTTTCTGCTACTGTTCGCTGTCCTTGCTTTGATAAATCCGATCTGGTATCACAACGGAGTCACGGTGCTGTTCGTTGTGAATGACAGTCCGATCACTCTTGAAGCACTGATATACGGGGTCTGTGCAGCCGCAATGATGATCTCGGTGCTGTACAGGTTCCGCACCTTTACCATGATAATGACAGCCGACAAGCTGATGTATGTTTTCGGAAAGCTGTCTCCGAAAGCGTCGCTGATACTTTCAATGGCACTGCGGTATGTACCGCTGATGCGGCGACAGACCGGGAAGATACGCAGCACACAGAAAGCTCTCGGCATCTACCGCGGCGACAACATTGCAGACACGCTGAAAGGCGAAGTACGCATATTCTCTGTTATGGCGACATGGGCGCTGGAAAACGGCATTATCACCGCCGACAGCATGGACGCACGGGGCTACGGTTCACACAGACGCACAAGCTTTTCGCTGTTCCGGTTTACTCTGCCGGACGGCGTTTTCCTTGTATTGTGCATAGTGTTGTCAACAGTGAACATTTCTGCTTTAGCTTTGGGCGGCATCGACTTCACATTCTATCCCGCAATGTCCGGTATATCGCTTTCGCCGCTTGCCTGCGCCGCATACGCTTCTTACGGGCTGCTTTCGTTCATGCCCGCTGCACTCGAATGGAAGGAGGCTGTACGTTGGAAATACTTGATATCAAAGATCTGAGTTTCACCTATCCTACCGCAAAATCACCGACATTAAATAACATCACTTTCTCCGTGCAGGAGGGTGAGTTTATAGCACTCTGCGGTGCTACGGGCAGCGGCAAATCAACGCTCCTGCGGCTGCTGAAACCGCAGCTTTCCCCGCTGGGAGAAGTCTCCGGAAATATTACATTCCGCGGAGAACCGCTTTCAGACTGCCCCGCCGCCGATATCGGCTTTGTCATGCAGTCCCCGGAACAGCAGATCGTCACCGACAAGGTGTGGCATGAGCTTGCCTTCGGGCTTGAAAACATGGGCGTTCCGCAGCCTCAGATGGCGCGGCGTACCGCAGAAATGGCAAGCTACTTCGGCATTGAGGACAAGTTTGACAAGAGCATTTCCGAACTTTCCGGCGGACAAAAGCAGCTGATAAATCTCGCCGCCGTCATGGTCACGGAGCCTAAGCTGCTTATCCTCGACGAACCCACTGCACAGCTTGACCCGATAACCGCCACAGATCTCATAAACACCGTGAAGAAACTGAACCGCGACCTCTCACTGACAGTTATTATTGCCGAACACCGCCTTGAAGAAGTAATACCGCTGTGCGACAAGCTTCTCGTTATTGAAAACGGCGCAGTTGCAGCGTTTGGAACTCCCCGTGATGTGCTGAGAACGCTTTACTCCCACAAGGACATCATGTGCGGAATGCCCGCTGCGGCACGGATCTCGGCGATGCTCGGCGAGCCGGAATGTGCGCTCACAGTCCGCGAGGGACGTGAACTTGTACGCAGCTACGGGAACGAACAGCAGCCCGATACTCCCCGCAAAGCCGATGATAACGCTGCTCCCGCGCTCTCGTTCACAAATGTGTATTTCAGGTACGAACGCAGCTCTCCCGATGCGCTTCGAGGACTTACATTTGAAGTGCGCACCGGAGAGATCTTCTGCGTACTCGGAGGGAACGGCTCCGGCAAATCCACTGCCCTCATGTGCGCTTCCGGCATACTGCGAGCTTATGCCGGGAGCATTTCCGTGTTCGGTAAAAAAATCAAAGATTACAAAAACCAGTCATTATATAACGAAAGTCTTGCACTTCTGCCGCAGGACGTTCAGACCGTATTCCTGCGCAATACCGTCCGTGAGGAATTGGAGGACGCAGGAGTTGAGCCGGACGTACTTCCCTTTGACCTTGCTCCGCACCTCAACAAGCACCCCTACGACCTGTCCGGCGGTGAACAGCAGCTCACTGCGCTGGCGAAGGTACTTGCGCTGAAGCCGAAGCTTCTGCTGCTGGACGAGCCGACTAAAGGACTTGACGGAGCCTCAAAGCGGAACATCTCTTCCCTTCTGCGCACTCTCGCGGACAGCGGTATGACCATTGTCACGGTCACGCATGATGTTGAGTTCGCCGCAGGGTGTGCGGATCGCTGCGCACTGTTTTTCCGCGGAGAGATAGTGTCGGTCGCACCGCCGGAGGAATTCTTCTCCGAAAACAGCTTCTATACCACCGCCGCAAGCCGTATCACACGCGGGCATTTCCGGAAAGCGGTCACTGCCGAAAGAACAGCCGAGCTATGCAGGTTGAACGGCAGAAAGGTCGGTGCGCAATGATAACGATTGAGAATGCCGGGATTCGCAGATTCATCAGGTTCGCGTTCCCGTTCGTGATAATACCGGTGTTCGCGTTCCTCGGCGCCGCTGTGTTCGACAACAGCAAACATCTTCTGATATCTCTCGGAGTAGCGGTAATGACGCTGTTCGTGTTTGTTTCCGGGTATGAACGCAAAAAGACCGGTACCCGCCGCATGGTTATAGCTTCCGTTATGATCGCACTGTGCGTGTTCGGGCGTTTCATACCGCTGTTCAAGCCGATCACGGCTATAACGATAATCACAGGAATGTATCTCG
>JAGAWN010000101.1 GCA_017941355.1 Ruminiclostridium sp. | reverse complement strand
GTTGTTCAGCCGCTCGATGCGGTCATTGTCACCCCACATACGGGTGTCAAGATTCATTATCGGGCTTTTTACCGTTTCAGCTTCGGAAAACACAAGCTTGTAATCGTTAAACGCCGCTCCCTCTTCGTTCGGGCAGGCAAAAGCCGGGTGAGCGCCTATGCAGTATATCATTGACGCGTTTCCGGTATTTGTGACGCTGTAAAGCATTTCCAGACTGTTTTCATTCAGCGTGTATCTGAGTTTAAGCTCAAAGTCGAAAGGATATGACTTCCTTGTTTCGTCATTCGATGAGAATTTAAAAACAGCACTGTTTTCTGAAGTTTTGCTGTATGAAAAGACGTTGTCCCGCGCAAAGCCGTGTTTGGTGATCGAGTATTCCTGTCCCGCAATAATAGTTTTGTCTCCACGCAGATTACCGATCATCGGGAACAGGATAGGTGACGACTTTCCCCAGAACGTCGGGTCAGCACACCACATAAGTTCTTTTCCCGAAAGGTTCAGCGAGCGAAGCTCCGCGCCCTTGTCAAGTATCTTTACGGACGCGCCGCCGTTGGTAAGTGATATTTCCATTTTGTGACTCCTTATCAGCCGTTTGCTTTTTCAGCGTCCTTCTGCTTCTGGAACTCGATATCCGGAAGTGCCATTTTGACCGAAAGCGGAAGCTCGTGTTCGGTTCCCTCGAATGACGGCAGTTCTGACCATGTTATTACGGTATCGGAGGTCATTACTTTCTTCATAAGTTCTGCGGAGTTGCGCTCCTCGTTGATGATCGGAAGTCCCACAAGCGTAGTGCCTTTCCAGATAAATGCGCCGTCGCCCATTCCGCTGCTGTTCCACGGCATATAATAGAGCCACTTCACGCTGTCCATATTTGCCGAAAGTTCATCTGAATCGGGGATATATCCGCATTCGGTGAGTGCCAGCATCTTTCCCTCGGCACTTATCTTTTTCAGCTTGTTGAAATCGCTTTCAAGAACGCTGTGATCTTCTTTCTGCGGATAAACGTCTATACCCGCGATATCGTATGTGTTTTCATGCACGCCCGCGTTTTTGGTCTGACCGTTCCATACCCATATCAGATTGGTGAGCTTGTGGTAGTTTTCAAGGCGGTCATAGATCATATACCAAAGCTTCTGATAAAGCTGTTCGGCTACCTGTTCCTTATCCTTTATGCCCCACCAGAACCATGAGCCGCTTGCTTCGTGCAGAGGTCTCCACAGTACCGGCACTCCTGCGGCTTCGAGTCTTTGAAGCTCATGCGCGATAAGGTCGATATCGTGTACAGCCCGCTCATATTCTTTTGTACCGGGAGTTACCGCCTTTGCGATATCAAAATTTGTGCTTGCCTGACCGTTGCTTGCTCCTTCGGTGTAAAACGCGGTACCGTTGTTATCGGGGTCGTTGATGTCGCAGGGAACATTCCAGTGCCAGCAGAAGCAGCAAATGCCGCCGGACTGGGTGTGCCAGTCTATCGCCATCTGTGTCCAGTCCTCACCGTCGCCGTTTGTCGAGGTCTTGAATATGAAGTCAAAACCTTTCATTGCGGGCATATCTTCGGAATTGATATAATAGGTGAGGAAATCCTTGTCCTGTGAGTTTCCGAGTGATTGGGCGGAAAGCACCTGCTTGCCGTAAATGCTTTTGAGCCAGCGGTAGAGTTCAAGTGTTTCGGGATTGGTGTTTTCCGAGACCGGGTGATCGTCGCTTACTTTCTTTTCGTCAAGCTGTTTGAGCAGTGCGTCAAAGTCTGTCTCGTACTGTAATGCAACAGTCATGTCAACATCGCCGTCCGCCGTCATTGCCACGGGGTTGGAAAGCGATGACGAGGAGCCTGCGGGATCTGCGCCCGACTGCTGTACAGAGTCGGGTGTATCTGCGGACTGTGTTGAAGCCGCTGCTGTTTCTGTGTCGTTTCCGTTATTGCCGCTGCCGCAGCCGGCAAGTGATGTCAGTGATACTGCAAGAGCCGCAATTCCGGCAATAATTCTGTTTGGTTTCATATAGTAACCTCCGTTTATTTGTCAAACATAAAAAAATCATCTTTAAGAAACATATTCATTATCCGGGTGATGATGAATGACGGCTTCGAGAGAAAGCGTTCCCGCATTTCTACCGCCTTTTTCTCGTCCGGCGCGTACAGTGTAAGGTCAAGTATCGTGTCTCCGTTCAGTTCGTTGAGAAACTTCACATTCAGATCGTATCTGTCCAGCTGCCGGTTGTGTACGATATCGCAGCGCAGCGAGCGTTCACGGTCATTGCGCCTGACTATGCGTTCGCCCTCGGTCTCGGTGCGCTCTTTCAAAGTAGGCGGAAGCGCGGTAGAGAGACTTTCGGCGATCTGTCTGCCCTCATCTGTCAGAGAGTAAAGGTTTTCACCGCTCACCTTGTTTTCGGTTATGATACCTTTATCCAGCATGAAACCGATATTACCCATAACATCGAAATAATCCGACGGTGACGCGGAAAGTATTATCTCGCCGATAACGCTTTCCGGCAGTTCCCCGAATCTTTCTAATATGTGGCACAGATAAACGCATACATCTATTCTGTCGTTTGTGCTGTTTTCCAATCGTATCACCTTATTTATATCAGAAATGAAAGAACCGCGATATTGGCAGCTGCCTCTACCACCGGCACCGCGCGCGGAACTATGCAGGCATCGTGCCTGCCCTTTATGACAAGCTCGGTGTCCTCGTTCTTTATGAAGTCCACGGTTTTCTGCGGCTGTGCGATAGACGGGGTAGGACGTACCGCAACTGTGAAAATGATCGGCATACCGCTCGATATACCGCCGTAGATGCCGCCGTTGTTGTTGGTTGCTGTCTTTACGGTATCTCCGTCCATGTACATGGTATCATTTACCTCGGAACCGTACAGATCCGCAAAGCCGAACCCTCGTCCGAAAGCTATGGCCTTTATTGCCGGGATCCCGAACACAGCCTGCGAGATCCGGTTTTCTATGCCGTCAAACATCGGGGAGCCGATACCCGCAGGGACTCCCGCGACTGCACATTCGATCATACCGCCGACGGAATCGAGCTTTTCGGAAGCCGTCTTTACCCGTGCTTTCATTTCTTCCGCTTTACGTTCATTTATGAGGGGAAGCTCGCGCTTTTTTATCTGTTCCGTAAGTTCGCGGTCTATTTCCGTTTCGACGAATCTGTGGTCATATACGTTGTCGATCGAGAGAATATGCGCACAGCTGTATATCCCGCGCTGTTCAAGTATCTGACCGCATACCGCACCGGCAAATACCAGCGGAGCAGTGAGTCTTCCGGAGAAGTGACCGCCCCCGCGGGGGTCATTTGCGCCCTTGTAGCGCACAAAACCGGTGTAATCCGCGTGACCGGGACGTGCGGCAGTCGAGATATTGCCGTAGTCCTGAGAACGTGTGTCGGTATTGCGTATTATCGCTGCAAGTGGAGTACCGGTAGTCCTGCCTTGATAAAATCCCGAAAGTATCTCCGGCATATCCTTTTCGCTTCTTGCGGTGCTTATACCGTCCTTTTTGGGAGCGCGTCTTGCCATGAAGTCAAGTATCTTGTCCATATCAAGTTCTACGCCGGACGGGAGACCGTTTATGACTGCGCCGATACCGGCACCGTGGGATTCGCCGAAAACAGAGACCGAAAAATCCCCGAATCTGAGTTCAGATGACATCGTACTTACCTCCGAGTTTAATAAAGTCTGTGAAGAATTCCGGGTAAGACTTGGATACACAGTCCGCGCCGCGTATTATAAGCGGTTCCGTGCATCGCTGTGACGCGACTGCCAGTGACATGGCTATCCGATGGTCGCTGTAGGTATCGCAGTCACCGCCGTGCAGCTCCCTTACACCGTGAACTGTCAGGAAGTCCGCACCTGCTTCTATCCGCGCACCGAGTTTGTTCAGTTCGGTGCTTATCGCCGCGAGCCGGTCACATTCCTTTATGCGCAGCCTCCCGCAGCCGGTGATATGCGAAGTTCCGTCCGCGAAGCACGCCAGCACCGTGAGTATCGGTACAAGGTCGGGGATATCCTCCGCGTTCACATCGAACGCCATGCCCTCGCTTCTCTCAAATTCTCTTACAATGTCAACGATCGCACGGTCGCCCTGTTTGCTGTCGGGATTGAGATTCACCGGTTCCGTGCTGCCGCCGACCGCGTTTGCGACAAGAAAGAACGCTGCCTGTGACATATCCGCTTCCACGGTATATTCACGAGGCTTGAACGTGCTTCCGGCGTTTATGCGGAAATCGTCTGTTCCTATATCCACCGAAACTCCGAATGTGTTCATTACGTCGGCTGTAAGCTCAGCATAGGGGCGGGACTGGAGTTCAGATGTGAGATGTATCGTACAGTTCTCGCCGGTCAGCGGCATAGCCAGCATATAGCCCGTGATGAACTGCGATGAGATATCACCGGTAACGGGGAATTCTCCGCCGGTAAGCTTACCGTGCAGTCGGTAAGGCATTTTGTCCGAATCAAAAGTAACACCGTGTTTCGGAAACTCGTCGAGATACGGTGTTATGGGTCTGTTGGGTAAATTCGCGCGTCCGTCAAATACAGACGCAGTACCGAGCGCGGCTGCCACAGGCAGCATAAAGCGCAGAGTCGATCCGCTCTCACGGCAGTCGATGTCCGCGTTCACGGCAGGTGAACCGATACCGTCAACGGTCACGTCGGCACCGTTTGCAGTTATTGCCGCGCCAAGAGCAGTCAGTGCGTCAGCGGTAGCGCGTGTGTCTTCGCAGTCGAGAACATTGTGAAGCAGGCTCTGTCCGTCAGCCAGTGCCGCGCAGATAAGCGCACGGTGAGAAATGCTCTTTGACGGCGGAACAATTATTTTTCCGGAAAGAAATGAGGGTGTGATCTTTATATCCATAGTTTATTCTGTTACAAGGTTTCTGAATTCTTCAACTTTCATTTTAACAATATCCGCTTTACCGACAGTCCTGCACACGAT